>CACWOL010000004.1 GCA_902762495.1 uncultured bacterium | reverse complement strand
GGTTGACCTTGATGCCGGGGCCCATGGTGGAGGCCACGACGCAGGACTTGATATACTGACCCTTCGCGGCGGCCGGCTTCGCCTTGATGATGGCGCCGAGCAGCGTGTCGAAGTTCTCGTAGGACGCGTTGAAATACTCCACATCACGCTTAAACTCCAGATAGGGCAGGATGTTGCGGCAACGCGGGGAGACCGAGTACTTGCCGTTTCGGACCGCGAACCCGAGCGAAGAAAGCGTCTGGACGGCGTTTCCCGCCATGTGGAAGGAGAACCCGGCGGAGGACTGCTGATTCTGGGCGGAAGCCGTTCCCATGGCGGAGCCGCCGCCGACCCCGGCCTGATCGCTGAGCGATCTTCCGGTCAGACGGGAAAGCGGATCGTTCGCCTTCGTCACATTGGAATTGGTCTTTTTCTTGTCTTTCTGATTCGTGGAGTCTGCCGCGGTCTGGACCGGCGCCTGGAACGCCGTGCGGATGTTTCGGGCGTGCGTGGCCGGAGCGAGGTCTTCCCCGATGCCGAGGTCCGTGATGATGCTTTGAAGGGAATTCGCATCGCTGACGAACCGGTCGAGCGAGGAGATGTAGCTTTGCCGGAACGAGGAGGAAACGGCGGACTCGCGCGCCTCGGCGAATCCGCTCATGACGATCAGAAGCTCACGGTCGAAACGGGCCAGGATGTCTTCTTTTTCATCAGCGGCGGATGCCGTGCCGGCGAACAGCGCGGCAGAGACGGCGAGGATCGGGACAAACATTTTCAAACGCTTAATGTCAAGTCTCCTCCGGGTTGCGGTGAAGTGGTTTCGGACCAGTTTTTGAACAGCGGACTAACTGCCGATCTCGTATTTTACTGCGGCTTGTCCTCCTTGCCGGGGAGAGCGCGGAGAATGACGCCGGCTTCCTGCAGGATCCTGCGGGCGGTGCCGTCGATGGAGTAATGCTCGTTGAAGACGACTTCGGCGATGCCGCCGTTGATGATCATTTTCGCGCAGAGGAGGCACGGGCTGAACGTGGTGTAGAGCGTGGCGCCCTTGATGGAGATGCCGTGGTAGGCGGCCTGGACGATGGCGTTTTCCTCGCCGTGGGAGCAGAGGCATTCCTCCAGCGCGGTCCCGGACGGGGCGTCGGAATTGCAGCGGGGGCAACCGCCTTCATTGCAGTTTTTGATGCCGCGCGGCGTGCCGTTGTAGCCGGTGGAGATGATGCGTTTGTCCTTCACGATGACGGCGGCGACGTGCCTGCGGCTGCAGTTGCTGCGGGCCGCGACGACCTTCGCGATTTCCATGAAATACTCGTCCCAGTCGGGTCTGTCCTGTTGGCTGCTCATGTTCGGGGGGCTCCTGTTATGCGGGGAAGAAAACCGTCATGCCTGTTGTTCGACGAATTCGCGGTGGAGCGCCTTCTGGGCGCATTCGAACTGCTCGCGTTCGATGACGAACTGGATGTTCACCTGCCGGATGGTCTGGTCGATGGCGAGCACGTTGACTCCGGCGGCGGACAGCGCGTTTGCCGCGCGTGCGAGGAATCCGGGGATCTTCATGTTGGATCCGATGACGGAGACGATGGCGACCTTGGTCACGTGGATCTCGGCGTTCGGGAAGTCGCGGTGGATGCTCTCGATGCAGTTGTTCAGGCGCTTGCTCTTCTCCGGCACGAAATGCGCGATCGTGTTCGCGTTCGTGGTCTTGGCGATGTAGTCGATGTCGCGGTCGGCCAGGTGCTTCGTGAGGCGGTAGTCGTAACCGGGCTCGCCGACCATTTCCGGGTCGAAGACCTCGACGCCGAGCATGTCAGCGCGTCCGCAGATCATTTCGACGCGGGGGTTCGGGGAGACGTAGCCACGGCTGATGAGGGTGCCTGGGTGATGCGGATCGAACGCGTTCTTGACGCGGATCGGGATGCCCTTCAGCTCCATTTCCTTTGCGGCCTTCGAGTGGATCGCCTCCATGCCCATGTCGGAGAGCTGGTCGGCGATATCGAAATTGGTGTTGCCGATGACCTGGACCTTGTCGATGCCCATGAGCTTCGGGTCGCCGGTGGACAGGTGGAACTCCTTGTGGATGATGCCTTCGCGGGCTCCGGTGAGCACGGCGATCTTACTGAACGTGATTTCGCTGTAGCCGCGGTCGAACCGGAGCATGATGCCGGGGTCGAACTTCACGTAGCCCGTCACGACCGGGAGCTCCGTGGCGAAGTCGACGCCATCGAACCCGGCGAGGATCGCCTCGTCGAGCGTGCGGGACTCGGTGGAGCGCCAGCCGGAGAGGTCGATGAAGCGCGCGTTGACGCCGTTCGCTTTCAGGATCTGGACGGAGTTCCAGGCGCTGTGGACTTCGCCGACGGCGGCGAGGAATTCGCGGGTCATGGGCAGGTAGTCGGCGGGACGCATGAACCCGTAGGAACGCATGTCCTCGAGGTCCTGCAGAAACTTGCCGATGTCGTCGAGTTTGCCGTTGATGAAGGCGTTTGCTTCCTTCACGTTCAGCCCGAGGAACCCGAACTTCTGGTTGTAGTCGATCATCTTCTCGCGGACGCGGGCGAGGGCGTCGCGCCATTCGCCGCTGCCGGCCGTGAAGTGGCCGTAGACGCCGGGCGCTCCGGTCTTCTTGTCCTCCAGCAGGAGGTTGGTGATGCCGGAGTAGGCGGAGACGACGAAGATGCGGTTGTACATGTCGGCGGGGGTGTGGTCGGCGATGATGACGTTCTGCATGATCTCGCCAAAGCGGGACATGCTGGTCCCGCCGATTTTTTCAACAGTGTGGTTCATGTTCAGAGCTCCTCAATGCGAAGCAGACAGATCTTGCCGTGGACGGCATCGAACGCCTCCATGGCGGCGATGGCCTGACGGACGGCGGATTCTTTCGCCTCGTGCGTGATGATGACGATGGACGCCTCGCCGGACGTGTTTTTCGAGACCGGGTTCTGCATCAGGCGGGAAACGCTGACGCCCTGTTCGGACAGGATGCCGGCGAGTTTCGCGAGCACGCCGGGACGGTCCGTGACCGTGAGGCGCAGATAGTAGCGGGAGGTGACCTCCTCCATCGGGACGATGCCGGCGCATTCGACCTCCTTGCGGTAGGCCGGGATGCGGGCGGGGGTGCCGCCCGCGAGGTTGAGTGCGGCGTCGGCGATATCGGAAACGACCGCGCTGGCTGTTGCCGCGCGGCCCGCGCCGCGTCCGTAGAAGAGGGTGTCGCCGACGAAATCGCCGTTGACCATGACGCCGTTGAAGACGTCGGAGATGCCGGCGAGCGGGGCGTGCTTCGGGATGAGCGTGGGATGGACGCGCACCTCGATGCGGCTGTCGGCACACTGCTTGATGATGGCGAGCAGCTTGATCTTGTAGCCGAGCTCGTCGGCGCAGCGGATGTCGGACAGCGAGACGTCGCGGATGCCCTGCACGTAGATTTCGTTGGTGTTGTGCCAGCCGCCGTACGCGAGCGAGGCGAGGATCACGGCCTTGTGCGCGGTGTCGAATCCATCGATGTCGAGCGACGGATTGGCCTCGGCGTAACCGAGACGCTGGGCGTCCTTCAGGACTTCCTCGAATCCGAGGTTCTCGCGTTCCATGCGGGTGAAGATGTAGTTGCAGGTGCCGTTCAGGATGCCGAAGATGCGGTTGATGCGGTTGCCCACGAAGCCTTCGCGCAGGCTCTTGATGATCGGGATGCCGCCCGCTACGCTTGCTTCGTAGAAGACCGTGCCGCCGCCCGCTTCCGCCGCGTCGAAGATCTCGCGTCCGTAGTCCGCCAGCAGCGCCTTGTTCGCCGTGACGACCGTCTTGCCCTGTTCGAGCGCGCTCAGGATGAACTTGCGGGAGACCGTCGTGCCGCCGATCAGCTCGACCACGATGTCGCTCTTCGCGATCACGGACGGGGTATCGCTCGTCAGCATGCCGGACGGGACCGCGACGCCGCGGTCGGTCGTCGTGTCGAGGTCGCCGATCCCGGTCAGTTCCACATCCACGCCGGTCCGTTCGCGGATTAGACCGCGGTTTTTCAGAAGACAATCCGCCACTCCGGCGCCAACCGTGCCGAATCCGAGGATTCCCACACTTACATGTTTCATATCATCTAACTCCAGTTTTGGGAAAAGAATGCAATTACATAATATACACCGTTCGAGGGAAAATGAAAGCGTTTTTTTTAAAAAAGTAACGGAACCGGACCTTTTTCCGACATCTTCCGGTTTTCTTCGGCGGATGTCCTTGATTTCCCGCGAACACGAGGTATATTAGCTGAAAAACTGAATTGCAATTGTTTTCGATACCCCAGGAGTTATTCACATGACAGGTCACACTATGGCTAAACTGATCCTCGCCGGAAGCGCCGCGCTCATGACCGCCGGAGCCGTCGCCGCCGAAGCCGACTACCCGATCCATCCCGTCCCGTTCACCAAGGTCAGGTTCACCTCCGGCGTGCTCGCGGAACGCCAGGACGTCAACCGCAAGGTCACGATCCCGTTTGCGCTCAAGCAGTGCATCGAGTCCAACCGCCTGAAGAACTTCGACCTCGCCGCCGAGACCATGCGCCGCCGCGCCGCGGGCGAAACGACGTTCCAGAACCGCCCGCTCACGACGTTCCCATTCGACGACACGGACATTTATAAGTTCCTGGAAGGCGCGTCGTATTCGCTCCAGACGAATCCGGACCCCGAGCTGAAAGCGAAGATGGAGGACATCATTCAGCACGTGAAGGCCGCGCAGGAACCGGACGGCTATCTGTACACGTTCCGCACCATGCACCCGGATTCCCCGGCGCATGACTGGATCGACCGGCAGCGCTGGCTGAAAGACCCGAACCTGAGCCACGAGACGTACAACCTGGGGCATTTCTACGAATGCGCCACGGCGTATTTCGAGGCGACGGGCGACCGCACGCTGCTCGACATGGCGGTGAAGTCCGCCGAACTCCTGAACAAGGACCTCGGCGGGGACGATCCCTGCATCGCGCCCGGCCACCAGATCGTCGAAATGGGCCTCGCGAAGCTCTACCGCCAGACCGGCGATCCGCGCTGGCTGAAGCTCGCCGCGCATTTCCTCGAAAACAAGGCGAAACACGGTCCCGGCGATCCCTACAGCCAGTCGCACAAGCCCGTCATCCAGCAGGACGAAGCCGTCGGGCACGCCGTCCGCGCCAACTACATGTACGCAGGCATGGCGGACGTCGCGGCGCTTTCCGGCGACCAGCGCTACATCGACGCGATCACCAAGATCTGGGACAACGTCGTCGGCAAGAAATACCACCTCACCGGCGGCTGCGGAGCGCGCAGCAGCGGCGAGGCGTACGGCAACAACTACGAACTCCCGAACCGCTGCTACAACGAGACCTGCGCCGCCGTGGCGTTTCTCTTCTGGACGCACCGCATGTTCCTGATGTACGGCGACGCCAAGTACATGGACACGTTCGAGCGCACCATGTACAACGGCGCGTTCTCCGGCGTCTCGCTCTCCGGCGACCGCTTCTTCTACCCGAACCTGCTGGAATCCTCCGGCTCCGAGCGGTCCGCGTGGTTCGGATGCGCCTGCTGCCCGCCGAACATCATGCGTACGATCGCCTCGCTCGGGCAGTATGTCTGCGCGAAGAAGGACAACACGATCTACATGCTGCTGTACGGCTCGGGCACGGTCGATGCGGGCGACGCCGTATTCACGCAGACCACGAGCTATCCGTGGGACGGCAAGGTCGAGATCGCGCTTTCCGATGTGAAGCAGGGCAAGTTCGCGCTCGCGCTCCGAATCCCCGGCTGGGCCGAAGGGCATCCCGTGCCGTCCGACCTCTACGCCTACACGAATGCCGCGCCTGCGAAATGGACGCTGCTGGTGAACGGGAAGAAGGCGGATTACAAGATCGACAAGGGGTTCGCCGTAATCGACCGCACATGGAAAAACGGCGACAAGGTCATGCTCGACCTGCCGATGGAAGTCCGTCGCGTGAAGGCCAACGAGAAAGTCGGCAACCTCGCCGGACAGGTCGCGTTCGAGCGCGGTCCGATCGTGTTTGCGTTCGAGCAGAAGGACCAGGGCGTGAAAACGCCGTGGCGCCGCTGGTCCGTCGCGCCGGACGCGAAGGTCGAGGCGAAATTCCGCACCGACCTGTTCCCCGGCGGCGGAATCGAGACGCTTGAGATCGACACGAAGGACGGCAAAATGACCGCCATCCCGTACGCCTGGTGGGCGAACCGCGGTTCCATGCCCATGCGCGTGTGGGTGTCCGATTCCGACGCCGCTGCAACATATACGGCAAATAAGTCCGAAGAGGCCAAGGTGAGCGTATCCTACGCCCGCGGCGGCATGAACCCGGCGGCGATCAACGACGGTTTCTTCCCGCAGAACCCGACCGACATCGACATCGAAAACTTCGATTTCTGGTCGCACCTCGGCGGCAGCGAATGGGCCATGCTCACGTTCGAGGAACCGGTCGAACTCTCCCGCTGCAAATTTTACTGGTTCGACGACAGCCGGCGCGGCGGCGGATGCGCCCTGCCGCAGTCCTGGTCGCTCAACTATGACAACGGGAACGGGCAGTTCGTTCCGGTCGAGGCGGCCGAACAGAAGATGGACGAGATTACGTTCAAACCGGTCAAGGTGAAGCGCCTGCGCCTCGACATCCGCCAGCGCAACCGCATGGCGTCCGGGCTGTACGAGTGGCTTGTTTTTTAATTCCTTGCACGGAAATCAATAAAACGGCCGGGACAGTGTAAAAGCTGTTCCGGCCTTGCTTTTGCTTGATTATTCGGTCAGAAATCGAATGTCATTTGGTCGGACTTGTCCGGCTCCTCCTTCTTCGGTACGAAGTTCTTCACGGAGCCGAGCCAGAGGTCGAGCGACTGGATCGGGACCGAGAGGCGTTTCGCGTCGGCGATCTTCGTGGACGAGGCATTCGGATCGGCGGCGACGAGCAGCGCGAGGGCGTCGGTCACGGAGTCGACCGGATCGTAGCCCGCGGCTTTCGCGATGGATTCGTACCAGGCGCGTTTTTCCGGCATCTTTCCGGTGAAGCATATCTTCGGGCGTTCCTCGGTCGAGGAGGCCACGAGCGTGACGGCTGCGAGGAGTTCGTCCAGACCGTCGGATTGCCGGATCAGCTCGTCGTGAAGCGCACGGGCGCGTTCCGGGCCGATGCCGTTGATCTCGGCGAGCTGTTCGGTGGAGAGCGTGCGGAGTTCGGCGAACGTGTGTTTCTTGAGGATGGTCTTCGCGATGTTCGCGCCGATGCCCTTGATGTTGAGCGCGGCGAGGACCTTGTAGGCGGGCACGGTGCGCGCGGCCTGAATTTCGCGGTAGAGGTTCTGCGTGGACGTGCCCTGGAAGCCGTCGTCGCGGAGCTGGGAGAAAATGTTGATCTCGGAGAGGTTGAAGAGATCGGAAAGCGTGCGGACGTTGAGTTTCGTCATGATCTTGCGGAGGCTCGGCTCGCCGAGGTGTTCGATACCGATGCTGCGGATGGATGCAAGCAGGAGCTGGAGACGCGTCTCAAAGCATTCCGGGTTCACGCAGCGGAGTTCGGGCAGGTCGCGGACGAGTTCGTGGCCGCAGCAGGGGCAATGCGTGATGAGGGCGCTGCGGCGTTCGGGACCGGGTTCGCTGGAGACGATGTACGGGATCACGTCGCCCGCGCGCTCCACGGTCACGGCGTCGCCGATCTGCAGGTCGCGGTCGAGGATGTTCTGGAGGTTGTGTAGCGTGGCGCGGCGGATGGTCGTGCCGTTGATCTCGATGGGCTCCAGCTCGGCGACGGGCGTGAGGCAGTTCTTGCCGAAGCTCCATTCCACGCCGAGCAGTCGGGTGGTGCGGCGGATGCCGCTGAACTTGAACGCGATCTGGCCGCGCGGATGGTGGGCGGTGTTGCCGAGCGATTCGGCGTATTCGGCGTCGGCGAGCTTGACCACGAGTCCGTCCATGGGGTAAGGGAGCTGTTCCATCTCCTCCAGGACGTCCGGCCAGATGCGGCTGATCTCGGCGGCGGTGGCGGGACGCGAGACGGTGGCGTAGTCGACGAGCGTGAGGCGGGCATGCTGGGCGGTCATGCCGGAGATGTCCTTCAGGCTCATGATGCCGCCGATGGCGTTACGCGAGTTTTTGAACGGCTTTCCGTTGGCGTTCAGGATCGAGGCGTAGCGGCGTTTGAAGTCGTCCGTGCGGATGAGGAGTTCGCCGAGGACGCGTCCGGGGTATTCCGCCAGCGGCAGCACGCCGGACAGCGTTTCGAGGTCGATCAGCGGCACCTTGTCCGTGATGACTTTCCCGGTGAACCCGTCGCCGCGCGTGGAAAGCACGCCGTCCTCCCACAGCACGGAAATGCCGTCGTACTTGGGCTGGATCAGGAGTTTTTCGTCGGCGGTGCGGACGGTCTTCTCCAGCCAGGCGACGAGTTCGGGCAGGGAGTACACCTTGTCGAGCGAGAGCATGGGGCGTTCATGCCGGATGTCCGCGGTTGCTGCGACGGCGGGGGCGTTGACCTGGTCGAGCAGGCGGTTGCCGGGGTCCTTTTCCGCGAGCAGACGCGTGATGAAGTCGAAATCGTCGTCGCTGATCGCCGGGTCGGACTCGTCCCAGTAGCGCGCGTTGTAATACCGTATCTTGTCTTCGAGCTCGGCCGCGCTCATGGCGCGGTATGCTGCCCTGTCGATGCCGGGAGTCATGGATTCCTCATTTCGTTGGTCCGGCGGACGAAATGGCGCCGCCGTGCTGGTTTGTTTCACTTTTCCTAACACAAAAATACCACAACTTTGAAAAAAAACAACCGAAAACGCGGAAAAAAACGTCCCGCGGTTTGAAAAACACCGAATACTGGATTATTTTATCCGAAACATATAATATACCGACGTCCGATCTTTTCGCACCGAAAATGAAACGAATCATCCAGACACGACTGTTTTTCTTCATGATGCTGGGACTGCTGTCCCTGCTGACCATCGTCTCCCTGGTGATGGCGGTCGGGGCGAAGCGGCAGGCGCGCACGATCATCGCGGAACGTCTGCGGGACCTGAGCATGGACGTGACCGAGTGGCGCGAAAACTATAAAAAGCTCCGTGAAAACACGGATTCCGATTCTCTGGCGAAAGCGAGGATGCTCGCCCGGATCATTCAGTACGACCCGGAGATCCTGAAGAACGACGCCCGCCTGAAGGAGCTTGCCTCCGTGCTGAATGTCGACTCCCTCTGCGTTTCCGATGGGGAGGGCGTGCTGATCGCTTCGACCGAGCCGGGCTTCCTCGGGTTCCGCATGGCCTCCTCCGCACAGTCGGCGGAGTTCATGCCCGCGACGAAGGACAAGACGTTCGAGCTGGTGCAGGACCCGCAGGAACGCGGCATCGACCACGTGATGGTGCAGTACGCCGGCGTGGCGCGCCTTGATGAGCCCGGCATCGTACAGATCGCATACGAATCGGGCAACGTGTTCGATTATTCCGACATCGAGCTCATGCGCGAAATCATGAAGGCCCTGCCGATCGGGCATGAAGGACGTTTCCTGGTGCTGGAGGACGGCGACGACCCGGTCGTCTTCGCCAGCGGCGACCCGTCCGAAAACGGCTGCCGCCTGTCCGAGCTCGGGTTCCGTCTTGATCCGGTTCTGCCGGATTCCGTCTTCATCCGCGGCAATCCGTATTTCTATCAGCGCGTGCAAATCCAGGACGAACCGAGGCGCGCGGTAGCCGTGATGCCGAAAGGCGAGGTTTTCGGGGCCCGCAACCGCGCCATGGCCTTCCTTCTCGGCTTTTTCCTTGTCTTCTTCGCACTGCTCTACTATGTGCTGGACCGCCTGATCCGGCGGACCGTGACGGACGGGTTCTACGAGGTAAACGGGGTGCTCGACAAAATCATCGCGGGCGACCTGACGCAGACGGTGAACGTGCGGAGCAATCCGGAGTTCCTGGCGCTCTCCGACGGCATCAACACCATGGTCAGCGGACTGAAGAAGAACCTGACCGATTCCCGCCGCCGCGTCAAACGCGAAAACGAGCTGGCGAAGTCCATCCAGCGCACGCTGATCCCCGCGCCGGGGCGGCGTTTCGCGAACTTCGAGCAGATAGACTTCGTCTCGTCGTTCATGCTGGCGTCGCACAAGGGCAGCGACGTCTTCGAATGCTTCGTGACCGATGCCGGACGCCCTGGATTCGTCATGGTCGAAGCGATCGGCGACAGCGTGTCCGCCAGCCTCAGCATGATGAAGTTCCGCGCCGTCTTCCGGCCGTGCGTTCCGCCCGCCTCGGATCCGCTCGACATGATGAACCGCGGCATGGCGGTTTTCAAGGATGAAAAGGTCTTCAAAAACCAGTTTCTGTCGATCTTCGTCGGGTTCATCGACCCGGAGAACCGGCGGCTCGACTATGTGAACGCGGGCTACTATCCGCCGTTCCTGCGCAGAGCCGACGGCTCGTTCGAACAGCTCCGCGATTCGGTCGGAACGGTGTTCACGACCGCGCATCCGGTCGAATTCCGGCAGGAGAGCATCACGTTCGGTCCGGACGACATGTTCTTCACGTGTTCCAACGGCATTTTCACGTACCGCGACAGGGAGGGCCAGCTCTTCACGAAGAACATGCTGCTCTCCAGCCTGAACGCTTCGAAAAAGGATTCCGCGCAGGCGCTGATCGACGGCGTGATATCCTCCATCCGCGGGTTCTCCGGCGAGCTCCCGCCGGACGATGACGTGCTTATGGCCGCCATCCGATTCAATTCCTGACCGTCCGCTTCCGAATCCCCGAAAAAAGCCGCCATAATCGCGTTTTTCCTCTAAATTGCGTTTGCATTTCCCGGAAAATGTCCTATATTTGTGAAAAGACGTTATCAACGCGGCGGCGCGTCACCCCGATTTGCCGCCGTTTCACCCCGGACGCGTTCCGCGCGCCCCTCAAACACACGGAAAGAAACACGATGCCTATCACCGAAATTCTGGAACGCAACGCCCAGCTCTACAAAGACGACGTCGCGCTGGTGGAGATCAACCCGCAGGAACTCGAAAAACGCCACACGACCTGGCGTGAATACTCGCTGATGGAGCCGAGCCCGACCGACTCGTTCCGCTCCGAACTCACCTGGGGCGAATTCGACCGCAAGGCGAACCGCGTGGCGAACTTCCTGCTCACGCGCCACATCAAGAAGGGCAACCGGGTGGGCATCCTGCTCATGAACTGTCTCGAATGGCTCCCGATCTACTTCGGCGTGCTGAAGAGCGGCGCGATGGCCGTTCCCCTGAACTTCCGCTACACCGCCGAGGAGATCAAATACTGCATCGAGCTCGCCGACATCGACGTGCTCATCTTCGGACCGTCGTTCATCGGCCGCGTGGAGTCCATCTGCGAACGCATCCCGCGCGTGAAGGCGCTGGTCTACGTCGGCGAGGACTGCCCGTCGTTCGCCGAGCCGTACTACAACCTCGTTTCCTACTGCTCCAGCAAGTCCCCGGCGATCCCGCTCTCCGACGACGAGGACGCCGCGATCTACTTCTCCTCCGGCACCACCGGATTCCCGAAGGCCATCGTACACCGACACCGCAGCCTCATGCACGCCTGCATCGTGGAGCAGAAGCACCACGGCCAGACCCGCGAGGACACGTTCCTCTGCATCCCGCCGCTGTACCACACCGGCGCGAAGATGCACTGGTTCGGCAGTTTCCTGGTCGGCGGCAAGGCCGTGCTCCTGCGCGGCATCAAGCCTGAATGGATCATCAGCGCGGTCTCCGAGGAACACTGCACGGTCGTCTGGCTGCTCGTGCCGTGGGCGCAGGACATCCTGGACGCCATTGACCGCGGCGACATCAAGCTGGAGGACTACAAGCTCGACCAGTGGCGTCTGATGCACATCGGCGCGCAGCCGGTCCCGCCCAGCCTCATCAAGCGCTGGAAGACCGTCTTCCCGAAGCACGACTACGACACCAACTACGGCCTCAGCGAATCCATCGGACCGGGTGCCGTGCACCTCGGAATCGAGAACATCGACCACGTGGGCGCGATCGGCGTGGCGGGCTACGGCTGGCAGACCAAAATCGTCGACGAGAAGCACAACCCCGTCGAGCCCGGCAAGGTCGGCGAGCTCGCGGTGAAGGGCGACGGCGTGATGCGCTGCTATTACAAGGACGAAAAGGCCACGAAGGAGGTCCTCGACGACGAGGGCTGGCTCTACACCGGCGACATGGCGAAGGAGGAGGACGGCTTCATCTACCTCGTCGACCGCAAGAAGGACGTCATCATCACCGGCGGCGAAAACCTCTATCCCGTCCAGATCGAGGACTTCCTCCGCCGCAACAACGCCATCAAGGACGTCGCCGTCATCGGTCTCCCCGATCCGCGCCTCGGCGAAATCGCCGCCGCGATCATCGAGGTCAAGCCGGACTTCACGCTCACCGAGGAACAGGTCAACGATTTCTGCCTCGACCTGCCGCGCTACCAGCGTCCGCGCAAGATCATCTTCGCCGAGGTCCCGCGCAACCCGACCGGAAAGATCGAAAAGCCGAAACTCCGCAAGATGTACGGCGCCGACAAGCTCGTTGCCATGCAGAACGAAATCAAGTGAGGCGGCATCAGGATTTTGGACTCAGTGAGTCCAAAATTATAATCCGTTGAGCTGGAGTTCTTATTGCCTTTTTGCGGCAAAGGCTCGACGGATGAATCCGATGCTTTGAAATCAGAATAAAAAGCCTGTTCCGGTTCCGCGCCGGGACAGGCATCTTTTGATCGTCGTTTCAAGCCGCCGGGTGCCGGCGGTCCGTCAGCGGTAGATATCATCCCAGAATTGCATATCCTGCCAAACTCTGGTCCTATGCGAACCGTAAGCCCCATCAAGCATGCGCCCGAGACAATAGAGCGGAATTGACACAGGCAGCAGCACCACGTCCGCGACGAGTCCGACCGGCGCCCAGATCACTTTCCAGCACCAGTCGAAGGAATCGGCTTTCATGACCAGATACTCCTTCCTGTCATATCCGGAGTAGTCTTCTCTGGGCGGAAAATCGACTCCGTACCATCCGCTCCTCACCGGTGAAATGTAAATATACCGGTCTCCGTCGCGGCCATAGAAGATCATTGGGCTGGGGCCGGACTGGACCCAGGGTTCGGACAGGTCCGGAAACTCGTCCGGGTGAACCGTCGCCGCATATAAAAACTGCGGATAGACCTTCAGAAACTCTTCATAAGTCTTGAAATCTTTGAAGGGATCGTTCGGCCTCACGACATAGTGCAGAAAATGGTAGTCGAAATACGGCATATCCGTCCAGCGGGAGTGATAACGTTTCTTCGGCGCGGCTGGATCGACCGTAACGTCCACATACTTCTTTGCCAGTTCGTCCGGCATAGGGTCGAGGGAAATGTGTTTTTCGAATGTCTGAACGGAAGTCATGGCCGGCGGCACGTCCCGCATGATCTCAAAGCATATCCATGTCAGCGGGATAACGTACCATTTTCTTTCGCGTTCGTAGGTCAGGATGAGTTCCTGCTTGTCCGGAGACAGCTCGTACTCGATGTCCTTGAACCGGACCTCTTTTCTGCCGGTCCATTTCATCGAAGCTTTCGAACATGCCATGCATCCCGTTCCGCCCAGACAGACGGCAAGGAACGCGAGAAACAGCATGATGTTTCGTTTTGTCATCATTCACCTTGTCCTTTCATCGGATGAAATGATCGTGCATTTACAGTAACGCTTCAAATGTAAAAAAACAAGGGTTTCGGAAATCTTTTTTCTAAAAAGATAAGAATCCAGCTTGTTTTTTTGCCGGATGGAATGTAAGTTATGCTATTATTCAGAAAATGAATGTTTCACCCCTTCAACAAGGAGTTTTTTCCATGTTTTTCCGCACGAATCTCATCCGTCCGGCGGTCGCGGCCGCCGTCATGCTCTGCGCCGCGGCGTTCACCGCGTCCGCACAGAACAGCGTCCCCAAGCTGAGCGAATTCACGAACCATGCCACAGTCTGGCCGGACAACAACGGCGCGCACATCAGCGCGCACGGCGGCTGCATGCTGAAAGTCGGCGACACCTACTACTGGTACGGCGAACACCGCACGCGCGACCGGAAGACCGGGGTGCACGCGTACAGCTCGAAAGACCTTTACAACTGGAAAGACGAAGGGCTGGTGTTTGATTCCGCGACCATGCAGACGCAGGGACAGCAGCCCGGCGGACGCCGCGGGTTCGGATTCTCGTTCGGGGCGAACATCGAGCGTCCGAAGGTGGTCTACAACGCGAAAACGAAAAAGTATGTGCTGTGGTTCCATCAGGAATCCGGCGGCAACTACAACTCCGCGTTCGTGGGCTGCGGCATCGCCGACTCGCCGACCGGACCGTTCAAGCACCTCTACAGCGGCCGCACCGCGCCGGGCACCTGGCCGGTCAATCTGCCCGCCGGACTGAAGGATTACGCCGAGGGGAAATCGCAGACCTACGACCGGCAGTTCGCGCGCCTCGTGGAGAATTACCAGCCCGGTCAGGAAAGCCGCGACATGACGGTGTTCGTGGACGACGACGGCAAGGCGTATCTCTTCTGCGCGTCGGAGAACAACCAGACCATGCACATCGTGGAGCTGAATGACGAGTACACCGGATTCACCGGCCGCTGGTGGCGCATCCTCGAGGGGAAATCCTACGAAGCGCCGGTCGTGTTCCGTCACGACGGCAAGTATTACCTGCTCGGTTCGCACTGCACCGGCTGGAATCCGAACCCCGGGCGTACCGCGGTCGCCGACAAGATCACCGGGCCGTGGCGCGAACTCGGCAATTTCGCGGTCGGGCAGGGCGCTGACCGCACCTACGAGGGGCAGACGGCGCACAGCTTCACCGTGCCGGGCAAGGACGGCAAGGAAGAACGTGTGGTGATGCTGGACAGCTGGAAGCCGCAGAACCTGATGACCAGCCAGTACATCTGGCTCCCGCTCGAATGGGAGGGCGAAAAGCCGGTCGCGAAGTACCAGAAGACCTGGAAACTGCCCGCGCAGCTCGCACCGGCCCCCGCCGCCGCCTCGAAAAATGACGCCGCGAAGCCCGCCGGAGACGGCAAGACCGCGGGCTATCTCTTCGCCCACTTCCGCGGCGAACGCTCGAACGAATGGGAACAGATCTTCTTCGCCATCAGCAAGGACGGCGCGAAGTGGCAGCCGCTGAACGGCGGGAAGTCCGTGCTTCAGAGCAACCTCGGCGAAGGCGGCGTGCGCGATCCGTATATCGTCCGCAATCCCGACAACGGCATGATCTACCTCATCGCGACCGACCTGTGCATCGGGCGCAATGGCGACTGGGGACGCGCCCAGCGCGCGGGCAGCAAGGCGATCATCGTGTGGGAGTCCAAGGACATGGTGAACTGGAGCGAGCCGCGCCGCGTGGAGGTCGCCGTGCCGAACGCGGGCTGCACGTGGGCCCCGGAGGCGTTCTGGGACGCCGATAAGAAAGAGTTCTTCGTCTTCTGGGCGTCGCGCGAAACGCTGAACGGCTCGAACCGCCAGCGCATCTACTCCGCCCGCACGAAGGACTTCAAGACGTTCACCCCGGCGAAACTCTACATCGAGAAGCCGAACGACATCATCGACACCGACATCGTGTCCGAGGGCGGCAAGCTCTACCGGTTCTCCAAGGACGAGACGCAGAAATCCATCATCCTGGAGGTCTCCGATTCGCTCGAGGGCGAATGGAAGCCCGTGCCCGGATTCCCCGTGAAGAACTTCGTCGGCTACGAGGGGCCGGAATGCTTCCGCATGGCCGACGGCCGCTGGTGCATGATCATCGACTACTATTCGCGCGGCCAGGGCTACAAGGCGTTCTTCTGCGACGACCTCTCGAAGGGCGATTTCGCCCCGTCCGAACGCGGGCTGGAGTTCCCGTACCGGTTCCGTCACGGCGGCGTCATCACGCTCGGCCAGACCGAGTACGACGCCCTGATGAAAAAATGGGGCACCAACCTGCCGAAGGATTGATCTCCATACCTGACGACATGATCAATCGCGCCGGATCCGACAAAACTCGGGTCCGGCGTTTTCTGCTCGGATTCTGCCTCCGCCAGACCGTCTGCCTGCGCCTGCCCTGATTGCATAATCCGCTCCGCGGTCTTCGTGTTCTCGCATAGCAGAACACTTCCGCAGCGGAGGCTCCGCCTCTCGCGCCTCAGCAGTAATCTAAAAAAGTCGCCGAGCGTAAGCGAGGCTACCGAGGCGGCAAAGCCGCCCCCGGCGAAGCGGGGACGCATCGCGTCCTTTCCCACTATAAAAAGCTGAAAAAGATTAAAAAAACAGAAAAACCATTTGATTTTTCCTGGGAAGGGGGGTATATTAGCGACTGGGACCATATTTATCCTTCATGTTTCCTCATGCCAAGTTCATTTTTGCCGTTTTATTTAAAAAATTGTGCACACAACGCCTGATTTCTTTTTGATATACCAAGGAGTTTTTTATATGAAATTTACAATTCAAAATGCCGGTTTAATCAAAAATGCCGAATTAGAATTCGGTGATTTGACTATTTTGTGCGGAAAAAACAATACAGGAAAAACATATATAACCTATAATGCGTTTAACTATATTGATGCTATTCATTACTACTTGAAAGTTCCCATGGATAATCAATATGCGGAACAGCTTCTGGAAAAAGGGAAGATTAGCATCCCCCTTGAGCCATTTTTAAGCAATATTAATCAATACATTGAATCATCTATGGCGCCTTGGATAAAAAATGAAATGGCAAGACAAATGGCGGCTCATGAAGATTTATACAAAAACACAAAGCTTTCTTTGCATGTCGAAAAGAAACGCCAAAATGCTGTCATGAAATATGTCCATTTCAATTGGAATATTCCTGCATTAAAGGATTGTACAATAAATGTTATTAAGGAAAAAGAAAAAAAATACTTAGATGTTTCATTGTACAACAACGCTCATGAATTGCCGAATCAAGATGTAATAACACAAGTTTTAACGAACTCTTTGATTGCTGTTTTGAAAACTGCAATTCCTGAATTGTTTATTATAACCTGTGAACGGACGGGTGCAGCGGCGTTTCGCACTGATTTTGTTGTTTCAAGATCTGTTTCTTCAAAACAGGAAAATGTTGATCAGAAAATAGAAGAATTGTATCAAAAAATGGACTTTCGCGGACATCCCCGCCCAATGAACAAGGATTTGGAATTCGTATGCCGCTTTGATGAAGCAATTCAAGAAAAAGGGTATATAGCAAAAAAACACCCAGAAATATTAGAATATTTTGCTAGTATTGTTGGAGGCGAGTATCGTCTAGTAGAACCCAACATTGTAACATTTGTTCCATTTGGTACAAATACAGGATTGACAATGTTGGAAAGTTCTAGTTCGGTACGTTCTTTAATGGAACTTAACTTTTATTTGAAACACAAATCCAAATATGCCCAATGCTTAGTCATTGACGAGCCTGAGCTGAATTTGCATCCTGAAAATCAAAGAAAAATCGCACGACTGCTAGCAATGCTGGTGAATGCAGATATTTATGTCGCTGTTACAACTCATAGCGATTATATTATCCGCGAACTTAACACTTTGATCATGTTAAACAATGCCAAATCGCCCCGGTTAAAGAATATTGTAAAAGAACTGGGCTATGATAAAAAACATCTTAATTGTCTGCTATCCCCCAAAAAAGTCAAATGCTATATCGCTGAAGATGGTACAGTAAAGCAAATGGATATCAATCAAAAATATGGCATTGAAGTTACTAGTTTTGACGAATCTATTCGCGAGGTCAACGCGCTTCAAAGGAGGATCCTTTATGGCGAGTAATATCAAGCCAACAGCAAAAGAAATATCTTTGCTGAATAAAGTCCTTTTGGATAGTGTAAAAAGAAATTATTCTTCTGATTCTTTTGTTTTGGAAGAGCGAGGAGAACATGCGACTTTAAGAAGGGTATTTGTTTCTGATTTGACACCAAATTATCTGGCACTAAAACCGGATAAAACAAAAATGAAATACTTTACTAGTGGATATGGGGGCGTGCAGTGCGACTATATCCTATTATCGGAATTTGAAGGCAACAAGGTTGCTGTTTTTGTTGAACTAAAATCCTCTGTACATTCTCAATCAGCGGTAGCAACAACTCCGCAAATGGAGGGGGACAATTATGAAGACTATGTATCACAGCTAAGAAGCAGTTCCTGTTTGTTGGATTTTCTTCATGCAATTCTTGCTCGTTTCCATCGATGTTATATTTTAGGCAACGATTATAGAAGATACTTTGTTGTTTTACACGATGCGGTTATGCCGCCAATTTCAGAAGATATTCCTTATACACGACCAGTAAGCAATATAACTCCAGAACAGGCTTTTATAAGAAAGACGACAGATGGGGAACATTTGTCGTTATGTGATTTGATTCGATAAGGACTTGCAAACGACGAATTCTTTCCGAATTCAAATGAACAATAACAGATAACAAATGGTGAATTCAAAATGGCTGAATACATTGTTCCCAATGGCGAAGTCAGTAGCGGAATTATTCTTGAAAATGATACAATGACTGTTCTTGACGGAGGAATAGCCCTGTCTACTACAATCAAAAGTGGTGATATGTTTGTCTCTTCCGGAGGTGCTGTGAATAGCACTACGCTTTCAAAAGGCCGTATGCTTATTTCTTCTGGTGGTGTTGTAAATAATACCATAGCTAACTCTGGTTCTATTCATGTTTTTGGTGGGCAGTTGACTCGAACTATTCTCAACAGTAGTGGTTGGGTTGGCATTTCTGGGGGAGTTGCGGATAGTACAATTATCAACAGTAAGGGCGGATTTCACGTTTATTCCGGTGGAACTGCTACTAACACAGAAATATATAAAAATGGTTTGTTTGATATCTGGGGTGGAATAGCAGATAGTACCATAGTTAACTCCGGTGGGAGCGTTCAAATTGAGTTGGGAACAGCAAATAATACTGTAATAAACAATGGCGGAAGCATGTGGATAAATGATGGCGTTGCGAATCATGTCCTTGTCAATGCTGGTGGCCGTATTAGGATAAATAAAAGGGGAAAAGGGGAATCTTTTGTCGAAAATGGTGGAGCTGTTGATATCCAAGAAGGAGGAACATGTTCTTTTCTCTCTAATACTTTTTCTGATTTATCCATCTCTGATGCTATTACAACTATTCACTCCTCAACAACAGGGAATGATATAACTGCAAACTCCGGTGGAAACATATATGTTTTTAGTGGTGGAGTAGCGAATGAAACTAAGATAAAACATAGTGGACAAGTTTTTGTTTCTTCTGGAGGTTTGCTTAATAATCTCGTTGTATCCATTGGTGGCACTGTAAAAATCTTTGCTGGTGGAATAATTACAGGAAAGATTAATATCGAAAATGGAGCTTTATGTACGGTCGAAGATGGGGCGCTTATTGTTTTTGACTTAACACAGAGTGATGAAGAAAAAAAAGCGTTGTTGAGTGACTGGTCGCTGATTCAGGGGACACCGGACTACACGATTGCAGTCAAAGACAATCAGGAAACGGGCATCTACAGGCTTGCAGATGCAGCGTCTGAATTCGACGGTACGATTACGGTAAAGAATACAACGGGGAAATCCCTTGGTACGCTCAAAGTCGGGGAATCGTTTGAAGTAGGCGAAGACACTTACACGTTGCAGATTTGCGATGAAACCCTCTTTTTGAGTGTCGCAGGGCCCATACCGCCGGATACTACAGCTCCGACAGTGTCGAATGTTCAAGCGAGCACAACCACACTGACGAATCAGGATGTCGTGCTGACGGCGGATTTCGCCGATGACGTTGAACTGGCACAATCCCTGTTCAAGCTCGGCGAGGCTGGCGAGTGGTCCGCATATGTGGATGGTGTGACCGTGAGGGAAAACGGAACCGTCTATTTCAAGGCTGTAGATACATCTGGGAATGAATCCGAGGTCGTCAGCTACACAGTTTCCAATATTGACAAGGTCGCCCCAAGTGATCCGGCAGGTGTTAGGGCGTTTGTCGAAGGACAGGATGTCGCGTTGCTCTGGAATGGAAGCACGGACAATCAGTCCGGAGTCAAGGAGTACGTCGTGACCTATTTGATCAATGATCTGGTGTTCTCCGTCAGGACGAGCAACACGAATTATGTGCTGAACAACGCTGACTTCGGATCCTACAGCTGGAGTGTGCAGGCGGTGGACTTCGCAGGCAATGAATCCGCAGTGACAACTGGAGATGCGTTTACTGTCTCTGGCTTCAAGCCGTACACTGTCGAATACAGTCCGGACAACTTCGAGCATGTAATCACATTCGCGGTCACGACACCCTCGCTTGATGCCTTCCGTATGCCGACTGGCACATATCAAATGCGCGTTAAGCAGGATGGCAGCAGTGAATGGATGACTGGCGATCCAATCGTTGCTCCCGAGAGCGACATTAAACCGCAACTCATCAAGTCCGATGCAGACGGTAATGCGGATGTATTCTTCGCCAATGCTGTCGGCACTTGGGAATCTGGTTATCTGGCGCAGCACGTCGGATCTATCAACGATTGGGCTGGAACGAACGAGTATGCCTCTGTTTCCGGCAAGAACAAGCTTGCGGACATCATCGAAGGCTCGACCGATGCGAACATCCTGCTCATGACGGATGATGACAACGGCGATACGTTATTCGTGGACGATATTTACACGGCGTCTCCAGGGAATGTTGCAGAGAAACAGTCGCGTATCGCTCAAATTGACGAAATCAGAGCTGGTGCAGGTGCCGACATCGTAGACATGACCAGTCAACGGTTCGAGTACATCGGCGAAGGTCTGACGATTCGAGGTGGTGAAGGCAACGATACCATCTGGGCAAACAAGGGCGACAATTTCCTGTTCGGTGATGCTGGAAACGACCGCATTGTCGGTGCATCCGGCAATGATGTGATCGCCGGTGGCATTGGAAATGACCGCTTGCACGGTGGCGGTGGTGAGGATGTCTTCACCTTCTGCGATAATTGGGGCGTGGATAATGTGGAACAGCTCGTGTCAGGCACCGTCACGCTGTGGTTCGCATCCGGCAGTGAAGCGAACTGGAATGCAGAAACGCTGACCTATATGGACGGCGACAACAGCGTCAAGGTCTCCGGCGTCGCGGCAGAACAGATCACGCTCAAATTCGGCGACGACGGTTCCGCCCAATTCGCCGCACTGTCCTCTATCGGAGCCTTCCTCGACTTTACCTCGGAACGCATCTTCGAGGGATCGCACATCGTGTGAAAAACGGTGTTTTGTTGACACCCATCCACAGAGGACATCAAATGTGCCGGATCCGAATGAAACCGGGTCCGGCGCTTCCTTTTTGGGAGAAAACGGGGGAAATTTGAGGAAAAATGGCGCGCGCGGTTGAAGAACGGGAAAAATGGTGTATATTCAATGCTGTGAAAATTCAATTCCATAATTATAAAATAACGGGCATCCCCCACGAAAGGTTCGCAGAATGAAGGATTACACGACCTATCAGAACCCCCTGACCGGACGTTACGCAAGCAAGGAAATGAGCTACAATTTCTCGCCCCAGCGGAAGCACTCCACCTGGCGGCGTCTCTGGCTCGCGCTCGCCGAGAGCGAACAGGCGCTTGGACTGGCGATCACCGACGAGCAGCTGAACGAAATGCGCGCGCACCTCGACGATATCGACTTCGAGGAAGCGGAGCGGATCGAGGCGGAGGTGCGGCACGACGTGATGAGCCACATCCGCACGTTCGGCGAGGTCTGCCCGAAGGCGAAAGGCATCATCCACCTGGGCGCGACGAGCTGCTTCGTGACGGACAACACCGAGCTGATCCAGATGCGCGACGGCATGAAGATCCTGCGCTCGAAGCTGCTGGACCTGATCGACAACCTCGCGAAGTTCGCCGCCGAACACAAATCCATGCCGATGCTCGGTTTCACGCATTTCCAGCCCGCCCAGCTCACCACGCTCGGCAAGCGCTTCTCCCTCTACATCCAGGACTTCATGTTCGACCTGACCGCGCTTGACCGCGCCATCGACGAACTGCCGTTCCGCGGCGCGAAGGGCACCACCGGGACGCAGGCGAGCTACCTGGACCTTTTCGGCGGCGACTGCGACAAGGTGCGCGAGCTCGACCGCATGGTCTCCGCGAAGATGGGATTCGAGCATCCGGTGTGCCTGAGCGGCCAGACGTACACGCGCAAGATCGACTACGGCGTGCTGGCGGTCCTCTCCGGCATCGCCCAGAGCGCGTCCAAGATGGCGAACGACATCCGGTTGCTCGCGCACATGAAGGAGATCGAGGAGCCGTTCGGCAAGAAACAGGTCGGCTCCAGCGCGATGGCGTACAAGCGCAACCCGATGCGCAGCGAACGCGTCTGCTCGCTGGCGCGCTACCTGATCGGCCTGCCGCTGAACTGCGCGCTCACGGAGTCCGTGCAGTGGTTCGAGCGCACGCTGGACGATTCGGCGAACCGCCGCATCGTGATCGGCGAGGCGTTCCTGACCGCGGACGTGATCCTGTCGCTGCTCACGAACATCACGAACGGGCTTCAGGTGTGGCCGAAGGTCATCGCCGCCCACATCCGCGCCGAACTGCCGTTCATGGCCACCGAAAACATCATCATGGAGGCCGTGAAGGCCGGCGGCGACCGCCAGGAACTCCACGAGCACATCCGCATGCACTCCATGGAGGCCGCGCGCACCGTGAAGGAGGGCGGCGGCGAAAACGACCTGATCGCCCGCCTCAAGACCGATCCGCTCTTCGCCTCCGTGGCGGACCGCTTCGACGAAATCCTGAAGCCGGAGGCGTTCACCGGCATGGCGTCCCAGCAGGTCGCCGACTACCTCGCGACCGTCGTGAAGCCCGCCCTTGAGGCGCACGCCGCCGACCGCAAATCCTCCGAGGAGGAAGTCCGGGTATGACCGACTGCCGGAAACAGCCCTGGGACCCCCGGCTGGCCCCGCTGCTGAAACGCTGCGCCGAGATCCGCGACCTGAACGCGGCGCTCGCTGTGCTCGGCTGGGACCAGCAGGTCTACATGCCGTCCGGCGCGGCGGCAGGGCGCGCGCAGCAGCTCGAAACGCTGACCGTGATCGTGCACGGGAAATCGACCGATCCGGCCTACGCCGATCTGGTCCGCGAGGCCGCCGCGATGGATTTCGAACCGGACAGCGACGAAGCCGCGCTGGTCCGCCGCCTCGAACGCGATCTCCGCAAGAAACAGGCGGTCCCCGCCGAGCTTGCCGGACGCCTCGCGCGCCAGAACGGCGAGACGCAGGCGGCGTGGGAGGCGGCCTACGCCGCGTCGGATTTCCGTCTCTGCGCCGATTCCCTGAAAAAACTGCTGGCGCTCCAGCGCGAATACGCCGACTGTTTCCCCGAGGCGGGGAGCCGATACGACGCCATGCTCGACGACTACGAGGAAGGGCTCACGTCCGAAACGCTCGACAAGATCGTCCCGCCGCTCAAACAGGGCCTTGAAACTCTCCTCGCCGAGATCATGGCGAAGCCCGCGCCCGACGATTCGTTCCTGCATCTCGACTACGACGCGGACGCCCAGCTGGCGTTCTGCCGCCGTCTGACCGAAGCGATGGGGTTCGACTACACCCACGGCCGCCTCGACCTCTCCACGCATCCCTTCACCACGGATTTCGGGCTGGACGACGTCCGCATCACGACCCGCGTGCGCCGCAACGAGCCCGCGAACTGCATTTTCAGCTGCATCCACGAATGCGGCCACGCGATGTACCAGCAGGGGATCGCGCGGAAATACGCCGGGACCCCGCTTTCCGACGGCGCATCGCTGGCGTTCCACGAATCGCAGTCGCGGTTCTGGGAGAACATCCTCGGGCGCTCGCCCGAATTCTGGCGCAATTTCTACCCGGACCTCGTCCGCACGTTCCCCGCGAACCTGAAGAACGTCCCGCTCGAAGCCTTCCTGAAGGCCGTGAACCTCGTTCAGCCGTCGTTCATCCGCACGGAGTCCGACGAGGTGACGTACAACCTGCACATCATCCTGCGCGTGGAGCTGGAACAGGCCCTCATCGAGGATAAAATATCCGTGGACGACCTTCCGGCGGTCTGGAACGACACGTTCGAGCGGTATTTCGGGATCCGTCCCGCGAACGACCGCGAAGGCGTGCTGCAGGACGTCCACTGGTACAGCGGCGGCGTGGGGTATTTCCCGACGTACATGCTGGGCAACCTGATCGGCGCGATGCTGAAGGAGCGTCTTTTCGCCGACGGCCTGCCGGAAACGCCGCACGATGCGCTGTCCGTGCTCCGCGACCGTATCTACCGGTTCGGCGCGAAGTACGCCCCGTCCGATTTCCTGCGCCGCCTGACCGGGAGCGCCGTCCCGGATCCCGCGCCGTTCCTGCGTTATCTGCGTGAAAAACATCTTGGAGAAGCGAAATGAGACTGAACTACGATACCTTTACCGGACGCCGCAGCGCATTCGTCTGCACGGCGTTCGTGCTGATCCTGCTGACCTGGGCCGCGTACGCCGTGTTCTCGGCGCAGATCGTGAAAGCCCTGTCGCCGCACATGGGCAAGAACATGCTGGTGGCGGCGCAATTCCTGATCCAGGATGGCCTGGTCGTGTTGTCCGTGCTGGCCGCCGCGCTTTGCACGGAACAGAAATACTCGCTGAAAGATAAAATGGGCCTGAGCATGGCCCCCGAGTTTTCCCTGCGCTTCCTGTTCCCCGTGTTCGTGCTGGCAGTCCTCGCCACGCTCGGCGCGCAGACCGGGCTGACGTATCTGCTGAAGGCGGTCGGACACGAACCGAAGGAGCAGTCCGTCGTGGAGTTCTTCCGGACGCTGAAGCCGCTGGCGTTCTTCGGGTTCGCGCTGATCTCCGTGATCGCCGCGCCGATCACCGAGGAACTTGCCTTCCGTCATATCTTCTACCGGTTCGTTCGCGTATTCCTTTATAGAAAAGAGGCGGCCGTCGTGATCTCGCTGGTGTTCGCGCTGTTCCATGTGTCGCTGCCGACGATGATCCAGACGAAGCCGTTCCCGTGGGAAATGCTCGTGATGCCGGTGGTCCCGCTGTTTATCCTGGCGCTTTTCCTGCAGTGGCAATACGAAAAGAGCAAATCCATCATTCCGTCGATGCTGATCCATGCCGGATTCAATCTGATTTCGGTGTTTTTACTGATATTGGAGGTCTATTACGGCGCCGGGGAATGATTTTTCGAACTTTTTTTTGTTTTTTTTGATTTTTTTCCGAAAACACGCTAAGATTTACCCGGTCTTGGGGGTCTAATTGTCAGAAACGTGTTGAAAGGGATTTATGGAAACCAGAGAACAGGTCTTCGAACAGCTGATCAGAGAGAAGCTCGGACTGCTCCGTGGGACCGCGATGCGGATCCTCGGCAGCCCGGCGGACGTTGACGACGCCGTTCAGGAGGCTTTGATGACCGCCTGGCGGAAGTACGCCGGGTTCCACGGTCAGTCGGAGTTCGCGACCTGGGTGACCAGAATCCTGATCAACGTGTGCTACGACATGGTGCGTGATCGTGCCCGGGAACACGAAGTCCTGGCGGATTACGGGGAATCGGGCGCAGCGTCCGGCGAGGCAGCCGAGGAAGCGAGCCTGCTGGACCGGCTGGATGCAGCCGTTGCCCGCCTCCCCAGACTCTACCGGGAATCGTTGTCGGTCGGGGTTCTTTCCGGATACGCTCCGGACGAGGCCGCCGCGATGCTGGGCTGTACTCGCAACACGTTGTACCAGAGGATCCACAAAGCGAAACAATTACTGGCCCAATCCATCCGGGAGGTATCTTATGAAGAAGCATAACACCGACAGCAACGAAAACGGCGCGCGCGACCTGGACGCTCTGCTCCAGAAGCTGAAGGAGCGCCACGACGTCCGCGAACAGTCCGGCATCTACACACCGGAAGACGAATTCACACACCGTTTCTTCGCGGCGGCGAAGGCGCAGGAACGCCCTCATTTCCCCATGATCTGGAAGGCCGCGGCAGGCGTCGCGGTCTGCCTCCTGGCCTTCCAGCTCGTGCTCACCACGCTGAAGGACGATTCGTCCGCGATCCGCAGCGACAACTACGGCATGCCGGGCGTCGACACGGTCGTTGAAGCGCAGACTCCTGCCGCATACGGCGCGAACCTGATGAAAGCGAAAGCGACAGAAAATGAGCCGGAATCGGTGGTCCTTATGTCCATGCTGGATAACAGGGAATCTGCGGAGGCAAGCGCATCGCTTGACGGCGGGATGGTCGCCGCTTCTATGGCTTTGGCGCGCGAAGATAATGTCGCGCCCGCAGTGAATGCGCGCCGAATGGCCGTTGTCGATCCCGAACCTGACGAGGCCGCTGCTCCTGCTGCTGATGCCTTCGTCGGGGGTGTTGTTCCTGCCGACGGCGGGGCTGTTGCCGGTGCCGCTCCCGCAGGCGATGCTGCTCCTGCCGGAGACAATCGTCCTGCCGGCGGTATGGGCGGCTTCGGCGGCGGTCTGCCTCCGATGGGCGGCGGTGCTGCTGGAGGTAATCGTCCTGCCGGTGGCTTCGGTGGTTTCGGTGGCGGTGCTGCTCCCGCTGGCGGCTTCGGCGGCTTTGGTGGCGGTGTTGCTAGAGGTAATCGTCCTGCCGGTGGCTTCGGTGGTTTCGGTGGCGGTTTCGGTGGCGGTGCTGCTCCCGCTGGCGGCTTCGGCGGCGGTTTCGGCGGTGGCGCTGCTCCCGCTCGTGATGCGCGTGCCAGAACGATTCAGCCGGAAAATGCCGTTGCCGATACGAATTCCGAACCGGGTGCAGCTGCAAAGGAAGAATCCGCACCCCAGATGAAAATTGCCGCGACGCAGGCACTTGCGGCCGCGGGAGGAACAAAAGGAGCAAGAACCATGAATGAAACGCAAGACCTGTATCTCCGTCCGCGTCCGTTCGTCGAACCGCGCGTGATCCTGCCCCCGATCCGCATCCTGCCTCCGCCGCGTCCGGCCGACCCGAAACTGGTCCCGGTCGTCGTGTCCGAGGTCTCGGCGAAAGTCCGCATCCGCGGCGAGATCGCCAGCACGGAGTTCGAGGCGGTCGTGAGCAATCCGAACCCGCTCGCGCTGGAAGGCGAATTCACGCTGCCTCTGCCCGCAGGAGCCACCGTGACCGGCGCGGCGCTGGACATCAACGGCAAGATGATCGATGCCGCCATCGTGGAAAAGAAGCGCGCGCAGGAGGTCTTCGAGGCCATCGAACGCAAGGGCGCGGACCCTGCGCTCATTGAGTCCGTCGGAGGCAACAGCTACCGCACGCGCATCTATCCGATTCCGGCACGCGGCAGCCGCCGCATCCGCATCACGTTCATCTCCGAGGTAGACCGCGTGGACGGCACGCCGATCTTCACGCTGCCGATGCGCTTTGAGAACGAGCTTGAAAAAGCGTCCATCCGCGTCGAGGTCATGGATCCCGCCGCCGCGCCGCAGGTCGAGTCCGCGCCGTTCGCGAACCTGAATTTCGAGCGATGGGAAAACGCCCTGCTCGGCGAACGCACGCTTGAGAACATCGCCCTGCCGGAAGACCTCCGCATCACCGTGGCGGACAAGCCCGCGCCCGTGCAGACCGAGCGTTTCGGCGGCGAAAACTTCTTCCTCGTTTCCGCGACCATTTCCGCCGCCACGAACGCCGCCGATTTCAAGACGCCGAAATCCGTCTCCGTTCTGTGGGACGCCTCGGGGTCCCGCGCCTCGAACGACCACGCGCCCGAACTGGAACTGCTGAAACAGTTCTTCGCGTCGGACAAGATGAAAGGCGCGACGGTCGACGTCAATGTGTCCGTGCTCCGCAACACGCTGGAGCCCGCGAAGACGTTCACAGTGAAGAACGGTGACGCGTCCGCGCTGCTCGACTTCCTGAAGAAGACCGCATGCGACGGCGGTACCGACTTCCTCGGGCTGGAGAAGTTCCTCGCCGCGGTCCCCGCCGATGCCTGCGCGTTCGTCTTCACAGACGGCATCCAGACCTTCGGCAAGGGCGCGGAGAACATCCCCGCCGCGAAGGGCCGCACCGCGTTCGTCTCCGTCTCCACGACCTCCGAGACGTCCTACCTCGAATACCTCGCCGACGCGTCCGGCGCGAACGCCCTGTACCTGAATCTGGCGCGCATGACGCCCGCGGCGGCGCTCGCAAGTTTCCTCGCCGGGAATCCTGCCGCGCTCGAATCCGTAAAGATCGACGGCGCGGACGCAGATTACGAAGTGTCGCGTTCCGGGGAAGCGGTCAGGATCGCCGGGACGTTCCCCGACGGCAAGCACAAACTTGAAGTGAAGATCGCCGGACTGCCCGCGATGGCGTTCGACCTGGATTCCGCCGCCGCGGTCGACGGCAGGATGATCCGCACGCTCTACGGCATGCTGAAACTCGAAAAGGCGAAACGCAACCCGAAGACCACGCCGTCCGAATTCCTCACGCTCGGCCAGACGTACGGCCTCGTGACGCCCGGCACCTCCATGCTCGTGCTCGAAAGCCTCTCCCAGTACCTCGAATACAGCATCCGTCCGCCCGAGACGCTGCCCGAATGGCGCGCCCAGTACGACGAACGCCAGGCGCAGATCGCCAAGGACAAGGCAAAGGAGAAAGCCGATGCCGCGACCGAACAGGATAAACGCATCGACCAGCTTGCGAAACGCTATCAGAGCGAGATCATCGACTGGTACGACGGCAAGAAACGACCGGATCCCGTCTTCAAGTGCGGCTTCGGCGGTGGCGGCGGCATCCGTCCGATGAACGCGGCCGGCGGCATGGGCGGTTTCGGCGGCGCGGCCGGCGGTGCTGCTCCCGGCATAGGCGGCTTCGGCGGCGGGTTCGGAGGAGGCGCCGCACGCAGGGAACGTGCCAGCCGCGACATGGAAGACGGCATGGCCATGGACGCCATGCCCGTGATGGAAATGGCGGTGGAAGCCGACGCCTCGTTCGAGCGCGCCCCCTCCGCGAAGAAATCCGATTCCTCGTCGAACGGCGCATCCAAGTCCATCAAGCTGAACCAGTGGACTTCCGGCGCGTCCTACCTGAAGGAACTCGAAGACGCGAAGGACAAGGCGCAGGAACGCTATCTCGAACTCCGCGCGAAGAAGGAGAACGCCGACAATCTCGGATTCTTCGTGGACTGCGCGGACTATTTCGCCCGCAACGGCCAGCGTGAGTTCGCGATCCGCGTGGTCTCCAACCTCGCCGAAATGCAGCTCGAAAATCGCATGCTCCTGCGCGTGCTCGGCTACAACCTGAAATACCTCGGCGAACTCGATGCCGCCGAAACCGTGTTCCGCAAGGTGCTGGAACTCGCTCCCGAGGAGCCGCAGTCCTACCGCGACCTCGCGCTCGTGTTCGCCGACGCGGGACGCTGGCAGGAGGCCGCCGACATGATGCTGAACGCGATCGTGAAGAAGCCGGACGGACGGTTCCGCGACGTGGAGTTGATCGCCATCACCGAGCTGAACAACTTCATCGTGAAGGCGAAACGCGCCGGGATTGAGCTGAAGGACATCGATTCCCGCCTCGTGCATCCGCTCGAAATGGACCTCCGCGTGACCATCGGCTGGGACACCGACATGTCCGACATGGACCTGCACACGATCGACCCGACCGGCGAGGAGTGCTTCTACCAGCACCGCCTGACCACCAACGGCGGCCGCAACTCGTTCGATATCACGCAGGGCTACGGCCCCGAGGAGTTCATGGTCCGCAACGCGATGAACGGCGACTACAGGATCAAGACGCATTACTACGGGCAGCGCGCGCAGAAGATGATCGGCCCCGTGACCCTCTACGCCGAGATCGTGACCGACTTCGGGCGTCCCGAGGAAAAGAGCGAGACCCTGATGTTCCGCCTCGCCACCCGCGACGAGATGGTTGACGTCGCTACCGTGACCACGAAGGGCTCCAAGGTCACTCCGAAGGAACCTGAACGGCGTTATCCGCCGAAGAACCCCGTGGTCGATGACCGTCCGGTCGGCGGTTTTGGAGGCGGCGCGGCCCCCGACGTTTCCCGCATGTATCAGGTGCGCGCAAACGAGACGCTGGAGGACATCGCGGAATCCCAGCTCGGGGACCGTTCCCGCGCGCAGGAGATTGCCCGCGAGAACGCCGACAAGCTCCGTGACGGTCAGCCCGTTACCGGCTCCATCATCACGCTTCCGCCCAGAAATCGTTAACACCGCATGTGCGTGCGTCAGTTGCGCACTGCCATCGGTACCGCGGACCGGCTTCATTCCGGCCCGCGTTTTTTCTTGTGCGCTTGCGGAGGGATCCGCCTCAGTCGGAGAACGCCTGATCCGGCAAAAGTCTTCCAGATAGGTCATATAGATCTTAAAGGACTTATATTGAGGATGCTTTGCGTCCGGGGATGCGCCTGTGTCGGGGGAACCGGGCAACAAAAAGAAGCCGCACCCGAATTTCGGATGCGGCTTCTGCTTTTGAGTTCGGCGCCGATGCGCCGGATGATTACTTGCTCAGTTTCACGGTCACTTTTTTGCCGGAGTATTTGACTTCGGCGTCGGCTTTCGCGACATTGTCCGCGCCGGCGTTCTTCTCGTTCATGAGGCAGACGCGGAACGTGCGGTTCTTCAGCATGCCGTCGTACTCACCCTTGCGGTCTCCGATCGTGAGTTCGCCCTTCGCGTCGTTCCACTCGAATTTGATGCGCGTGAACTTGCCCTGTTCGTAGGAATAGTCCTTGCCGTTGTCTTCGTACAGGGAGTAGGAGCCGTCCGCGCCGGGATACACACGGATTTCGAGCGTCTCGGGCAGTTTCTCGTCGACGTACTGCATGGTCTCACCCCAGGGCAGGATCGCGCCCGCCTTCACGAACACCGGGATGCGGTCCAGCGGGGCGTCGACTTTTGCGACACTGTTTTCCTTATACTGTTTCCCGGTCCAGAGATCGTACCAGCCTTTCTTGTTGGCCGGCAGATAGACTTCCGCCGTTTTGTCCTGGGACGTGACGGGCGCGACGAGCAGGGAGGGGCCGAGCATATATTCTGTTTCGTTCTGCGCGGTCAGAGTGCCGCCGGGGAAGTCGGCCATCCACGGACGCATGATGATGCCGCCTTCGAGCGCGGCGTCGGCCGCGGCGGTGTAGACGTAGGGCAGCAGATGATAACGGATGTCGAGATACTTGCGGAAGACCTTTTCCGCCTCCTCGCCGTAACGCCAGAGTTCGGTCTGGCTGGTGTAGCCGTGGACGCGCAGGATGGGCGAGAACGTGCTGTACTCGAACCAGCGGAGCATACGCTCGATGTATTCCTTGTTTCTGTACTGGTCACCGGGACGGAAGAATCCGCCGGTGTCGGTGGTCCAGTACGGGATGCCGCTCATCATCATGCCGAGGCCGGAGATGATCTGCGTGCGGAAATCGCTCCAGTTGCTGCCGACGTCGCCGGACCAGATCACGCTGGGCTGGCGGCTCTGTCCCGCGAATGCGCAGCGGGTCAGGATGAGGGCGCGGCGTTCGGGCTGCGCCTGGCGCAGGCGGTCATAGGCTGTCGTGTTAACAATGAGCGGGTAGACGTTGCGGTACTCGTTGCCGCGTCCGAGCGTGATGTTGCGGTTGTGCAGATCGTCGTTTTCAGGTTCAGTGGCGTCAAACCACCAGCTGTCGATGCCGGTGGAGAGGATGTCGGAGACGATGGTGTCCCAGTAGAGCTTGGCGGCTTCGGGCTTGGTGAAGTCGATCCAGTCGGTGCCGCGGATGTAGCCGTCGAGGGCGACCATCTTTTCGGCGAACGGGTTGTCCTTGCTGGCCTTCGACCACACGGAGAGCATGGAATGCGCGTTCAGCTTGTGGACTTCGTCGTTCATGCCCTTCGGGTTCCCGAAACGCTGCGAGTCGAAGTGCATGGAGTTCCACTTGCCGGAATCCCACCACTGCCAGTCCTGCACGATGATGTCGACCGGGATCTTGCGGTTGCGGAATTCACGGAGATTGGAGAGCAGGTCGTCCTGCGAGACGTAGCGTTCGCGGCAGTGCCAGTAGCCGAACGCGTATTTCGGGAGCATGGGGGTCTTGCCGCAGAGTTCGCGGTAGGTCTTCATGGTCTTCTCGGCGTCGCCGGAGATGTAGACGTAGTCGATCTCCTTCGCGTCGTCGGAACGGAACGTCGTGAAATTGAGGTTGCCCTTGAGCGGACGGACCTTGAGCGATGTACGGTCTCTCGCCTCGTTCTGGACGGTTATGGTGTGTTTGCCTTTTGTGAGATTCGCCTGGAATCCGATGACCGGGGGTAGCCAGGTGTTGCGCTGTTCCACGATAAGCTTGTCGTCGATGAGGACGACATGGCGGCGCGCCATGGTCTGACCGCAGTCAAGTTCGAATGCGTAGAGGCCGTCCGCGTCCGCCGTGAACTCGCCGGAGAGGGTGTTGTCGCGGCGGAATTCGCGTCGTCCGCCGGTCGCCGTGGTGACCTCGACGGTCTGGCCCTGTCCTTCGGCGACTTTCTTCAGTTCAATGGGCGTGTCGGCGGGGTTGAACTCCGTGCGGCTGTAGTTGTGCCAGAGCAGGCCGTATCCGGCGGTGGAGTAGAGGAACGGCACGGACGCCTGCGTGTTGACCTGGATGAGCTGGCGGGGCTGGTTCTTGATGTTCAGGACGCTGTCCTGGAACTGGCCGAGGCCGAACTGGAATTCCGCGCCGGGAGATACGAATGTCGATTCGACGCAGTAGGAATCGGCGGCGGCGTCCCTTGACGGAGATTTCCCGAATTTCCGGGCTCCGACGTTCTCCTGAAGATTGGAGGACGGGTGTTTGGCGTCGGAAAAAGACAGGGTGCTGCCCTGATAGCGGACGGAAAGATCGTCGATCGTGCAGGTAAAGCCGTCGGCATTCTGCCTGACTTTCGTAAATGCCCGCGGCTTGGCGCCGGTAAGGATGAATTCCGGTTTGTTCGAGAATGCTTTGTTTTTCGTGCTGCGGACACGGACGGAGTTGTCCGTCAGCGCGGTCAGCTCGATCAGCGTACCGTCTTTTGCGTGGTACGTGAACGATACCGGACTCAGGGGATTTACCTCCGCATCGGCGGTGTAAGCCGACTGAAGACAGGACGGGACGAACGCCGCCGCGGAGAGTACCGCTGCCACGGAGAACGCGCGCAGCAGCGTTTTTCTGTGGGGGATGAATGTCATGTTACAATCTCCTTGGGAACTTGATTGTGGAGTGATGAAACGGTTCGAAAAAACGGTTCGCGTTTGCGGACACGCCTATACAATAAATGCCCGAAGAGTGTTTTTCAACGGGAAAAGAGGCGCATCACGGTAAAAAACGCGGAAAAAATGCAGGCGGAAGCGTTAATAACGTGAGTCTTAACTCTACTTGACGTTCTTTTCCGGCCAGAACTCAGACGTGTGCCACGGTGTGCTGTAGAAGGGATGTCCGTGCCCGTTCGCGCAGAAGACGGTGACGCCCCTGTCCTCCGAAGTGTGGTCGAACTCAAGAATATAACTCTTCCGGAGATCCTGAACCGTGCCCCGTTCCTCCGGTGTCTGTTTTGCCGGGATATCGGGCTCCCGCGCGAGCCGGAGGATGTCCTCCGTGATCCCGGCGTACTGCCCCGCGCCGTCAGTTTCGATCCGGATGGCGGCGTTGTTGAAGCGGCTCTTCACGCGGAAAGCCTTGGTTTTGTACTTCGTTTCGATCTCGGGCCGGATGAATTTGTTGATGAGGCGGTCCGAGGCGCGCTCGTGCAGTGCGATCCCGTCTTTCCGGTGGTTGTCGTAGCGGATCAGCATGAGCGGCACGAGCAGAAACGGCAGGTCCAGCAGCAACAGCAGCAGGAACGTCCCGACGCCGAAAACGCCGTCGATCTTTTCCCAGAAGGTCAGTTTCTTCACGGCCGCGCCTCCTTCCCCGTCTGCGCGGGCGAGTCCTCGTACAGCGCGGCATTGTGCCATCGATGTTCCTCTTCGTAACCGCGGACCGTGTCCGGCAGCACGAACGTCATGCCGCCGTCCGGCGCGTCGTGGTCGATCTCCAGCACCCATGCATACGACGGCATCCCCGGCATCGTCCCGCGCAATTTGCGGATGTCCTCCATGATCGCGAACGCCTGCCCGGCGCGGACGCGACGCGCATCCCTTGCGGCGGTCTTGATTTTGATGCGGAGTGCGCCGTCCCGGTATTTGAACTCAAAATCGGTCAGGTCGTATTTTCCGGCGATTTCGGGTTCGATGCCGTTCAAAACAGACAGTTCCGGTGCCGATGCGCCGGGCAGGGGGCTTTGGGTATCGTTCATCTCCGAGGGATGCCGGATGTTGTAAATCCACTGCGTGATGCCGAAGCATCCGAGGACGACAACGGGAAACAGGAGCATGCAGATGAAGAGGACGCGTTTCGCAATGATGAAGACGCGCGCCGGCGGATGCTGTTCCGCCTGCCCGTCATATGTCCCGCCGGATGTCATTCGGTGTATTCCCCTGCGATGTTTTGATGTGGAAACAGCTTTTTTTGAGTCCGCTGTTTTCATGATAATATATCCGCGTGCAGGAAAAAGTCAAACATGAATCCTATATTTAACTCTTTTTGATAAAAAATCGCTGTTTGCGCGGACGGATGCGGAACGGGACCGGGGATCAGTTTTTGCGGATATTGCTCTGGACGGCTTCGCGGGTCTGAGCGGGATCGGTGCTGCCGGAGGTGGCAGGATTGCTCAGCTGGTTCTGAATGGACTCGCGGATCTTCGCCGGGTCGTTGCTGCTGCCCGGCGCGGCGGCGGAAGAAGCGGGCGCGGATGCGGACGCCGGATCGTCCAGAAGCTCGTCCTTGCCGGAAATGGTGAGCAGAGGGAGCGCATCCAGGATGGCTTCGCGGCCTTGTCCCATGGCGGCGTCCTTGCCCTTGGTGAAGATGTCCTTGGCCGTCTGGACGGCCTCCTGGCGGGCGCATTCCTTCGCGAGGATCATTTCCTGTTTGCAGAGGGTCCAGCAGTCGGAAATGCGGATGAGTGTGTAGCTGAGGAGACGGTCGAACGCGACGGCTTCCTTCGCGGCGGAGATGTCGCCGGACTTGATGCCTTCAATGGCGTTGACGACCTTGTCCTTCGTGGACGCGGAGGCTGCGGAGGAAACGGGGACTTCGGTGACTTCCTGCGCGCACAGCACGGCGGCGCACGGGATACATGCGGATGAGGCGAGAACGCCAGCGAGGATGAGAGTGCGAGCCTGAATTGCGGTCATGTCCGGGCCTCTCCCTCGGCGGGCATCAGAGATGCGTGGTCAGCGGCGGCTGATCGGGCGGGGGCGTGCGGTGCTGAGGCGGCGCGAATTCGATGCCGCACTCGGTGATGCGCTCGGAAATGCGGCTCGGGAGGCCGCGCTTCGCGAAATCGTTCGCGACCTTGATGGCGTTGCGGACGGCCTTCGGCGTGGACGCGCCGTGTCCGATGATGCAGACGCCGTTGAGTCCGAGGAGCGGGGCTCCGCCGTACTCTTCGAAATTGCTGATGGCCTTCACATCGGCGAACGCCTGTTGCGCGAGCAGAGCGCCAGTCTTCCGGATGGCATTCTTCATGATGCTTTCCTTCAGCCAGTGCCGGATGGCGGAGGCGATGCTTTCGGCGGTCTTCAGGACGAGGTTGCCGGAGAAGCCGTCGCAGACGACGACGTCGGCGCTGTGGAAGAACATGTCGTGCCCCTCGACGTTGCCCACGAAGTTGATGGGCATGTTCGAGAGGATCTTGAACGCTTCCTTGGTGAGTTCGTTGCCCTTGATGTCCTCGCCGCCGACGGAGATCAGGCCGATGCGCGGCTTTTCGATGTTCTGGAACATCTGCGCGTAGACCTCGCCGAAGATGGCGAACTGCGCGAGGTTCAGCGGCGTGCAGTCGGTGTTCGCGCCGGCGTCGACCAGGATGAACCTGCCGCCGACCGCGGGCATGAAGGTCGCGATGGCGGGGCGGTCGACGCCCTTCAGGATGCGCATCTTGACCTTGGACGCCGCCACGGCCGCGCCGGTGTGTCCGGCGGAGATGACCGCGTCGGCCTTGCCTTCGGCGGCAAGCGTGGCGCAGACCGTGATGGAGGAGTGTTTCTTTGCGCGGATCGAGGTGGTCGAGGGTTCGCCCATTTCGACGACTTCCTCGGCGTGGACGAGCTGGAGACGCGGACCTTCCTTCAGGTGTTCTTTCTGAAGGTAATAGGCGAGTTTTTCCAGGTGACCGACGAGCAGGATCTCCACATCAGGGATCATCCGCAGGGCGTCGGCGACGGCTTCGACCACGACGGCGGGCGCGTAATCGCCGCCCATTGCATCAACCGCGATCCTCATCGAAACGACTCCGGTTGGATTTGAGGGGGAATATTGCTCGGGAAATTACTCGGCGACGGTCAGGACCTGGCGGCCTTTGTACATGCCGCAGGCGGTGCAGACGGAGTGCGGAGCGACGGGCTTGCCGCATTCCTTGCAGAACGAAGCCTGAACGCCTTCGTAACGGTTCGCGGCCTGGCGCTGGCGGCGTTTCATTTTCGAGACTTTGCGTTTCGGGACTGCCATGATAAGACTCCTTGGTTAGCAGTTATGATATGGTATGAATCAACATCTTGAATTAAATAATATATCACAAAATCGGCGGAATGCAAATCCAAAGCGTGTTTTTGTGGCGGAAAACACGCATAATTTTCGTGCGCGAGCGAAGCAGCGTATTACTTCAGTGGAGGACTTGTCCTCCTTCAGCGGCGGCGCGCATGACGTCCACCGGAGCCTCCCGGCCGGTCCAGATGCGGAACGATTCCGCGCCCTGATGCACGAGCATCGGCAGACCGCCGGAGACGCGGAGTCCGCGTTTGCGGCAGCGGACCAGAATGTCCGTTTCGCGGTAGATGGTGTCGAAGAGGCAGGCGGAGGAGGGGATCAAATCCGGGTCGATCGGCGAGCCGTCGCCATCGCGGAGTCCGAGGCTGGTGCACTGGATGACCAGACCTGTGCCGTCGAGCGCCTTCTTTACGGACGGAAGATCGTCGAGCGCGGCGAATCTGCAGTCGAACACAGGGGCGTGCTTCAGAATCTCGTCCGTGAGCAGCGCGGCTTTTTCCGCCGTGCGGTTCAGGATGCAGAGGCGGGCGCAACTGGCGTCCGCCAGATGGAACGCCAGCGCACGGACCACGCCGCCGCAGCCGAGGATGCAGACGTTCGCGCCCTTCAGCCGAAGCCCGAAGACCTCCTGCACGGCACGTTCCAGCCCGGTCGCGTCGGTCGTGTCGCCGAAGAGCTTGCCGTCGCGGACGGAGACCGTATTGACGCTGCCCGCGAGCGCGGCGCGCGGGGTGATGCCGTCGAGGAACGGGATCACGGCGTTTTTGTGGGGGACGGTGATGTTGAATCCGCTGAGCGTGGTCCGGGCGGATTCGAGGAAAGCGGGCAGACCCTCGCGCGTAACGTGGACCGCCGTGTAGTCGGCGTCGATGCCGAGCGCGCGGAACGCGGCGTTGTGCATGAGCGGGGACTTGGAATGGCCAATGGGGTCGCCGATGACGTCGAAATGAAGCGTGGAGGCGGAGGACATGACGGGACCTCGCGTGGAAAGGTGGTGCGGAAAATCAGTTGCGGAACACGTCGCCGTAGGGATTGGTCTCCCAAGCGGCGGGGGAGTTGAACGGCTTCGGATTGCGGCCGGAGCGCTCCTGCGGGGTAGAACAAGCGGCGGCGCTCAGAAAAAGCGCCGCCGCGAGAATGCTGAGGATGAGATAACGGAGCATCATGGCGTCAGAACATCATGTACTCGCGCATTTCCATGACCTGCATGACGACCGTGGCGATGAGGACGAGGAGCGTAATCGCCGCGACTGCAAGAAAGAACTTGGATCTGAACATGTGAGTGCCTTTCCTGTTTGAGGTCGGAGATTATTCTTCCTCGCCGAAGCCGTCGTCGTCGAGGCCGAGGTCGTCTTCTTCGTTGAGGAAGTCGTCGCCCGTGTCGATGCCGGTATCGTCGGATTCGTCTTCGCCGGTCATGATGTCGTTGAAGTCCTGCATGGACTGCGCCTGTTCGAGGGCGGCGCGGTCTTCGGCTTCCTTGCGCAGTTTTTCTGCGTATGCGGACTTCATGGTCGCGATGTCAGCCTGCGAGAAGTAGACCACGTCGCCGACGCTCGGATAGGTGAAGGAACCGCCGGGGGAAGCGAGGATGGTGGCGACGGAGGCATTGGCGCGGAGACGGATGACCTGCGCTTTGCAGATGAACTTGGCGGTCTCGGGTTCAAGGCTGGTCGCGATGGTCAGGACGGCGCCTTCCGGAACGGCGGCGCGGAGACGTTCACCGTTGGAACGGATCACGTTGCTTTCGGAACCGATATCGACGGTGATGTAGCCGTACTGCTCATTCACGTAAACGACTTTGCCGACGAGGTCCTTCAGGACAGCGAAGTCGATGTTGATGGCATTTTCCTCGCCGGAACCGGTCGGGTCGATGATCTTTCTGAGGCGGATGATTTCTTTTTCCGCTTCGGCGAGCTTCTGGGAAAGCTCCTCGGCGACGCGCTTGAAATTGGCGGTGTTTTCGTCCGCCGTTCCGAGGCTGACCTCCGCACGTTCCACGCGGATGCGGAGTTCTTCGTTGTCCTTGATCAGCTGGTTGTGCCGGTTGACGAACTCTTCGATCGTGGTGACGTTTTCGCGGAGGAGGCGGTTGTATTCCTGGGAGTTCAGATCGAGCTCCTTGGAGTCGGGAGAGATCTGGCCGGAGATGGTGACGATGTGGCCGCGGAAGGCTTTCATGCGTTCGACGGTGTCGTTCGTCTTCGCGAGGAGTTCGTTGAGGGCGTTCGCGAGCTTGGCGTTGTCCGCGGAGAACGCGTAGTTTCTGGCGGGCATGCCGAGGTTGGCGCCGTCCTTGGACATGAACTCGGAGAGGTGCTTGTCGCGGACGTTGAAGTATTCCATGCGTTCGCCGATATGGGTCTTGATCTCGGCGAGGGTGCCGTCGGTGGTCTTGTAGTTGGTCAGGCTGCCGGACTCGACGATGAACGGCTCGTCGCCTTCGCCGTAGAACGCCTTTTCAAGCACGGCGTTGGTCACGTCGGTGAGGTTCTCGGCGATGGCGTTGCGCTGCTTGACGATCTTTTCGACCGCGGATTCCAGCTTGACCATGGCTTCCTTGACCTCGGCCGGGGTCTTGCTGATCTTGAGGTCGTCGGCGGGGATGGCCGCGGACGGATCGATCTTGCCGGAGACCTTTTCCACCGTGCGGGCGATGTCCGACCGCGCCTGGGTGATCTGCTCCCTCTTCTGGAAGAGAAGCACGCCGAAGACGACCACGACGATCGCAAAGACGAAAATAAAAATATTGATGACCTTGCTGGCTTTGCTCATTACCGGGACTCCTGTAATTGCGTGAAAATTATCTGATACAATATGTACACTACATCCTGTTTGCCGGAATTTCAAATCCGAACCGGAAAAAAACGTGTCTTTTTTTTAGAAAAAAACGCGACTTTCTAAAGAAAACGCGAAAAAACAGGCCGGAAACATGAAAAAGGCCGAAAAATGGGACGGCGTCATGACGGCGCCGTCCATGCAGTGCATCACCCGCGGTGCGGGCAGTTTTTATTCCATCCCGTAGGCCTTCGCGGCGTCGTAGTTGTACTGCGCGTTGAGGGAGAGGAGGGTCTTCGTATGGGTGATGCCGGGGATCTGGTTGCACATCTTGTCGGCGATGATTGCGGAGAGCTGCTGCTGATCTTTCACGCGGGCGATGGCGGCGAGGTCGTATTCACCGACGACTGCGTGGACTTCGACGATGCCGTCGACGGCGAGGATTTCTTTCGTGACGGCTGCGAGGCTCTGACGTTCGACGTTGACCAGAATGATTGCGGTGATCATGGTTCGGGGTTCCTTTTCAGGTTTGTGTGTTATGATGAATGTCTGATGTTGTCGAATAACGGGCGCGGATGCGCCGGAAACTCTTATACCCGCTAAGATAGCCCATTGTTCGGGAAATGCAAGCCCGAAAGCACGAAAAATGCGTTTTTTTTCGTGGAAAGATTGCATTTTCCGTCAAAACGGGGCATATTAAGTATGCCGGAGGCGATACTTCGCTCCGGCGATTCCGTCCGCCGCCATCATGAAAAAACAGGAGCCGAAACCATGGAAATCACCGCCGGGACCGCGCTGGGACTGAAACTGGGCGAACTGCCCGAAGGACGCGGTGTGCGTCCGACCTCGGTGCGCGCCCGCCGGGCGTTCTTCGACAGCATCGGCTCCATCGGGGGGAAGACGTTCGCCGACCTCTTCGCCGGGTCCGGCTGCATGGGGCTGGAGGCCGCCAGCCGCGGCGCATCCACGGTGGTCTTCGCCGAGGAGTCGCCCGACGCGCTTGCGCTCATCCGGCACAACATCGCCCGGTTCGAGCATACGAAATCGCCCGCGCGACTTCAGGTCGTGCCGGGCACGCTGCCCGCCTCGCTGAAAGTGCGGATCCTGCCGCCGTGCCCGGACATCGTGTTCGCCGATCCGCCCTACGCCAAGTCCATGGAGATGCTGGCGGCGCTGACCTCGGACGGGACGTTCAACGACTGGACGCGCGGCGCAGTCTTCTACTGGGAACTGCCCGATTTCCAGTGCGCCCTGCGTCCGCCGTCCGGCCCGTGGAAGCTCACAGGGATCCGTCAGCTCGGCGCGGCGAATTTTCTTCAGATCGAGCGCACGGACAAGGCCGCCCGCTGAATCTGCCGGGGCAGGGGGCGAGTTCAGTCTTCCCTATAGACGCGGTCGTAACGCGGCGACATGACCAGATAGCATTCTTTTCCGTTCAGGAGCGAGGCCGGGATGCGCCACGGGAATCCGCAGTCGTACTGGTCCGCCACGAGCTTGCCGTCGGCGTAGATCTGCGCGACGTCGTACTTGAAATCAAGTTCGACGAAGCCGCTCGTGCCCTTCACGTCAAGTTTCTTCCAGATCAACGGACGCTCCCCGCCCAGTTTGAGTTCGGGCGCGAACATCTCCGGGAGCTCGAACGGGGCTTTGTCCAGATCGGTGATCTTCAGCACGGGGCGGATCGTGCGGACGCCGACCCGGAGGTCCGTGAATTTCTCGCCGTTCCATTTCCTGGCGTCGTACGCGCCGGTCTGGACGGGGCGCACGTCCGGGTTGTCGCCTTCCACGCGGATCAGGTCGCAGTCGCGCGAGAAATACAGCTCGCCGCCGAGCCGCCGGAGCCCCAGCGCATCTTTCCATGGGAGCGTTTGAATCCGAATCTTCCCATGCTTGAAGATTGGTCCGGCCTCCCATGTGCCGTCCGCGAACTTGTATTCGGTCATGACGCCGGGGATGGCCGCGAAGAAGAACGTGTCGCCCATGCGGCAGACGGGCTGCGCCGTGGCGTATTCCAGCATCTCGCCGTTGAGGTCCATGTTGAACGGCAGGAAGAACGCGATGTCGCCCACGACGTCGATGGCGGGGAATACGACCGAACCGGTGTCGAACACGACGTTCTCCAGGTCGGCGAGTTTCGAGCGGCGCTGGTAGTGGTTCACGAAGACGAAGCCGGATTTCCCGTCGGTACGGAGGCCCGCGCGTATGGTCGTCGTGTCGTCGCGCTTCACGGGGATCGTGGAGTCGAACGCGGGCATCGGGGCGAGCCTGTCGCCGAAGTCCTCCAGGAAGAGGTGCATCATGTTCAGGAGGCGGTAGGAGGGGCGTATCTCGCCGTACTCCGAGACGGGCGTCTGGAAGTCGTAGGACAGCATCGGGACGTCGTTCGGGTAGCCGGACGCCTTCGATTCCTGGAACGTCGAGAGCCTGCCGACGGGGTTCGTTCCGCCGTGGTACATGTAGTAGCCGGGCAGGTTGCAGCCGCTTCCGACTTTGATGAGCGCGGGCGCGTAGACGTCGAACGGCTGGATGATGTAGCGGCGGTGGTGCGTGCTTTCGAGGCCGCCGCCGATCTCGCAGGTCGCGAAAGGATAGCGTTCGTAGGGCAGCCGCCAGCCGTCGCGTCCGGTGCGGGTGGTCGGCATCAGGTCCGCGCCGATGGCGGTGTCATTCCGCATCCGGTTGAAGAAGAAGTGAGGCGAGGGCGGGAGCGGCCGAGTGCCGTTGTTCCACGGAGCGTCGCAGTAGCCGCCGAAGACCGGCAGCACACCGGTGAGCGGGATGCGCGCGCCCTCCGCGGCGTTCCAGCCTGTGGCGGTGAAGAGCGGCGGGTTCATGCCGGATTCGATGGCGATGGTGCGGAGCGTTTCGAGGTGAGCGGCGTTGCCCGTGAGCTCATTTTCAAGCTGGAGTCCGATGATCGGTCCGCCATCGCCGTAGAAGAGGCCCTTGAGCTCTTTTCCGATGGCGCCATACCAGCGGCGTACCTCGGCCAGATAACCGTCGTTGTTCGTGCGGAGCCGGAACGGCTTCTTCATGAGCCAGTCAGGGAAGCCGCCGTTGCGACATTCGCCGTGCGCCCAGGGGCCGGGACGCACGACGACCTCGAGGCCCTGTTTCTGCGCCTCCAGCACGAAATCGCGGATGGAGAGATTGCCGGAGAAACTGAGTTCGCCCTCGACTTCTTCGTGGTGAATCCAGAAAAGATAGGTCGAGACGACCGTGACGCCGCCCGCTTTCAGTTTTGCGAGCTCGGCGGGCCACTGGTCGCGCGGGACGCGGGAGAAATGCAGTTCGCCCATGACCGGGATCCACGGTTTGCCGTCGCGCGTGAGGTACAGGCTGTTGATGCCGATCTCGCCGCCGGACGGATTCTTTCCGCCGAGATTGAGGTGGTCCGTGAGGATTTCGGGCTTGACGTACGGCTGGAACGTGCACCGGATCGTCGCGGGGGCGTCCGCGGGGGCGTCGGACTGGGCGGAAAGTCCAAAATCGGCGGCGGAGAAGACTGCGGCGGTCATAAGAAGCGCTCCTGTCAGGTGGGGTTTCATGGGTTGCTCCTGTTTTGTACGGAAAAGAATGCGTTTTTTCCGCATAATATAACGCGGAAACGCGCATGTGGCAAATGAATGCACTGAAAAAACGGAATTAGAAGTGTTCGATGGGGCACGAGGGGATGGATTCGAGGAAGGACCGGCCGTAACTCTTCGTCATGATGCGCGGGTCGAGCACCACGATGATGCCGGTGTCGGTCTTGCTGCGGATGAGGCGGCCGATGCCCTGCCGGAACTTCAGGACGGCGTCCGGGATCGAGTAGTCGCCGAACGGGTTGCCGCCGAGGCGCTGGATGCGTTCGCAGCGCGCCTGGATGAGCGGATGCGTGGGGACGGCGAACGGGAGCTTGGTGATGATGACGTTGCTGAGGGCGTCGCCGGGGACGTCGACGCCGGTCCAGAAGCTGGTCGCGCCGAAGATGACCGAGGACTTGACCTTTTTGAACTCGGAGATCATGGCGGACCGGGAGAGCGATTCGCCGTGGACCAGCAGGTTGATGCCTTTCGAGAGGAAGCCGCGCGAGAGCCTGTCCGAACAGTATTTGAGCATATTGTAGCTCGTGAACAGCACGAACGCGCTGCCGTTGGTCTTCTCCACGAACATCCTGATCTTTTCCGCCGCCGCGTCGTTGAACTCGCGTTCGCCCGGCTGCGGCATGTCCTTCGTGAGATACAGCCGGACCTGTTTGCCGTAGTCGAACGGCGAGTCGAGGATGAGCCCTTCACCGCCGTGGAACCCGACCCGGCGGGCGTAGTAGGTGAGGGACCCGTGCACGGCGAGCGTGGCGCTGGTGAGGATGATCGGCTTGCCGGAGTCGAAAAGCAGGTCATGGAGGAGCTCGGAGACGTTGAGCGGGGCGGAGGCGAGTTCGGTCTGGCGCATGCGGCTGAATCCGGATTTGTGGCCCTCGACCCAGTAGACCTGTTCGGGCAGGGACATGTTTAAAAACTGGTCCAGCTCCTCGCGGTAGCTCATGCAGTGTTCGAGCTGGGCCTCCAGTTCGAGTCGGAATCCGGCGTCGTCCTGATTGTCCGCGTAGGTCCGCGCGATGGTCTCGACGTCCAGGATGTTGTCGGAAACGAGGTCGCGGAATCTCCCCGGCTGGGAGAGGCGGAAGGTCTGCTCCGGGGACTTGTCGAGCGTTTCGTCGAACTGCGCGAAGAAGTCGGTCAGCGCCTCGTGCGCGTTCGCGATGCTGTTTCGGACCTGCATGGAGTCCTCGCCGGGCTTCATCAGCAGGCCGCGCCCGCTGACCGGATTGAACAGCCGGTTCAGGGTGCCGCGGACGGCGGAGGAGTAAATGTGGAGACCGAGGTGGTTCGCGGCGTTGTCTTCCAGCGTGTGCGCCTCGTCGAACACGACGGCGCAGTGTTCGGGCAGGGGGCAGTTCTCCTGCTCCTCAATGCGGCTGATCTTCAGGTTGGTGAAGAAGAGCGCGTGGTTCGTGATGAGCAGGTCGGCCTTGTCCCACGAATGTCGCGCGCGCCAGTAGAAGCAGGAATGGAAGTTCAGGCACTTCGGGCCGAGGCAGGTGCTGGTTTCGCAGCAGACGCTGGTCCATAGGTGGGGATTCACGCGGAACGGGATGTCGGAGAGCGTGCCGTCGTGGGTGGTGCGGGCCCAGTCCATGAGGTTCTGGAGCTCGTTGACCGGGGCGTCCGCGGGGAGGATCTCGTCGCGGTGGCTGCCCGCGGCGAGCGCGAGGCGGCGTTTGCAGAGATAGTTGCTGCGCCCCTTGGCGATGGCGAACGTGAACTCGACGTCGAGGAGGTCCTGCAGAAGCGGCAGGTCCTTCTTCGCGAGCTGTTCCTGGAGGTTGATGGTCTCGGTGGTGATCAGCACGCACTGGTGCATAGCCTTGGCGTGGTAGATCGCGGGGACGAGGTACGCGAAACTCTTGCCGACTCCGGTCGGGGCTTCGACCAGCAGGTTGCGCCCGTTCTGGAACGCCTCGGCGACGGCGCACGCCATCTCCGTCTGCTGTTCGCGGCGTTCGTACGGGCGGCCGCCGTACTCCTCCGCCCGCTTCAGAGGGGTGTCCTCGGAGAAGAAGGCGGCGGTGCGCGGGAGAGCGTCCGAAAGAGCGACCTCTTTCAGTTCATGATCGACGACCGGGAGAATCACGGAGGGTTATTTCGTTTTGGCAGGTTCTTCGGTGCTGAGCTTGCAGATGGAGCAGTGGCGGCAGTCGAACTCGGCGGGCGGCTCGTACTTGACACCGGCCTTTTTCGCCTTGTGCATGTTCAGGAGGTTCATGCCGGCGAGGATGAGGCCGAGGAGGATGAATCCGCCGGGGGCCTGACCCATGATCGCGAACCCGTTGTCCCAGCACTGCATGCTGATGCCGAAGAGGGTTCCGGCGGCGAGGAATTCGCGGATGCAGCCGAGGCAGACGAGCACGAGCGTGAAGCCGAGTCCCATGCCGAGGCCGTCGGCGGCGGACGCCAGCAGGCCGTTCTTCGATGCGAACGCCTCGGCGCGGCCGAGCACGATGCAGTTCACGACGATCAGCGGCAGGAAGATGCCGAGCGTCTGGTACGCTTCGGGCGCGAACGCCTGCATGAGGAGCTTCACGACAGTCACGAACGTGGCGATGACCACGATGTAGCACGGGATGCGGATCTTGCCGGGGACGAGCTTGCGGATGACCGAGATCACCAGGTTGCTGCCCATCAGCACGAACGTGGTGGCGAGTCCCATGGCGAGTCCCTTCACCGCGTCGGAGGACGTGGCGAGCGTGGGGCACATGCCCAGGACGAGGACGAGGACCGGGTTTTCTTTCCAGAATCCTTTGGTAAATTCCTTGAAGATGCTCATGATTACTTAGCCTCCTTCTTTTCAGCGGACGCGAGGTGCGCGCGGACTGCGGTCGCGGCGTACCAGACGAGATCGCAGACGGCGTTCGAGGAATAAGTCGCGCCGGAAACGAAGTGGACGCCGTCCTTTTCCTTGGTCCATTTTGCGTCGCCGGGCTTCACGCCGGAGTAGGAATCCAGCGCGGCGTTCGGCGGGAGCTTCGAGGTGTCTGGCTTCACGCCCTTGACGACGTCGGAGATGGTGCGTTTGACGGAACGGTCGGTCACTTTCGTGCCGATGCCGGGGGTCTCGGCGTGGCCGGACTTCACGATCACGGTATCGATGGTTCCGTCCGGCTTGAAGCTGACGATGCCGGCGACTTTGCCGCCGAACCCGGAGGCCGCGGCTTCGGCCGCGTAGCCGACCACGAGGCCGCCGTTCTTGGCTGTGTAAAGTTTGACGGGCACGCCGTCGGGCGAGGTGATGTCGATCGCTTCGGCCGCCGGGTCGTTGTCGAACGGCGGGAGGATCATTTTCAGGCTGTCGGCGGTCTCTTTCGCCTGAGCGGCCTTGATCGGGGCGTCGGTCTTGACGGCGGTCACGGCCATGACGAGCGTGGAGACGCCGCAGACGACGAGGAGGAAGAACGCCAGATAGAACGGATTGGATGCTTTTGTCATGTCTTTCATTTGATCTCACCCCTTCTGATATTGAGCGCGGAAACGCTGTGGGAGTGCCAGCCGAAGGGACGGATGTAGCACATGCGGTCGATCAGCGGGACCAGGGCGTTCGCGATCACGATGGAGAAGCTCACGCCCTCCGGATACGCGCCCCAGATGCGGATGATGCAGGTCAGGACGCCGATGACGACGCCGAAGACGAGCGCCCCGAGCGGAGTCATGGGCGAGGTCACCATGTCGGTGGCCATGAAGAACGCGCCGATCATGACGCCGCCGCTGAGGATGTGGTAGAGCGGGCTCGGGGTCAGGCCGGGGGCCGCCAGGTGCACGATGCCGGAGAAGACGTAGATCGTGGCGAGCATGGCGAGCGGTATCTGCCATTTGATGAGGCGGAAGCACATGAGGCCGACACCGCCGATCAGGATGGCGAGCGCGGAGGTCTCGCCGATGGAGCCGCCGACATTGCCGAGGAACAGATTCATCAGGTTGTCGTGCGAGCCGAGCTGCGCGATGGCTTCGGCGGAGCCTTTCGCCGCCTGGATCGCGCCGAGCGGGGTCGCGCCGGAGATCAGGCTTCCGGTTGCCGGGGCTGCCCACTGGGTCATCGGGCCGGCGAAACCGACCAGCAGGGCCACGCGGGCCGCGGCGGCGGGGTTGAACGGGTTCTGTCCGAGGCCGCCGAAGAGCTCCTTCACGACGATGATCGCGAAGACGCTGCCGACGAGGCAGAGCCACCACGGGGCTCCGGGCGGGAGGTTCAGCGCCAGGATCACGCCCGTGACGAGCGCGCTGCAGTCGCCGACCGTTGCTTGCTGCCGGGTGGCGAGCGTCCAGCCGTATTCGGCGAAGATGCTGAAGGCGGCGCAGTAGACGAGGATGCGGATGGCGTCGAAGCGGAAGAACCAGATGGACGCCGCAACGGCGGGGAGGAGGCAGATCAGCACCTTGGCCATGATCTTCGTGATGCTGTCGCCGTCCTGAACGTGAGGCGAAGTGCTCAGCACGAGCGAACCGGGCTCGGGGAGAGCGACGTTGTTTTTTTCGATTTCTTCACTCATAGTAGGGGAACAGCTCCGTGATTAGGCTTGTTTTGCTTTCGCGGCGCGGCGTTTGGCGTTGATCTCCGCCTTCGCCCTGCGGAAATGCTGGACGAGGGGGCGTTTCGCCGGGCAGACGTAGGTGCAGACGCCGCACTCCATGCAGTCCATGACGTAGTTCTTTTCGGCTTCGTCGTAGTTCTCGCTTTCGACCATGACGCTGACGGGGCCTGGGAGGAGTTTCATGGGGCAGGCGCGGACGCAGCGTCCGCAGCGGATGCACGGATTGGAGGTGTACTCGGCGGTCTCCTGCCACTGGAGCAGCAGGATGCCGGACGAGTTCTTGGTGACCGTGACGCCGAGCGAGGTCTGGGTGAATCCCATCATCGGGCCGCCCATGATGACTTTCGCCGTACGGGCTTTCACGCCGCCCGCGAATGTCAGGGCCTGTTCGACGGTCGTGCCGAGGCGGAGGATCCAGGTGCCGGGATTGGCGACCGGGGTGCCGGTGACCGTGGTGTAGCGTTCGATCAGCGGATGCCCCTCGACCACGGCGTCGCGGATGGCGGCGCAGGAACCGACGTTCTGCACCACGCAGCCGACGTCCATGGGGAGGCCGCCGGTGGCGACGGAGCGTCCGGTGAGGGCGTAGATGAGCTGTTTCTCGCCGCCCTGCGGATAGCGGACGTGGAGCGGCACGATGGTCACGCCGTAATCTTTTGCCTTTTCGTTGAGCGCGGCGATGGCGTCCGGCTTGTTCTCCTCGATGCCGAGGAACACGCGGTCGACGCGGAGGATCTTCGCTGCGATGGCCGCGCCCTCGAGGACCGCTTCGGTGCGTTCGAGCATGAGGCGATGGTCGGCGGTAAGGTAGGGTTCGCATTCCGCGCCGTTCAGGACGAGCGTGTCGATGACCTTTTCGGGCGGGGGCGAGAGCTTCACGTGGGTCGGGAACGCCGCGCCGCCCATGCCGACGATGCCGGCGTCCGCGATGCGCTTCTTCAGGATTTCGCGGTCGGTGTTCTTCCAGTTCGGGATCGGGTCGAGGCCGGAGCCCCATTCGTCCTTGCCGTCGGAAATGATCTCGATGGCCGGGATCGCGCCGCCGTTGGCGCCGGGGACTTCGACGATGTCGCCGACCGTGCCGCTGGTGGGCGCGTGGACCGGGGCGGAGACGAATCCGCCGGGCTCGGCGATGAGCTGGCCCTTCTTCACCGTGTCGCCCTTCGCGACGACGGGTTTCGGCGGCGCGCCGATGTTCTGCTGGATGGCGACCGTGTAGCGTTCGAGGAGCGGGGCGCGCTGCGCGGGAACGGAGTTGGAAAGGGCTTTGCCGTCGGCGGGATGCACGCCGCCGTGGAAACGCCATGTCTTGATCGGGATGTTCATTTGGACTCCTCCTTTTTCGGTGCGGACGCGGCTTTCGGCGCGGGTTCAGCCGGCTTGAGCGCCGCGATCTTGCGGTGGATCTCTTCGACCTGGAGCGCGCCGGTGGGGCATTTGACCTGCTCGACGAAGGATGCTTCGGGCGGGTTGGAGTAGTTCACGCGGACGAGGCCGCCCTGCATCTGCATGTGGTTCTCGTCGGTGCGGATGCATTTCTTGCAGGCCAGGCACGGGTTCTTGCAGAATTTGCGGCGTTTCGCGGGCTTTTCCAGCGAGTTGCAGTAGACGTGGATCGGTGCGGAGGCCGGGACCAGGCGGATCAGCTTGCGCGGGCAGACGTTCACGCACTTGCCGCAGGCGCGGCAGAGCTCGGGATGGACGACCGCCAGACCGTCGCGGATCTCGATCGCGCCGAACGGGCACGCACGGGCGCAGGATCCGTAGCCGAGGCAGCCGAACCGGCAGGCTTTTCCGCCGCCGCCCGCCACGATGGAGGCGGACCGGCAGTCGAGGATGCCGTTGTAGTCGGCGGCGCGCGTGGAACGCGAGAAGCTGCCGGAGCAGAAGACGACCGCGGTCATCTTTTCCTTCTTGCCGGCGGCCTTGCCGGTGACTTCGGCGATCTTCGCGAGCATGGCGTCGGAGCAGGCGGAGCAGCCGGAGGGATCGGCGTCCTTCGTGACGATGGCGCTGGCGAAGTCGGCGCATCCGGCATAACCGCAGCCGCCGCAGTTCGCGCCGGGGAGGAGTTCCTGGACCGCCTCGATCTTCGGGTCGGTCTGGACTTCGAATTTCTTGGCAGTGAAGCCGATCAGCGCGCCGAGGATGAGCCCGACGGCGGCGACCACACCGGCCGAAACAAGGATCGTTGTCAACATGATTTCGTCGCGCCTCCCCTTACTTGACCAGGCCCGAGAAGCCCATGAACGCCATTGCGAGGATGCCGGCGGTCACGAGCGCGATCGCGGTGCCTTCCATGGCCTTCGGGATGCGGGCGATGGCGAGACGTTCGCGGATGCTGGCGAAGAGCAGGAGCGCGAGGCCGAAGCCGACGCCGGTGCTGAACCCGAACACGGTCGAGGAGATGAGCCCGCGCGACGCGTCGGCGTTCAGTTCCGCCGCGCCCAGCACGGCGCAGTTGGTCGTGATGAGCGGCAGATAGATGCCGAGCGAGACGTAGAGGGACGGGCTGAACTTCTTCAGCAGGATCTCGACGATCTGGACGAGCGCCGCGATGACCACGATGAAGAGCAGGATGCGCGTGAACGACAGGTCGACGGTCTGGCCGTTGATCGTGAAGGTCTGCGTGACCAGGAACCTGTTGAACAGCGCGGTGACAAACGATGCGAGCGTCATCACGAAGATGACGGCCCCGGACATGCCGAGCGCGGTTTCGATGCGCTTGGAGACGCCGAGGAACGGACAGATGCCGAGGATGCGCGAGAGCACCACGTTGTTCACGAGGATCGCCCCCACGGTCAGCACCAGGATTTCGTTGGTATCCATTGCTTGTACCTGTTTCTATTGGGAAAGTTGAACTTGAGTTGAGCTCGAAAGCGGGCTTACTTCGCGGCGATCCGGGAGACGCGGAAGATGGTGATCGGGGCGGACGGGACGTCGTCGTAGTAGCGCACGGAGGTCGTCGGGACGGCCTCGATCGCGCGGACCACGTCCATGCCGTCCGTGACCTGGCCGAAGACGCAGTAGCCGAAGCCGCGCGGGGTCTCGTCCTGATGGTCGAGGAAGGTGTTCGGGGCGGTGTTGATGAAGAACTGGCTGGTGGCGCTGTCGACCACGGCGGTGCGCGCCATGGCGATGGTGCCGACCTTGTTCGAGAGGCCGTTTCCGGCTTCGTTCTTGATCGGGGCGCGCTTGGACGGGACGTCGCGGAGATCGGCGTCGAGGCCGCCGCCCTGGATCATGAATCCTTTGATGACGCGGTGAAAGATGGTCCCCGCGTAGAAATTGTCGTCGACGTAGGCGAGGAAATTCGCGACGGTGACAGGCGCTTCCTTCTCGAAGAGCTCGACGGTGATGTTGCCGAGGGAGGTTTCGATCAGGACTTTCGTGTTTTCAGACATGGTGAATCCTTTGGGTTAATGAGTGTGAAAAAGGCAACTTGCCTTAAATATAGTACGTGTGACCGTTTTTTTCAATCTTCCGACGGCTTTTTTTCAGCACTTTCAGGTTTTTTTCGTAAAAACCTCAAATAAGGTTTGCATTTCCGCGCGGGGACGCTATATTTACTCCGAATGTCGAATCGTCCGCCTGTGCGGGCGCGAACTCGCTTTTCCTCAAACGATACAATCATAATCAACCAAGAAAGGGTTCCTACGATGATCAACCCGATTTTCGCAGCAGCCAATCCCGGAGGCGTCGCCATGCTGATCGCGGCGCTGCTCGTCATCCTGTTCATCCTGGTCATCACGTTCATTTCCCGCTACAAGAAATGCCCGCCGGACCAGATCATGGTCGTGTACGGCAAGACCGGCAAACAGCGCGCCAGTCGCTGCATCCACGGCGGCGCGGCGTTCATCTGGCCGGTGATCCAGGACTACGGGTTCGTCTCCCTGCGCCCGATGCAGCTGGACGTGAACCTGCAGAACGCCCTGTGCCGCCAGAACATCCGCATCAACGTGCCGAGCGTGTTCACGGTCGGCATCAGCACGGACGAGTCCCTGATGGGCAACGCGGCGAACCGCCTGCTCGGCCTGCGCCAGGAATCCATCGCCGACCTCGCGAAGGACATCATCCTCGGCCAGCTGCGTCTGGTGATCGCGTCCATGACCATCGAGCAGATCAACGCCGACCGCGAGACGTTCCTCCGCAACGTCGAGGAGAACGTGGCAGACGAACTCAACAAGATCGGCCTGCACCTCCTGAACGTCAATATCACCGACATCACCGACGAGAGCGGATACATCGACGCCATCGGAAAGCGCGCCGCCGCGGAAGCCATCAACAAGGCCCGCGTCGACGTCGCCGAAGAAGAGCGGAAGGGCGGAATCGGCGAAGCCGAAGCCCGCAAGGTCCAGCGTATCGCTGTGTCCGAAGCCGAAGCGCAGGCGCAGACCGGTGAAGCCAACGCCGACCGCGAACGGCGTGTGGCCGTGAAGCAGGCAGAAGCCGCCGCGCAGGCGGGCGAAGCCGAAGCCGACAAGGAACGCCGCATCGCCGTGAAACAGGCAGAAGCCGCCGCACTGACCGGCGAAGCGAACGCCGACCGCGAACGCCGCGTGGCCGTGAAGCAGGCCGAAGCCGCCGCGCAGGCGGGCGAAGCCGAAGCCGACAAGGAACGCCGTATCGCCGTGAAACAGGCCGAGGCGACCGCGATCGAGGGCGAAAACATCTCCGCCATCAACATCGCCAAGTCCAACGCCGTCCGCGCCGAACAGGAAGCCGCCGCGTACCAGGCCGCCGAAGCCGCGAAACGCGTCGCCGAGGCCATGATCCGCAAGGCCGACTTCGAGGCGGAACAGCAGGCGCAGGCCGCACGCGCCAAGATGGAAGAGGAAAAGCAGCGCGCCGAAACGATCGTCGCAGCGAAGATCGACAAAGAACAGCGCATCATCGAAGCCGAGGCCGAGGCCGCCAAGATCGAGACCGAGGCGAAAGGCCAGGCCGCCGCGATCTTCGCCAAGTACGACGCCGAAGCGAAAGGTAACTTCGAAGTCCTGAAGGCGAAGGGCGACGGCTACCGCAAGATCATCGAATCCTGCGGCAACGACGCCAATGCCGCCGCAAAGATGCTCCTCGTCGAAAAACTCGAGGAGATCGTCAAGCTCCAGACCGAAGCCATCAGCAACATCAAGATCGACAAGGTCACCGTCTGGGATTCCCCGAACGGACGCGCCGACGGCAAGTCCTCCACTGCCGGTTTCCTCAGCGGCATGATGCAGAGCCTGCCCCCGATCCACGACGTCGCCGCCATGGCGGGCATCGACCTGCCGAAGTACCTCGGTGAGATGAAGGACAAGGAACAGCCCGCGAAGGAAGCCCCGGCGGCTCCCGCGGCCGAATAATAACTTTCAAAACGAAAGGGCGCGGTTCGCTCCGGCGGTATGACCGTCCGGGGCCGGGACTCTGTGCCCCCTTTCTATGTTTGCAACGTTTTTTGAGATGATATGAGCGATTTAGTCAAGCTGGAACGTATCCTCGGGATCAAATTCCGCGACGAAGCCGTCTACAAGGAGGCGCTGACCCACAAGTCATTCGCCGCCGAGCATCGGCTCAACTACGACAACCAGCGTCTGGAACTTCTCGGCGACGCCGTGGTCCAGATCATCCTGACCGACTACCTGTACCGCCGCTACTGGGACCTTCAGGAGGGCGATCTCACGAAGATACGGTCCGCGATGGTCAACCAGGACGCGCTCGCCCAGTTCGCGCGCGATATCTCGCTCGGGTCGTTTCTGCTGCTCGGACGCGGCGAACTCGAGCTGAACGGGCAGGACCGCGATTCCACGATCTCCGACGCGTTCGAGTCGCTGATCGGGGCGGTCTATCTCGACCTCGGGCTTCAGACCGCGACCGAGCTCTTTCTGCCCATCCTCCTCAAAAACTATCCCGACCCGGCGGAAAGCCTTCAGGAGATCAATCCGAAGGGCATCCTTCAGGAATACACCCAGCAGAAAGCGCAGGGCGTGCCGCAGTACCGCGTTGTGGCCGTGACCGGCCCCGCCCACGCGCCCCAGTACGAAGTCGAAGTGCTCATCAAGGACAAGGTCGTCGCGCGCGGCACCGCCAGCAGCCACAAGCTCGCCGAACGCGAAGCCGCCCGCGCGGCGGTGCATATCCTGCTTCATCACGACGGCGGCAAGGACAAATCAGGCGAAAAGGAGTGAGTCAGCATGGAATCCGAAGTCAAGTTCACCTCGTTTGCGATCCATACCCCGCGCGACATCGTGTTCGGGCGCGGAAAGGCCGCGCTCCTCGCCACATTCCTGCCCGCGACCGTAAAGCGCGTCCTCGTGATCTCCGGGCGTCATGCCGCGGACGCCGAGGCGAAAACGATCGCGGATTCCCTGACGGCTTCGGGCCGCGAGACGCGCATCTTTGCCGAGACCATGGCGGAACCCTCGCCCGGCGCGGTCGATACCGCCACGGCCGCCATCCGCGCGTGGAACGCCGACGCGGTCGTCGCTGTCGGCGGCGGCAGCGTGATCGACACGGCGAAAGCCGCCGCGGCGCTGTCGCGTCTGGACGGATCCTGCATCGAGTATTTCAACGGGACGCGCGAGCTGGTCGTGACGGACCGTCCGTTCTTCGCCGCGCTGCCGACGACGAGCGGGACCGGGGCCGAGATGACGAACAACTCCGTGCTCACCGACCCCGCGACGCAGATCAAGAAATCCATCCGGCACCCCGGCATGACCGCCGACCTCGCGGTGGTCGATCCCGACCTCACCGTGAACTGTCCGCGCGGCGTGACGGTCGCGAGCGGACTGGACGCGCTGGTGCAGGCGGTCGAGGCGTTCGTTTCGCCGAAGGGGACGGACTACACGCGGGCGCTGGCGAAGGCCGCCGCCTGCAAGCTTTACGGCGCGCTGAAGCGCATCACGCACGAATCGTGGAAGGACGCGGGCGACGAACCCGCGCCTGACGCCGGATTCCGCGTCGATATGGCCGAAGGCTCCATGCTTGCCGGAATGGCGTTCGCACATGCCGGACTCGGCGCGGTCCACGGACTGGCGCACCCGGTCGGTTCACTCCTGCACGTGCCGCACGGCGTTTCCTGCGCGATCCTGATGCTACCCGTGTTCCAGTTCAATATGAACGCCTGCGGGCGTCTCTACGCCGAACTCGCCCATGAATTCCTGCCGAAGGAGCCGCGTCCCGACGCCGCGCTCTTCATCGCCGCCATGCGCGAACTCTCCCTCGGATTGGGCGTGCCGGACCATCTGCGCGACTACGGTCTCGCCGAGGAACACCTGCCGTTCATTGTGGCGAACTGCCGCAGCAACAGCATGAAGAACAACCCGGAGCCCATGAGCGACGAACAGGCCGAAGCGCTTCTGCGCGGCCTGTTTTGAAACGTAAAAACCGGCGCAAGCTCAGCTCTTCAGCCCTCGTCTCTCTGTCCCCATTTTTCCGCGTCGGTTTTTGCGGCATGGATGAAATACACGATCGCGCCGACGGAAAGCGCGGTGCAGACCGCAATGATAGCGATGTTAAGGAATGCGGTTTTGTCCGCCGTGAAGACGGGATTCAGGACGTATACGATCCGCGCCAGATAGATCAGCGACAGCATCAGGAACATGCCGGGCCGGACCGCGCCGGACAGCCGCGTGAACAGCCGCGCGACGGGGAAGACTGTCAGGGCGTACTCGCTCAGAAGCCAGCCCGGGAGCGACAGAAGATACATCCATAAGATGACGGAAAAACTGCCATGTATGATCAGACGCTCGCCGTCGGAGTTCTGAGCATTGGAAAAAAAATTGAAGAAAAAGACCAGCGTGAAAACGACAGGCACGAGGTAAACGAGGATCCCGGGAATCAGGACCGGAACGTAACGGACTAGCATGTAATGCAGACTCCGCATCGCGCCGCGGACGATCTCCTTTCCGGGACAGGTATTCCCGCACATCGGGATCACGGCATCCCTGAAATGCCTGCGCAGGATGATGCCCGGAACGTACGGGATCGCGAGGAGGGCGATGAAAGAAACCGGGGATGCGAGCGCAAGCGGGATATACAGGTTAGGAGGAAGCTCTTTCAACGCTTTGGCGAAACTGTCTGCCTGGGGCCCGAATACAATTTTTGCGGTCCCTGCCCAGGGATAGGGCATGATACAGACGATGGGGATCAGGAGGAGCTGTATCACCACCGCGATCCAGATCATCTTCAAGATCGGAGCGTTCTGCCGGAAAATGGAGTACACGTACTCATGTTCCGAGCCGATATAAAGAGGGGGCTTCGACGATGCGGCGGAAGAGTCCGGAGCGACGGTCTGCCGTGAGTCGCTCGTTTCATTCGTGTTCATGCGGAGTTCCTTTTCCCTGTTCTTTATGATGTTTTGTTATAAAGTATCACAAGTAACGGGCAAAGTCAAGCTAAATCAAAAAAAAACAGTGACTTGCAACAAAAAAGACGGAATCGTCCCGAATCCCGCGGATACGCCCTGCATCGGGATCGTTATTTGAGCTTGTCCGGGACGGCGAACGGTCTGACCTCCTCCTGAAGCGCGGTCGCGAACGTACAAATTCGTTTTAGAAGTCCGTCATCCAGCATCCTTCGGAATCTTTTTTCGCGGCATGGATGAAATACGCAAGTGCGCCGCCGAACAGCGCGGCGCAGACCGCAAGGATGATGATGGTCGCGTTGGTATATTCCCGTATCGGTACATCTCCGTCCGTGAAATAGAGAAACCCGGATGCTCCGATGAGGCAATCCAGTATCATGACGATCTGCCCCGGAATGATGAACGGAAACATGACGACCATGCCGGCTCTCCTGCTGAATATCCGTGCGACGGGGAAGACCGCCAGAGCGCATTCCCCCAGCAGAAAGATAAGAAAAACCGGAACGAGCAGCAGGATAAAAGGGGTTTTAAAAGGCCACGCCGCACAGAGGTAGACTATGCTTCCGAGGATGGCAAGGATGGCGGGCAGCAGACACAGGATGTAACGACCCCACATGAACCGCAGGCATTGAAATGCACCGGAAACGATCTCTTTTTCGGAGCAGGAATTCCTGCACGCGGGGATCACGTCATTCATGAGTCTTCTGCGGACAATGATGCCCGGGATGAACGGAAATACGAGTGAGACCAGGATCGGCGGCGCGATGAGAAAAAATATGTTCTGCAGAATCGGTACCTGCGGGAACTGGAATGCGCCCAGAATCGACACCAAAATCGGACTGAAAAAGATGATCTGCATCACCACCGCGGTCCATATCATCTTTATGACCGGTGTGACATCACACCGGAATAGGAAGCACACATAATCCGCGCTGACTTTGCCGATGGTCGGCGGTACTGTTTCATTTGTGTTCATGCCCGAATCCGATCCTGAAATCCTTGTGCGATTGTTTTGTTTGTTGTACTATATCACAAAAACGGGTAAAGTCAAGCTAAATAAAAAAAAATCAGCGAGTTGCGAAAAACGGACGGGCCGTCATAAATGGCACGGCATTCCGCCTGCGTCGGGATTACTTGAGCTTGTCCGGGACGGCGAACGGTTTGACCTCCTCCTGAAGCGCGGCGGCGAACGTCGTGAAGAAGTATTTCGCCATGTCGTCGGGGAGGGCGATGCGGATCGTGACTTTGTCGTCGTCGCGCGCGACCGTGAACGCGTTGACGAGTTCGGGCGGGATTTTGCCGAGTTTCGCCGCCTCGCCGTAGACCTGATCGAACGTGTCCTGGCATGCCCGCTGAATCTTCAGCGCGGCGTCGGCGGTTTTCGCGGGCATGACGAGTTCCGCATGGACCGGGCGCTTGTCCTTCGCGTCGCGGACGATGTGGAACGAGATGCTTTTGAGCTCGCCCATCAGGGGGTATTCCGGCGTGGCGCCGGGTTCCGGCCAGACATACGCCATCGCGACGTCGTCCGGCAGGGATTTGAGCAGGGACGCGGCGGAAACGGCGGACATTTTCTCTTTATTTTCCGGCTGCTTCGCTTCGGACGGATCGTCCGCGGGCTCGGGCGGCCGGTTCGCCGCGCACAGCAGCCAGTCCTTCGCGGGGAAGGTGATGCGGAAGGAACCGCCGTCGGGGACGGTCAGATTGAATGCCGGATGATCCGCGTCTCCGGTCTCGGTCCAGGTGTATTCTTCGCCGAGGAGCTTGTATTTCAGGATGTAGCGCACGGTCGCGGGCGAGGCGGACGAGTTCATCAGGAATCCCTCGCCGAAGACCGCCAGCGAACGCACGTTCAATTTGATGTGCTTCGCCTCGAGTTTGGCGAGCATGTCCTCGTACTTGAGGAACAGCGGATTGTTCTTCGCGTCCGGCAGGAACGGGGCGTCTTTGACCTGATCGGGCGTCAGGAGCGTGACGGCTCCCTCGACTTCGGGCAGGTGGTCTCCGGCGGGATGCGCGGCCAGCGGGACGGCGAGTCCGAGCAGGGCCGTGCACACGCAGAGATGCGCGGCCTTCGAGGGGAAAGAAGCTGTCGTCTTCATGGGGCTGCCCCCTTTCAGCTGTGCTGTCTGTCGGTGACGCGGAAGAGGTTGCCTTCGGGGTCCGGGTACTGTACGGCATGGATCCCGACCTGTCCGCAGGGCACGCCTTCCGGGGCGTTTGCGATCCCGTGCGAACGGTAGCGCTTCTCGAATTCGTCGAGCGAATCGACGATGAACAGGAACTCCGTACGGCCGTGCGGGGGCAGGGGCGGCTTGTTCGGGGCGGCCTGCTCCAGGCAGAACGAGGTTCCCCCGTCGAGCTTGAACTCGACCCAGACGTTGCTGTTCATGACGGGTTCGCCGAGCCCGACGACGTCCCGGTAGAAAGTGCGTTCCGCCGCGATGTCGGCGACCTGAAGAACGAGATTGATGCGGGCTTTCACGGGCGTGCCTCCGGGTTGAAATGAGCGGTCAGAGCACGAATGCCGGACCGAGGTAAATCTTGCGCGCTTCCTCGCTGTTGATGAGGAAATCGGAAGACCCCTCGAGGCAGACCTTGCCGTCGGCCATGAGGTAAGCGTGGTCCACGCAGGAGAGCGTTTCGCGGACGTTGTGGTCGGTGATGAGGATGCCGAGGCCCATGTCGCGGAGCTTCCTGATGATCTTCTGGATCTCGTACACCACGATCGGGTCGACGCCGCTGAACGGTTCGTCGAGCATGATGAACGACGGATTCGTGACGAGCGCGCGCGTGATTTCGAGACGGCGGCGTTCGCCGCCGGAGAGGGTCATGGCCTTCTGTTTCGCGAGGTGGGTGAGGTCGAGTTTCGCGAGCAGGTCCTTCAGGCGCGCCTTGCGTTCCTTGGCGGAGATGTCGAGCGTCTGGAGGATGGCAAGGATATTGTCCTCGACGGAGAGTTTGCGGAAGATCGTGGGTTCCTGCGCCAGGTAGCCCATGCCCATGCGCGCGCGGACGTACATCGGGAAATGCGAGACGTCCACGCCCTTGAAGAATACTTCGCCTTCGTTGGGCTTGATGAGGCCGGTGACCATGTAGAAGCTCGTGGTCTTGCCCGCGCCGTTCGGTCCGAGGAGGCCGACGATCTGGCCGCTCTTGACCGTGAGGTTGACGTTGTTCACGACTCTCCTGCCGCGGTATGCCTTGACAAGGCCTTTCGCCTCCAGAAGGACCTGGCCCGGCGGCATCTGTTCCGGATTCATGAGGGCGTCGAACTCCGGTTCGACGTGTGATGTTTCCGCCGTCCCGGCCGCCGGCTGTGTTCCGGCCTCGTTCCGTTCTTCGGCGGGGAAATTGGTTTCATTGGTATCGATCATCGGCGTGTGCTCCCGGATTGTGTGTTGCTGGTCGAGAGGGCTTTGTTCGAGCTGACTCTGGGGTTGATGACGCGCATATGGTTGCGGTCCTTGACGAAGATTTCGATCCTGTCTCCGAGGATCCAGTTTGTTCCCTGTTTCATGATGGGGTATTCCTTGACCATGTTCTTGCCGACCACGCGCACGATGTCGTCGTACATGGCCTTGGAAAGCTCTTCCTCCGGATTCGCATGGCCGCCGGTCATGACGATGATCCCGGTCTTTTCATCGTAGTCGCCTTTGTTCGACAGCGCGAGGGAATCGTCGTCCGGGTTTTCCGGTTTCTGCTGACGATACACGACGTCGCCCGTGCAGACGAGCTTGGAGATGTTCTGGTTCATTCCGTCGTCGTCCTTTTTCTCCTTGCCGTCCTGTTTCGCGGCGGCTTCCCCGGCCGGGACCGCGACCGCGGCTGGCTTGGGGGCGGGTTTCTCCTCCGCCTTCTTTTCCTTCTCCTCGTCGTCGGACTTTTCCGACTTGTCCTTCAGGAAGATCTCCATCTTGTTGCAGGTGATTTTGGTCCCCTTCTTGTCCACGATGACGTTGCCGAGGAGCGTGATGATGTTTTTCTCGAGGTAGATGTCCGCGACGTTGGCGGAAACGTCGACGGGGGAATTGTCGTCGTCCTCGTCTTCCGCGAAGAAGGAGGAGAAAGCCCCGCCGAACCCCTGGGCGTGGAGCGCGGGCTGAACAGCTGTGAAAGCGGCGAAGATGCCGGACGCGACCAGAAACGAACGGAAGATGGACGTCATAGCTTGGTTCCTTTGGTTGGAGTGAGAGCCGCGGCCGTATCAATTGCCGGGACGGGATATGTGCGGAGAAGCGTATTGCGGAGATGGGATTCCGCACGCAAAACGTTTTCATGGATTCGGTTCATCGTCAGTTCCTCCCCTCTGCGGATTGGGTCAGGGAAGACCGTCTCAGGGCGGCCTTCATGTCGGTTACCTTCAGGCGGTTCCCTTCCTTGGGATGGATCGTGATGGGATTTCCGGCGATCCAGTTGTCCCCCTGCATCAGGATCGAATACTGCTCGAAAATGCTGGCGCCCGAGGCCGTGGTCCCGCTTCCGAGCGCGCGTTTGATCTCGGCGTAAGTTTCCTGTGAGACCTCGCCCTGCGGGGCTGTATGCGCGCCGGACATGACGATGATCTCGTCGACGGCATCGTAGTCCGCCTTGCGGGCCAGGACGACCTGTTCCTGTCCGTCGGCCTGCCTGCGATAGACGACGTTCCCGGAACAGACGATCTTCGAGACGTCGTTTTTGATCTCGTCGCCGTCCTCATTGTCCCGAGCCGTCTGTTTCCCGGAGGAGAAGAACGAATTCGAGGAATCCTTCTGCAGGAAGATATCCATTTCGGAGCAGGTGATCCTGCCGGAACCGTCGTCGATGACGACGTTCCTGGAAAGCGTGATCTTTTCGTTCGGCCTGAAGTCGGCGGTGCTGGCCGTGATCGTGGTCGTGCCGATGCCGGACGAATCCTCCTCGTCGGAGGAGAGGAGCCTGCCCGCGAGGTGCGCCTTGACCGTGTTGACCTTGACGCGGTTGTCTTCCTTTGTCAGGATTTCGATGGTCTCGCCGTGCAGTTTGTTCGTGCCCTGCATCACGACGGGGGCGCCCGTCATGAGGATGGTCTCCTTGACGGCGTCGTATTCGGCCCGTTCGGACATGGCGATCCGGCTTTCTCCGTCGGGCTCGTCCGCTTTCGGGCGTTCCATGTACACGACGTCGTTTTTGCAGATGACCTTCGAAACGCTTTTGTTGCCGAGCAAAGAGTCTTCCTGTTCGCCGGAATCCTGTGCCGCGGTTTTGTCCGGGGCGTCATCGCCCGCGGCGGAGGACTGTTTGTCCCCGTTCAGACGGATTTCCATTTCCCGGCACGTGATCTTGCTGGCCTGGTCGTCGACGTCCACGTTTCCGCTGAGCAGGATGAAATTGTTTTCGATGTTGATATCGGCTTTGTCGGCGGAGATCAGCGTGGCCTGGTTTTCGCCGGCGTCCGTCTGTTCACCGGAAGATTCTTTTTGGTCTTCCTCCTTCATGGACATGAGGGAGCCGGTGTAATTGACCTTGATCTCGTTGACCTGCAGACGGTTCTTTTCCTTGATGAAGATGGTGAAGGAATCCCCGATCATCCAGTCCTCGCCCTGTATCATCACAGGGCTTTTCGCGAGGATGTTCCTGCGGATCTGGCGCTCCATGACGCCGTACACGGATTCCGGGACCACGTCCGCGGGCGCAGAGTGCGCGCCGGTCATCACGACGACTCTCTTGCGGACATCGTATTCTGCCTGTTCGCACAGCGCGATCTGGTCTTTCCCGTTTCCGTCGGAATCGTCCTTCATCCTGCATACCACATTTCCGATGCAGACGATCTTGCGGATGCTGCCGGTATCTTCATCGTCGTCATCATCGTCTTCCTCGACTTCGGGTTCCTCCGTCTTTTCCGCGCCGGGGGCATCGGCGGGCTTTTCCGCGGAGCCGATCAGCGTATCCGCGGCGTCGTCTTCCAGGCTGATCTCCATTTTGTCGCAGGTGATCTTGTTCTTATGGTCGTCCACGATTACATTGCCGATCAGCGTGACGATGTTATTTTCGAGGTCGATGTCCGCCGAATCCGCCCACACATCGGCAGGCTTTTCCGACGAGAACAGGCTGCCGATTCCCTCCTCTTCCTCGTCCTCGGAAGGTTCATCCGGGGAATGCTTTTTGTCGTCCTTGATATGGAGGATAGCCCGGACATTGGACCGGATATGGATGAACTTGCGTTCACTGAACGCGTCGAATCCGATGCCGTCCGCGTCGAGCTGGCGGGAACGGAAGAAGGCGGTCTCATCGCTGGTGAGGATATTGGTTGACTTGTCGAACACCGCGACGACGACCGCAGAATCCGAACTCTTTTTCACGGAAGAATCGGAGACGGACCCCTCCGCGGCGTTCAGCTTGGTCTTTTCAATGAAAATCCATGCCTGGGAGTGTTTGTGACGGTTTCTGGTCCACCATTCCTGAATGGTCTTTTCCTTCGCTCCGAGCTTGTACGGGGTCGGATAGACCTGATTCGGCTTGACCGTCTCGATCTGGTTGATGGACGAGTAGGCGGACCCGTCCACGAAGTCGATCATGACGGCGACCTGGTCTTCATCGTTTTTGCCCGAATCCTGATGCGGAGTGAAGGCCAGACGGATCAGCGAACCTTCATTGATCGCCTGCGTGCCGTAGATGATGCACTGGAGATCGCCCCTGTTGCTGTACCGGGGCAGGATGTACCGTTTGATGACGGTATGGGAGCCCGACGAGAGGTCCTGCGCAAGCAGGATCGTCCCGGAGCCGAATGCCGCCGCGAGGAGGAACAGCAGGCTCAGAGCATGTATTTTGCGAGCACGGAGTCCCATTTGCCCTGTCCTTTCAGAAGTATTTCGACGGCTTCGCGGACCGCGCCGCGACCGCCGGAGTGCTTGGTGCGGAGGGCCGCCACGGAGTCGAGTTCGGGGGCGGCGTCGGCGACCGCCACGGGGAATCCCGCGCGGCGCATGGGGGGCATGTCCACGACGTCGTCGCCGATGTACATGCATTCGGAGGGTTTCAGGCCCTGTTCGGTGAGGAGCGTCTCCCAGCCGGAGAGCTTGTCGAGGCAGCCTTCGTAGAGGAACGAGAGGCCGAGCTCTTTCGCGCGGGTTTCGTTTGCCTTGCTCTTGCGACCGGAGAGGATGCCGACGAGCAGTCCGGCGCGCATGGCAAGGCGGATGCCCTGGCCGTCCCGGACGTCGAAGAACTTGATCTCGTCGGGACTGCCTGCTCCGTAGCCGATGCGGCCGTCCGTGAGGACGCCGTCGACGTCGAGCACGATCGCCTTGATGTCAGAGATATTGTCCGGTAAGCTCATAGATCGCCTTGACTTGTTCAATGGTTTTTGCCGCGGATTCGAAATTCAACGAGTTCGGGCCGTCGGAAAGCGCGTGGTCGGGATCCGGGTGGACCTCTAGGAACAGCGCGTCGATGCCGACCGCCGCGGCCGCGCGCGCCAGATACGGCACGTACTGGCGCTGGCCGCCGGACGCCTTGCCGAGCCCGCCGGGGAGCTGCACGGAGTGCGTGGCGTCGAATACCACCGGCACGCCGAGCGCGCGCATCGCCGCCAGCGACCGCATGTCGACCACGAGGTTGTGATAGCCGAACGTGGTGCCGCGTTCGGTCAGCAGGATGTCTTTGCAACCCGTGGCGCGGAGTTTGCCGATCACGCCTGCCATGTCTTCGGGAGCGAGGAACTGCCCCTTCTTCACGTTGACCGGACGGCCGGTCGCAGCGCACGCCGCGAGGAGGTCGGTCTGGCGGCAGAGGAACGCCGGGATCTGAAGGAAATCCGCCACGGTGGCCACCTGCGCGGCCTGCGCGGATTCGTGGACGTCGGTGACGACCGGAAGCCCGAACTGGTCCTTCACGGCGGAGAGCATGGCGAGCCCGGCATCGATGCCGGGGCCGCGGAACGATTCGCCGGAACTCCGGTTCGCCTTGTCGAACGACGCCTTGAAGATATACTGAACGCCGAGCTTGTCGCAGACCTTCGTCAGGTGTTCCGCCACGCGGAGACACAGGTCGCGGGATTCCGCGACGCAAGGTCCGGCGAACACGGCGAGTTTGCCGCAGCCGATGGTCCGGTTCGAGGTTTTCACGGGAGAAACTGTCATGGCGTCGTACGTCCTGTTTGCAGAAAAAATATTTCGGTTTTCAATACAATATCACAAAAGCGGGAAAAATCAAATGCTTTTTGCCCTACGGGCAAGAAATTCCTGCGCACGCACGAGATCGTCCGGCGTGTCGATCCCGATGGAGTCGAACGACGTTTTGATGACCTTGATGCGGATGCCGTTCTCCAGCGCGCGGAGCTGTTCGAGCTTTTCGCAGCGTTCGAGGCGGCCTTCCGGCAGGGAAACGAACTTCGCGAGCGTCTCGCGGCGGTAGGCGTAGATGCCCCAGTGACGGTAGACCTCGGTTTCCTCGCCGCCTTCGCGCAGGTAGGGGATCATGGAACGGCTGAAGTACAGCGCGTAATCGTCGGTCGTGAGGACGACCTTCGGGAGGTTCGGGTTCGCGGCGATGTCGGCGCGGGAGCACGGCAGGACCACGGTGCCCATCGCGGGCGCGTCGGGACCGTGCATGGCGTCGATCAGGTCGTCGATGACCTCGTGCGGCAGGAACGGTTCGTCGCCCTGGACGTTCACGATCAGCCCGGCGTCGGTCGACTGGGCGGCTTCCCACACGCGGTCGGACCCGGACGGGTGCGACGGCTTCGTCATGACGACGTGCCCGCCGAACGACTTCACGGCCTGTTCCACGCGGGGATCGTCGGCGGCGACGGTGACGGAATCGGCCTTCGAACGCATGGCGTTCTCCCAGACGTGCTGGATGACCGGCTTGCCGCCGAGTTCGGCGAGGACTTTGCCGGGGAACCGCATGGAGCCCATTCGGGCGGGGATGATGACGGCTGTCTTCATGTCGCGTTTCTCCGGGATCAGAAATCGTGGGACACGAGGCCGTCGCGGAGCTTCGGTTCGAACCAGGTGGATTTCGGGGGCATGATGGAACCGGCGTCGGCGATCGCCATCAGCTGGTCGAGCGTGGTCGGATACATGGAGAAGCAGACGGCGGCGAGGCCCTCGGCGCAGAGACGCTCGAGTTCGCCCGTGCCGCGGATGCCGCCGATGAAGTCGATGCGGGCGTTTGTGCGCGGATCGTCGATGCCGAGGATCGGGCCGAGCACGCGGTCCTGCAGGATGCTGACGTCGAGGCAGGCGGTCACGGAGAGCCCGTCCAAGGAGAACTTCGGCGTGAGCGCGTACCATTTCCCGCCGAGGTACATGCGGAACGTGCCGGAGCGGTCGGGCGACTTCGTCGCGGTTTCCGCAACTTCGAAGCCTGCGTCGGCGATCTTCGCGAGGAATTCCGCTTCCGTGAGGCCGTTCAGGTCCTTCACCGCGCGGTTGTACGGGAGGATGCGGAGCTGGTTGGCGGGGAACGCCACGGCGAGGAAGTAGTTGTACTCCTCGTCGCCGGTGTGGGCCGGGTTCGCGGCGCGGCAGGTCCTGGCGGCGCGGGCGGCGGATGCGGCGCGGTGGTGGCCGTCGGCGATGTAGAAGCACGGCACGGCGTCCGCGAAGAGGCGGGCGAGCGCGACGCTCTTGTCACCGGCCTTCCAAAGTTCGTGCCTGATGCCGTCCGCGGCAGTGAACGAGAAGAACGGTTTCTCTTTGATGATGTCGGCGACGAGGGCGTCGATTGCCGGGACGTCGCGGTAGGTCAGGAAGACCGGGCCGGTCTGCGAACGGAGCGTCATGACGTGGCGGGCGCGGTCGTCCTCCTTGTCGCGGCGCGTGGTCTCGTGCTTCTTGATGACGCCGGAATCGTATTCGGCGGCGGAAGCGGTGCCCGCGATGCCGATCTGCGTGCGGCCGTCCATGGTGAGCGCATAGACGTAGAGGTTCGCCTCGGGGTCGTGGGCGAGGGGGGCCGCCGCGCAGAGGCGTTTGAAGTTCGCGAGCGCCTTGTCGTACACGGCGTCGGAATGGATGTCCGTGCCCGCGGGGAGTTCGATCTCGGGGCGGGAGACGCGGAGGAATGTCAGCGGATTGCCGTCGGCGAGCTTCGCCGCTTCGGCGGTGTTTACGACGTCGTAGGGGACGGCGGCCACCTGCGCGACTTCGGCCGGACGGGGCATGAGGGCGTGGAAGGGTCTGAAAACAGCCATGGGAAACGTACTCCGGATTGAGTTCAAAAATGCGGTTGAAAATTCTTATCCTAATAATATACACGCCCGAGGCCGATTCCGCAAGGGAAAAACGCGAAAAAGACGGAGGTTTTCAGGCTGAAAAGAGAAAAACCCGCCTCTTCGACGGTTTTCGATAAAATGTCAGGGGAACGATCCCCTTGCAATTTGATTTCTTAATGAACATGCGGTATAGTATCTGCATTGTTGATGCCTTTTGCAGTTTTGAAACAACAGAGAAAGCTCCATCATGTTGAACGCTGAACGAAAACGTGAGATCCGATTATTCCTTTTCCTCCTTCTGGGGGCTGCCTGCCTGATTGTCCTGATCGAAGTCGGGAGGACCGTACCCACGCAGACTATTTGCGGGACCATCGTGGACGAAAGCGGCGCGCCGCTTGACGGCGTCACAGTCGGGGTCACTTATTATGTGCCGCCGCCGTATCCGAGGATTTTCAATCTTCTCTTTTACAGTAGGTGGCCGGACACACCATCCTGGAATCAGTCTGAGAGTATCCCCCGGCGCATGACCGTCGACGGGGAATTCCGTGTTCGGGACAAAGTACTGTTCCGCAGGGGCGAAGTAGAAAGCATATACTTTGTCAAGGAGGGGTATTACACTGAGGAATACCGCATTGATCAGAAATACGAGGTCACGGCGGACGGGAAAAAAGTGTCTCAGTGGGGCGACATGCGCGTCGTGATGCGGAAAAAGCCGCCGCCGCCGAGAAAAGTCCGGACTCTGGATCATGAGACCGAGGACGTGATATACGAAATGGCCAATCGGAGAAACCACTTCATCGAGTTTTACGTGACTCCCTTTACCGGGTACTTTGATGTGTATTCTCGCTACGTCCCTTTCGGGAAGAAACCGGAAGCGGCCAGGTATTTCGAACTTGATTTCCTGCGGGACGAATGGGGCGAGATCGTCTTCAGGGAGTTTCCCGACGTCGTTGACGACTGGGGCGTTCCGATCCAGTATCCCGCGGTCTTCATCGTCCGCCTCCATTCCGACGATCCGGACGACGGGATCCTTTTGGTCGGCGAAGGGGAATCCGTGCCGGAAAAGAATCTCTTCGACGGCAATATCCGGCCGTTCGGCAACGGAAGGGAGTTTGACAAGGAACGCGAACTCTTCAGAAAGGAATTGACCGATGCGCCGGCCCGGTTCCTGAAGGAACAGACGATGGCGCCGGAGGATGGATACACGCGCAGGGAGATATCCATCCCCATCGAAGAGGTCATCCGCATCTGGGACGCCAACGGGCTCAAGGCGTGTTCGCTCCGGGTTTACAGAACAGTATTTATCAGAATCAGGGGGCATTATGCGAAAGCCTGTTTATATTACACTAACGGGTTCTCGGACATCCGGCTCGGACCCGTGGATTCCGAAGCGTTCGGCGAGAAGTCCTACTGGAGGATCCAATTCGATATGTACCTGAACCCGAAGGAGGGCGACAGACATCTGTCGGAATATGAGACAGAGTCGGACGTTGATCGGGGGGAAGGGAGGACAAGTCCTCCACTGCGGTAGTGTCCGGCTTCGCTCGGACACAGGAAATGGGACAAGTTCTCTGCTGCGGGCCAGGCTTCGCGACGGTATATGTGCGCGAGCACAGCCGCGCACTGAATCAACACCGCTTGCGGTGTGTCTGGCTCCGCTCAAGCGCAGGATGTGTGATCCGCCCCTTTAAAACAAAAAATGGTGCTCGAGGGGAGATTTGAACTCCCACGGTTGCCCACTAGCACCTCAAGCTAGCGCGTCTGCCAATTCCGCCACCCGAGCACTCCAAATAAACTGGATTACAGAATATACTTTACACCCGATGAGGCGAAAAATCAAGCATGAAACGAAAAAAAGGCAAAAAAAGACGAAAAAAATGTGTTTTGCACTTTCAGTTTTCGTTTTTTGTGATACATTATGGTTAGGTAACGCGCACGGCTCGCGGACGCATGGGATATGCGCCTGCGGTTTTCGCGCGTCCCCACGTTCAAACAAACAACGCGCATGAGTTCGTCGACTGCGTCCCCGTGCGCTGAACCATCCAAAAAACTCAGTCAAGGAGATTCCTTAGAATGGCCAACGTGCTCGAATCCATTCGCGCAAAAGCGAAGTCCCTGGGCAGAAAAGTCTGCCTGACCGAAAGCGACGACCCCCGCAACCTGAAAGCGGCCGAAAAGCTCGCGAAGCTCGGCTATGTGAAACCCGTCCTGGTCGGCGATGAAGACGCCATCCGCAAGCTCGCCGCCGAAAACGGCGTGTCCCTCGACGGCGTCGAGGTCGTGGACATCCTGAAGACCCCGAACCTGCAGAAGTACATCGACGTCTGCGTCGAGATCCGCAAGAACAAGGGGCTGACCCCGGAACAGGCCCGCGAATGGCTGAAGGACACCTGCGTTTTCTCCGCCGCCATGGTTTGCGCCGGAGACGCCCACGGCTATGTGTCCGGCGGCGGCAATCCGAACGGCTACGCGCACAACACCGCCCAGAAGACGAAGCCCGCGCTCCAGCTCTTCAAGACCGCCAAAGGCAACCACATCGCCTCCGCGTTCTTCATCATGCAGCTCCCCGATCCGAAGTGGGGCTATGAAGGCGTCTTCTTCTACGCCGACTGCGGCCTGAACATCAATCCCGACGCCGACCAGCTCGCCGAGATCGCCGTCACCACGGCGAAGACGTTCCGCCAGTACACCGGCCAGGAGCCGAAGGTCGCCATGATCAGCTGCTCCTCCAAGGGCTCCGCGCACGACCCGATCATCGACAAGGTCGTCGAAGCCACAGCCAAGGCCAAGGCGCTCGCCCCCGACCTGCTCATCGACGGCGAACTCCAGTTCGACGCCGCGATCATCCCGGACATCGCCAAGAAGAAAGCGCCGGGCTCCCCGGTCGCCGGCCAGGCCAACGTCCTCATCTTCCCCGACCTGAACTGCGGCAACACCATGTACAAGGCCACGGAACGCCTCGCCGGCGCCACGGCCATCGGACCGCTGATCCAGGGCCTCCGCCGCCCGTTCACCGACGTCTCCCGCGGCTGCTCCGTGGACGACATCGTGGACTGCGCCGCGGTCGCGGCCATCACCGAGTGGGCGGACTGATCTGAGTTCAGTTCACCATTCCGGGCGGGGCGGTCCGAATTCGAATCCGGCCGCTCCGCCGCATCCCGCAAATCCTCCGATTTCCTTCGCCCCGGGGTTCCCATGAGTTCCATGATCTGCGCCTACAAGAGCGGCAACTGCAACGGCATGCCGTACGCCTCCATGACCAGCCAGCGCGGCTATCTGGTCGTCTATGACAACGGCAACTGCAACGGCATGCCGTTCTGGTCGATGAAGAAATCGTCCCGCGCCTGCGAGGTTTACCCGAATGGCAACTGCAACGGCATCCCCGTCGGGTATTTCAAGTACGGTTCGCGCGGTACGGAGTTTTACCCGAACGGCAATGGAAACGGCTTCCCGATCTATTATTTCGAGTTCAAAGGCCGTTATGTCGCCATCTACGACAACGGCAACGGAAACGGCTTCCCGAAGTGGTCGATCCGGCAGAACGGCCGTATCGCGGAGTTCTACTCGAACGGCAACTGCAACGGCATCCCCGAGCTGGCAGTGAAGGGCGCGGAAGATTTGCGCGATGTCCTAGAATTCATGTTCTATCTTTTTATTTACGGCTTCCGCACCTGAAAAGACGGTGGGAGCAAATCCATTTAACCTTAAGAAGAAAGGTTTCAGAAATGAAGAAAAGCATCCTGTATGCCGCCACGGCCACGGCCGTGTGCGCAACCCTGGTCGGCGTCCCCATGATCGTGAGCGCCCAGAACGCCCGGCCCACGGCCGGCGCGAACGCCGCCGCCAAACAGGTCGCACGCAAGAAAGTCTTCCAGATACACGTGGTCCTGGACCAGATGTTCAACGTGCAGGGCGGCAAAGGCAGCGCCAACATGATCCTCTTCCACGGCGACCTCGACACCACGTTCTTCAAGGGCGAGATCCAGCCCGGCGCGGTCGATACGCAGCGCAGCGGCTCGATCTCCGCGCGTTACATCCTCGTTGGCAAGGACGCCGACGGCACCCCGACCAAGATCTTCATCGACAACAGCCAGGTGAACGGTGTGCTCAAGCCGTACGTCCTGACCGACAATCCGAAACTCCGCTGGCTCGAAACCACCGACTGGGAAGCCCGGATCGCTATGGGCGGTTTCGGCGGCGGCATGGGCGGCTTTGGCGGCGGTATGTCCCCGATGGGCGGCGGCATGGGCGGCTTCCCGGGCTTCGGGGGCGGAGCTCCCGGCGGCGCTCCTGCTCCGAATCGGGCTCCAGCGCCTGCTGCCGGCGCTCCTTCCGGTGCGGCTCCCGCGGGTAACGCTCCTGCCGGCGGCGCTCCTGCCGGATTCGGCGGCTTCGGCGGCGGCATGGGCGGCTTCGGCGGCGGTATGCCCCCGATGGGCGGCGGCATGGGCGGTTTTCCCGGCTTCGGAGGCGGTGCTCCTGCCGGTGCTCCCGGTGCGGCTCCTGCCGGTAATGCTCCCGCCGGTGGCGCGGCTCCCGCGGCTGGCGGCAATCGTCCTGCCGGCGGCATGGGCGGCGGTATGGGCATGAGCATCAACATTGAGTTCTATGCTCCCGAAGATGACGAGACTGCCATGAAGAATGTGCAGAAATAATCCTCCGTTCCTCTGAACGATATACTGGACCCGGCGATCCTTTCATTTAGGATTTCCGGGTCCTTTTTGTGCGTTGATAAAAGAGAGGTATTTATAAAGTAATACCCCTTTGTCGTTCTAAAAAGCTTGACATTCTTAAAAAGGGGGGTATAGTAAACCGTTTATATGTTATATTCCCCGTTTCCCCTCAGTCCCCCAAAAAGGAACCTTGTCATGGAACAACACCCTAATGAAAAAAAAAGATGATACGTTTGACTTAAACCAGCTTCTCCACATGCTTCCTGCTATTCGTAAGGCCGCCGAAAATGGGCACATCGAGTCCCAGATGACGCTCGCAATGTGTTACCGATTGGGCTATGGGGTGGAACAAGATGAAGAAGAAGCCTTCAAATGGTTTAAGCTTGCAGCAGATGCCGGTAGTGCAAAGGCTATGTACGAACTCTCTACTTTTGAGGAGTATATGGACTGGGACGAGGCTCTCGAATTTCTTCGTAAGTCCGCGGAAAAGGGGTATGCCGAGGCTCAATACCAACTGGGCGAATACCTTTATCAAGAAGAAGAATATGATGAGGCTGTTAAGTGGCTCTATAAGGCTGCGGAACAGGACCACGCCCAAGCACAATGGCGACTTGGCTGGTGTTATGAGTATTACCAAGGCGTCGAACAGGACAATATCAAGTGCGCCAAGTGGTACAGAAAGTCGGCGGAACAGGGCAATGCCGACGGGCAATGGTCATTTGGTGGGTGCTGTTGGGAAGGTAGAGGTGTCAAGCAAGATTATGAAGAGGCCGTCAAGTGGCTTAAAATGGCGGCTGAACAAGGTCATGAACTGGCCATGGATGGCCTGGAAGCGATGGTTCTTAAAATGCATTACTGGGGTGCCCCTGTCGCGTCCGATTTCCCACAGGGCATTCCTGAAGTTCTAAAAGATATCCGCAAGCGCCTCCTGAAAGAAGATCAGAAGTTTAGAGACGATTTCGGGAATAAGGCGCCAAATGGTTTTTGACAAGAAAAAAAGTTGGAAAGATATTTTATTTGAATTCGATTGAAGATTTCCAACGAATGGAGAAAAACAATGAAACTATCGGATTTTACAGCATATGCAAAAGAGAAATATAATATCCTTGAGAAGCATAATGATTTATTCAGAGGCGATATATTGTCTTATTCAAATGCTCGAACAAACGAATGGATTGCGTTACTGATGCGACAATGGGACATGGAAGCTGGCATGGATATTGAGCGATGCGACATTAGGTGTGGGCAACAGTCTATCCTTGAACTTGGAAAGCCATATTTGTCTTTCCCAATCCGGATGTTTGGCCCGGATTGGGTCGGCGTAACGTTTAATCATAGTACGGAGCCCGATATTGTATTCAATCTTCTTGATCAGGCTATTGTTTTTGCCTGCAATCATCCCTCAGGCGGCGTCCCCGGCAATATCGGAGACTACCCCAAGATGGGTGGCATGGGTGGCGGCATGAGCATCAACATCGAGTTCTATGCTCCCGAAGACGACGAAACTGCCATGAAGAACGTGCAGAAATAATCTTCCGTTCTTTTGAACAGTATACGGGGCCCGGCGATCCTTTCATTCAGGATTTGCCGGGTTCTTTTTTGTTGTTTCCCGAGTTCAGCTGCTGAGAAGGCATCATTGTTTGAATACGTAAGACTTGAACTCAAAATCAATTCTTTCAACGGTAAGTAACGTTTCATTCCTTTTCCGGCACAAAAAAACACAAAAAAAAGCGAGGAAAATGGTTGATATTGCGTACAATCGTGGATATATTTCAGAAACTCAACTTCACACCCCCAATTGAGAAGTGGCCCGCCCTATGAAAAAAGCACCGTCCGGAGTCCGAAAAATCCGTGTCATGCCGAATGTGCTTGACGTTTATCTGCACCCGTTCCAAGGCGACGTTTCGAGCTGCCGCCAGCACATGCATCCCGATGAATACGAGTGGTTCTACTGCTGCGAAGGCGGCGGCATCCAGGCCGTCGGCCAGTGGCGTCAGCGCGTGAAAGTCGGCGATCTCCTGCTCATCCCGCCCGGAAAACCGCACGTGTTCTGCGCATCGGAATCCGGCTGCCGGACCGCCGTGCTGATGCAGTCCGTGCGGTATTGCGTCGGCGACACCACGGCCTCGTCCGAAGCGGCGTTCCTGATGGACCACCTCAAGCGCTACGTGGAGAAAAACGGTTATCTGCTGCCATTGTCCGAGGCGGACAGCAAGACCTGCGGCGAGATCCTGCACCGCATCATGGACCTCCAGAAAAAGCCCGCGTTCGGCAATGCCCTGCGAGTCAATTCCCTGCTTGGTGCCATGCTGGAGATCGGGTTCCACCTGCCCGAACTGCCACGCGGCCCCGTCTCGCCCGACTCGGGCGACCCCGAACGCCGCATCTCCGAACTGCTGTTCTACCTGGACAGCATGTACGTCCGCCCGGTCACGGTCGAAGAAGCCCTGCGGATCACCGGGATGAGCAGGAGCGCGTTCCATGTTCATTTCCAGGAGACGACGGGGCTGACGTTCTGCCAGTACCTGAACGACCTGTTTGAGCACCTTTTCCAGGCGGTTCTTCTGTTCTGAAGTTTCCTCAACTAAGGAGCGGTACTCCCTCTGGATCCTTCCGGTAAATGCCCGGAATTCTGTTTCTGAAAAATGTCCGAAATCTTCTTTAAACCGCACGAACTCTGAAACCGGTACATCCTGATATTCCGAGAGGGATGTCAGATTCGATCCATAGATAGAAATCCTTCCATTCAGCAGTTCAGCAGTTCTTTCGTGCTCTCCCTTCTGGTGGAGCAGTACTTTTTTCTGTTCTTCAAAATTGGTAACAGGAACTTCTTCCTGGGAGAGCGGTATCTGTACCCCGCAATCGCGCTGCATCCGTTCCAGAATTCCCCGAAGGGCTTCCTCCTGTCTGTTCTTCTGGATGTCAAGTGCATGCTTTTTGTTCGTATTTTCCTGGATTTTCGCCCTCAATGCGCCAATCTGGGATTCTGCATGGTCCTGCGAAGCCACACTGAAGCGGACGTTCTTCCAGTCTTCTTCGGAAAACCCATATTTCTGGGCCCGGCGGTACAGTTCCTTCTGAGCTTTCTGAAGCCTGTCCGCTGCCTTCTGCCGCGCCGCTTCCAGCTCTTTTTCTTCTCTTGCCACTGTATCCGTAATGGCCCGATATCGGGCAGCGAGGGCTGTATAGTCTCCCTGAAGAAGAGCGTCAAATCCTACAGGAGCCGCTGCTTCCTGATACCACTCATATGCGGTAAGTTCTTTTGACGCATCCGATTCTTGAACCTTCAACTCCGACTGCCGCTCTTCCAGAAGCCGAATCTCATCCGCGATTTTGCCGATCTGGTTCTGTAGCTCAGCTTTGGCGGCATCCAGGCTTTTCAGCTTCTTCTCCGCCTTCTGAAGCTCCGCCTTCTTGGATAGATACCTCTCGTATGCCTGTGTCAGTTCTTCCAGGTCCTTTTTCTCCCTGGTCTTCTCGTCAAATGTCCGCTCCAGGGCTGCGATTTCCCCTTCTAATTGCTGCTTTTCCGCCTGGGCATCAGCCAGCTGTCCTTTTGTTTCTGTATATTCGCGGCGCAGCTTTTCAATCCGATCTGTAAGAGCAGAGATCGTATCATTCACTTCATCGTAAAGCAGCTTCGTAACTTTCTGGTCAGCAACTTTTGTACGACGTTCCAGATACTCCCTGTGTTCTTTTTTCTTCCTCGTGATCTCCGCCTGCTTGCGCTCCAGCTCGCGCCTCTTCTGGGCGATCAGTACCTCCAGGCGTTCTTCATTCAGTAGGTTGCAGTTAAAGAGCATATAGAAACGAATACCGCCGGAGGCATTTTCTGTCACCATGGCGCCATTAGCGAGACTTTCCCTGGTGACAATGGGAATCGGCGCGGAGGTATACACCGGAATCTCCGCACTGTGAAGCCTTTCAAACTCCTTTTCTGACATCAGTAATGAGTAGGGAAGGAAAGGATTTTTCTCCACCAGCGCAAGATTGGCTTCCTCCGTATGCCCATTCCGTTTCAGCCATTCCATCCCATAGACAACAGGGATATCGAGACTTTCCAGCATATGCTGAAGCTCCGGTGTCAGCTCTATTGTTTGTCCGGTGGTAAGATTCCGAATCTCTGCCTCCAAATCATCAGCCTCAACGGCTGCCCGGGAGAAGAAGATCGATAGTTCTTCGATCTTGCCGTCTGCCGCCCTCAGGATGCGATCTGTATCAAACAGTGCGTCTTCCTTCAGTTCCAGGTACTGAAGCACGGTTCTGCGAATCTGCAGTTCTTCTTCATATGCAGCCAATGTCTCTTTGGCGCGGACAAGCTTATCAGAATCGGACTGACGAGTCTTTTCCTGACGAGAGAGCAGATCCTCAAGTTTCCGGATAGCCGCTTCTAAAGCCTCCCGGCGTCTGCGTTTTGCCGCACGTTCCTGTATTCCTTCTGTCAGCTCACTTTCCAGACGCTCCGCCAGAATTGATAAAAAGCCAGAATCGTATTCTCCCATCAGGTTCCTGTTCAGATCCACCTTCCACCGAGTGCAGAAGCGTTCTTCCTCCTGGTCATAGGACAGAACAGAAGATCTGAGGCTTCCGATTTCCAATGCTGCCGCACGGGCATCCTGTTCAATTTTCGAAAGAGGCCCCTCAGCCGTTTTCCTGCGATCCGCGAGCTCCAGAAGGGAG
>CACWOL010000003.1 GCA_902762495.1 uncultured bacterium | reverse complement strand
CCGGCGGATGCCTCCGCCTCAGCCATGCACTCGACTATCTCCTTGAATGCGAATGCTTCCAGATGGATTCCGAGGACGATTTTTCCGTGTATCTGCGGAACAACGGCATCGCGGTCTTCCTGGCGTTCCGTCAGGTCGAGATCATCCGCCTCCCGGCCTACGGCGAACACCTGACGATCCGCACAAACGTCTACGACTGCAAGAATTTCTTCGGATTCCGCAACACCACCATCTACGATGCACAGGGTAATATTTGCGTCCTCTGCGCCGCCATCGGCGCATTCGTCGACCGCGCGTCCGGACGTCCCAGCAAAGTTCCTGCGCAGATCGTCCGTGACCTCCGGTTCGATCCGCCGCTCCCGATGGAATACCTGTCCCGCAAGATCACGCTCCCGGCACGGGAACCGGAACTTCTCGCGCCATTCCGGGTGAAGGAACACGAGGCCGACATGTACGGGCATTTCAACAGCAACCGTTCCTTCGACGAGACCATGGAATACCTTCCGGCGGATTTCCGGTTCAACCGGCTCCGTCTCGAATACAAGGCGCAGGCTAGGCCGGGCGACCTCATCACTCCGGCCGTGTACCGCGATACGCCCTCGCCCGGCAGCCTCACGTACACCCTCTCGAACGAATCCGTTCTCTGCACCGTTTTCGAGTTCTCCACCTCTGCGCGGCAGTGACCGGACGCCCCTGCCCCGTAAAGACAAAAACGGCCTTTCCCCTGAGGAAAAGCCGTTATTTTTATGGGTACTGAATCCGGACCGAAACCCGGGGCTCGCGCGTCAGCGCTTGATGGATTCGCGGGCGATGCGCTGGGTCTCGGTGAAGGTTTCGGACATGTCCTGAAGGACTTCCAGGAACGCTTCCTGTTTTTCCTCAGGCACTTCGTCCAGAATCCCGGTCATCACGTCGTTCAGGTACGCTTCCAGCTGTTTGCGGATGCTTTTGCCGAAGGGCGTCAGCGACACGTGCACGGACCGGCGGTCCACCGAGGACGGGATGCGTTCCACGACCCCGTCGGCGGCCAGCGCGTCGACCGTCTGGGACACGGCGCCGGAGGTCAGGCCGAACATTTCGGCGATCTCCTTGACCATCGGCGGTTCGCCTTCGCGGACAAAGAGATAGTTGATGATGCGCATTTTCCCGAGCGTGATCTTCATGTTCGGGATCGCAACGTTGCGGGCGCTTTTCGCGCGCAGACGGTCGACGACCCGGAAGAGCATAGTCCATGCGGTTTTCGGTCTGTTTGTGATAGACATGATGTTTTTTCCTGACTGATGATGAGTATTGGGGCGTGTTTATTCATTCTTCTAACGTTTTTTCGTGATGATTTATTGTGTAAAGTTTTCTTTTTTTCGGATATTTTTTGGTTTTCAGTACATTATTTTAGTCTTCAGCAGATTAAAACATACGGTTTTCCGAATTTATTTCCAGGATAGTTGTTATTTTTCCCAAATGTTTTTAGAGAAAGGCATTGAAAAAGCCCCTCGCGCGTGCTATATTATTTAGGTCGTTTGAAGGAAACGAGACTTCGTTTCCCCTCGAACCGCCCCGCTGCACCCGATCAGACACTCAAAACACGATATGGATACGATCATGCGCCTCAGGCTTCTTTCTGTGCACGAATCCGCCGTACGCCGGAACACAACCGCAACCACAAAAGCATATCCGGATCGGAGCGCAGAAGCATGAATGATTCGTTTGCCAAACAGCCGGTACACAAGGGCATCCTCGGCGGCGTGGCGCTGCTGAGCGCACTGATCCCCGTCTACGTCTGCGCCTACTCCGCGCTCCTGATCAACCGGGAAGTCCCGGTCTTCGACCGACAGGCTCTGAACGTGCTGCTGGTGGCCGCGGTCTATACGGTCCCGTTCCTCTTCACCAGCGTGTTCTGCCAGTTTCTCTGCACGCGCTTCTCCGCCCGAAACGTGGTGGTGTTCAGCCGTGCCGTCGAGATATTCCTGATCCTTTTCGGCAGTTTCTTCCTGGCTCCGGTAAGGAAATTCGGCCCTGTCCCTCTCCTGGTCTTCGCCGCCTGCATGGGCGTGGTCTTTTCCTTCTACCGCCCTGCCCTGAAAATCTACCTGGCGGACGCCGCCGAAAAGAAGGAGCTTTCGCGCAACGCCGGCATCGTGGAGTCCATGACGTTCCTCGGCATCATCATCGGCACGATCTCGGCGGTCTTCTGCATCCACTTCATCTCCAGCACGGCGGCAATCGGCGCGGCGGGCGTCATGCTGGCCACGCTGAACCTGCTTCTGGCGTCGCACCTGAACCCGAACCAGTCGTTCTGCCGCAAGCTGCGGTTCCGCGACCTGAAACAACAGTGGGTGACGGCGTTCAAGCTCCAGCAGCGGTACCGCGAGCTCGTGCTGACGGGAATCGGCGAAGGCTACGTTTTCGCGTCGGTCATCCTGATCTCGTCGATGGCGATGCAGTACATTTCGGTGCAGTTCGCGGGGACCGGAGTGTCCGGCAGCGACATCTTCCTGTATTCGATCATCGCCTCGCCCGTGGTCGGCGCCGTGCTCGGCTGCCTCGCGGCGGGCAAGCTTTCCGGCGACATGATCGAGATCGGCCTCGTGCCGTCGTCGACCGCGGTGATGACGCTCGCCGCGCTCCTGATCGGCCTGCTGCCTCTGTTCCCGGACCAGTACACGGGCGGCGGTCTGCTGATGCTCCTGCTGTTCGTGTTCGGGTTCTTCGCCGGCATCATGCTGGTCCCGCTCGAAGCCTATCAGAAATACTTCATCCGGCACGAACTGATCCCCCCGTTCTTCAGCTGGTTCTATCTGCCGTTCGCCGCGGGAATTCTGCTCACGATCCTCATGTCGTTCCTGATGTACTACTACGGCCTCTCCATCTACTCAATCACGCTGATCCTGGCGTGCCTGACGATCATCCTGGGCGCGACGTCGTTCTACATCATGCCGCAGTTCCTGCTGCGGTTCCTGATGCGCACGCTGCTCTGCACGCTGTACCGCCTCCGCAAGTTCGGCGAGGAGAACCTGCCGGAGGAAGGCCCGGCGCTGCTGATCGGCAACCGCGCGAGCTTCGTGGACATCTTCTTCATCCAGGCGTGCACGTCGCGCCCGATCCGCTTCATGATGCACGAGAGCTACTTCAACGCACCGTTCTGGCGTCCGCTCTTCCGGTCCGCCGGATTCATTTCGATCCCGTCGAACAAGCCCAAACAGCTGAAGGCGCAGCTGGAATACACGCGCGAGCTCCTGCGGCAGGGCGAGATCGTCTGCGTCTTCCCGGAAGGCGACATCACGAAGAACGGCACGATGTCCAGCTTCAAGGACGGCGTCGGCGAGATGATGCCGGACGACATGCCGGAAATCCCCGTCATCCCGGTCCGCATCGGCATGACCTGGGGCAGCATCTTCTCCTGCTACTACGGCAAGTTCAAGCTCACCTGGCCGGACGAGCTCCCGCACCCCGCGAGCGTGACCGTCGGCAAGCCGATCCCGCGCGACACCTCGGCCTATGAAATCCGCATCATCCTGTCCGAGCTCGCCGCCGACACCGAGCTGATCCCCGAACGCGGCGAACGCCCCTTCCACAGCCAGTTCGCGTGGATGGCGAAGCACCATCCGTTCCGCCGCAACATCCAGCAGTTCGACGACGCGCACGGGCTCCAGAATCCGCCGCTCTTCATGCTGATGCTGAAATCCATCCTCATCAGCCGCTGGATCCGCCGCATCTGCGACGAATCCGAGGAGTACGTCGGCGTGATGCTGCCGAACAGCCTCGCCGCCGTCTGCACGATCACCGGCGTCCAAATGGCCGACCGCAAACCCGCCGTCATGAACTTCACCGCCGGCATCCCGGCCAACCGCCACGCCGTGCAGATCGCGAACATCAAACATATCCTGACCAGCCGCGTCTTCATCCAGAAGATCCGCATGCAGCCCACACCGGAAATGGTGTTCATGGAGGACGCCGCCAAGGACATCGGGCGTCCGAGCTCGAAATACATCTGGCTCCTCGCCTGCATTTTCCTCACGCACGAAGAACTCATCAAGCTCGTCTCGCCGAAGAGCTGGCAGGACGTCAACCGCATCGCCGTGCTCATCTTCTCCAGCGGCTCCACCGGCATCCCGAAGGGTATCATGCTGACGCACCACAACATCAACGCCGACGTCACAGCCATGACCGCCATGATCGGCTGGCGCAAGACCGACAGCGTGCTCAGCAACCTCCCGATCTTCCACTCGTTCGGACTCACCGTCTGCATGTGGCTCCCGGTCGTCACCGGCACGCGCGCTGTCTTCATCGCGAACGCGCTCGACGCCGCCCTGTCGCTGAAGGTCATCCGCGAACAGAAGATCTCCATCCTGGTCGCCACGCCCAGCTTCCTCATGCTCTACATGCGCAAGGGCACGGCCGAGGACTTCAAGTCGCTCCGCCTCACCATCACCGGCGCGGAACGCCTCCGCGAGGACATCGCGGCAAAATTCCGCAAGCTCACCGGACTTGAGATCACCGAGGGCTACGGCTGCACCGAACTCTCGCCCGTCGTCTCCATCAACGTCGCAAACTCCCGCATGGAGCTCGGCGTGGAAGTCGCCAAGCCCGGCAGCATCGGCGCCCCCCTCCCCGGCATCTGCGCCAAGATCGTCGATCCGTCCACCTTCGAGCTCATGCCTGAAAACACCGACGGCCTCATGATCGTGAAGGGCGCGATCGTGATGAAAGGCTACCTCGGCGAACCAGGCAAGACCGCCGAAGTCATCCGCGACGGCTGGTACGTGACCGGCGACATCGCCCACATGAACCGCAACGGATTCATCACCATCACGGGCCGCCTCTCGCGCTTCTCCAAGATCGCCGGCGAAATGGTCCCGCACGAACTCGTCGAACGCGAGATCAACAACATCCTCCAGCCGGAGGAACGCCTTGTGGCCGTCTGCGGAGCCGCCGACAAAAAACACGGCGAGAAGCTCATCGTCTTCTACACCGACGCGCGCCGTCTGGCCCCCGAGGAGCTGATCCGCCAGCTGAAGGATCGCGAAATCCCGAACCTCTGGATCCCGAAGGCCGAAAACTTCATCCTCGTGGATTCCCTCCCCATGCTCGGAAACGGCAAGCTCGATCTCGCCGCGCTTGTGGAACTCGCCAAGAAGTACGGCGATGAGGCATAGCCTTGACTTGGGTAGTGCCCGGCTACGCTCGGGCACGGGGAGGCAGAGCCTCCACCGAAATAGTGTCCGGCTTTGCTCGGACACGAAAAATGAGAAAACAAGATTCCTGCTCCGCTTGGGGATATGCTCAGACGGAGCGTTTTCTCCGGTGCAGGATGCGTCCCCACACCAGCATCGCTTCTTCAATGCGGAACACCCAGCAAAGCGCGAGCAATCCGACGCCGTAAACGAATCCCGCCGCGACCAGCGGAGCCGCCACGTTCAGCGTCGTGATCTCGACGTTCCAGTGTGGCAGCGTGAATTCGAGGTTACGCGGGATCGCGCGGGCGATCAGGACCGCCGGGATCAGCGGCAGGCCGCACGCCGGGATCAGCCGCAGCAGGTACCGCCCGAGCACGCGGAAGTCGATCTTATGGTCCGGCAGCTGCCGGTTGTAGATCGTGAGCAGCAGGGTATTGTTCAGCAGGGACGACGCGATCGTGGCGAGCGCGATCCCGCCCTGTTTCAGCGGGACCATCAGCGCGAAGTTCAACACGATATTCAGCGCGATGCACACCAGCGACACCTTCAGCGGCGTCACCATGTCCCGGCGGCTCGTGAACGCCACGGACGAGATCTTGAACACAGCGAACAGCGGAATCCCCGCCGAGTACATCAGGAAGGCGTACGCGGTCTCGCGCACAGCCGTGTCATCGAATCTGCCGTAATTGTAAAAGACGCGGATGATCTCCTCCGGGAAGCAGATCATGAACGCCGTGAACGGCACGGACACGAAAAGCAGGATGCGGATCGTCTTCATCAGCAATGCCGTCAGGTCATCGTAATTCCCTGCCGCCGCGAACCGCGACAGTTCGGTATTCGCGACCGTGGCGAACGACACAGCGAAGATGCCGACCGGCAGATACACCAGGCGTTCGCTGAAGTACAGCGAGGCCGCGGCGAAATCGCCGATGAACCCGGCGATCAGGCGGTCGCATTGCAGGCTCAGCTGAAGCGCGCTTGCACCGAACAGACCCGGCAGGATCAATTTCCAGATCGAAAGCAGGGTCTCGCGGTCGCGCATGATCGCACCTGAGATCCGCACCATCATGCCGCGCCGCCACAGGATCAGGAAGATCAGCGCCATTTCCAGCACGCCAGCCACGAGCACGGCGAGGCCGAACATCTTCAGCTGGAACATCCCCCGGTAATGGCGGCAGACCAGCACGAGCGCGAGGATCAGGACCACGTTCTGCAATATCGCGGTCAGCGAGGGCAGGAAGAATTCGCGGAGCACATTCGCGCAAGCGGTCGCCGCCCCCACGACGCAAATGAATACCATGTACGGCGCGAGGATGGGAAAGAGCTCGAACGCAGTCTTCCAGCGGCCCGGTTCCAGCGAACGGGCGATCAGCCACGACGGCACGCCGAGCACGACGGCCAGAGCGCACAGGAGCAGCGTCAGCCACAGCAGAATCGTCGAGAAACGTTCGCGGGCGCGTTCCTTCCCTTCGGTCTCCAGCGACAGCGACAGGATCGGCACGAGCGCCTTGCCGAGCTCGCCCTCGCCGAGGATGCGGCGGAACGTATTGGCCCAGGTCAGCGCGAGCGTCCAGCCGGACATCAGCGCGCCGCCGCCGATGACCGCCGCGGTCAGCGTCTCGCGGAAAAGCCCGAGGACGCGGCTGATCAGGGTGGACGCGGCGAGATTGCGCGAACTGCTGAAGAAACGGTTGATGGAAGATGTCTGATCTTCTGCCATGATGCGGCGCGGGAAAGAAAAACAGCTTAACGTTATTTGTTGAACAGGACGTACACGCAGTCGCCGTCCTTCACGATGTAGTCCTTACCCTCGGTGCGGAGCTTGCCGGCTGTCTTCGCTGCGTTCCAGCCGCCGTGCGCCACAAGTTCGTCGTAGGAGACGACCTCCATGCGGATGAATCCGTGCTGCATGTCGGTGTGGATCTTTCCGGCGGCTTCGGGCGCGGCGGTGCCGTTGACGATGGTCCAGGCGCGTGTCTCGTCCTTGCCGGTGGTGAAGAACGTGCAGTAGTCGAGCAGTTTGTATCCGGTGCGGATCACGCGCTGAAGGCCGCTCTCCGTCGCGCCGATGTCGTCCAGGAACGCCTTCGCCTCGTCGGGTTCGAGCGCGGCAAGCTCCTCCTCGAATTTCGCGCAGACCGGAACGACTTCCATGCCGTGTCCGGCAGCGTAGTCGATCAGGGCCTTCGAGGCGTCGTCCTTGCCGAACGAACGGAATCCTGCTTCGTCGACGTTGGCGCAGACGAACGCAGGCATGGTGGAGAGCAGCTGGAGCGACGCCATCACGCGGCAGGCGTCCGGATCGTCCTTGTTCCACTGCGGAATCCTGCCGTTTTCGAGGTCGGCGATGCAGGACTGGGAGAGCTCGTATTCCGCCTTGATCTCCGCGTCGCCGGTGCGCAGGAGCTTCTTGCACTTGTCGAATCTGCGCTGGAGGAACTCCAGGTCGGCGAGCATGAGTTCGGTCAGGATCAGCTCCAGGTCGCGCGCCGGGTCGATGGAACCGCCCACGTGCACCACGTCGCCGTCCTGAAAGAGACGCACCACGTGCGCCACGGCATCGACGTTGCGGATATGGCCGAGGAACTGGTTGCCGAGACCTTCGCCTTTGCTGGCGCCCTGGACGAGTCCGGCGATGTCGATGAACTTCAGCGACGTCGGCACGATGCGCGCGGACTTCTCGATGTCCGCGAGCACCTGGAGACGGTCATCCGGCACGGCCACGATGCCCGTATTGGGTTCGATGGTGCAGAACGGGAAATTCGCGGCCGCCGCGCCGCCGTTGGTCAAAGCGTTGAAAAGGGTGGATTTCCCGACGTTGGGAAGACCGACAAAACCGCAGGCAAACCCCATGGTGTAAAACTCCGGATCAAATGGTAAAATGGGTTAAGAATAAAAGACGGTATTAACGTACCACGGGGAGGCGCTTTTTTCAATCGAAAACCCGATTTTTTCGCCTGTTTTCCAAAAAAACGCGACTTTTTAACATTTCCGGCTTTCATTTTTCCGAAAGAGTGATATATTGTTAGAACGTTTTTTTACTTTTGGACTAATTCTATTTTAAACATAAAAACGAAAAAACCGTCAAGGAGCAAGCTTTGAACATCCTGCTTACCGGTATCACGGGTCTGGTCGGTGCGTCCGTCGTCACGGCGCTGCTTCGCAATCATCCCGACTTCAAGATCGTTGCCATCTGCCGCGGCAATTCCGCCCAGACCGCCCAGGAGCGCACGGAACTTACCATGCGCGCCCAGTGTGAATTCGACGGCGACCCCGCCTCCTACGACTCCATCATCTCCCGCATCACCGTCATCTCCGGCGACGTGACCAAGCTCCCGTTCGACGAGATCGCGAAGTACGGCCCCTACGACGTGATGTTCCACTGCGCCGCCGACGTCAACCTCGGCAAAGACCCCGAAGGCAAGACCTACGCGACCAACATGAACGGTACGCTGAACGCCGTCGAAGCCGTCAAGCGCTTCAACATCCCGCGTTTCCAGTATGTCAGCACCGCCTATGTCGCGGGCACCTTCGCCGGACGCGTCATGGAAGACACCATGCCCGCCACCGGCTGGATCAACTCCTACGAACGCAGCAAGTTCGACGCGGAAAAGTATGTCCGCGAGAACGTCGGCGTCCCCTACACCATCTACCGCCCCTCCATCATCGTCGGACGCCGTTCCGACGGCGTGATCCGCAAACCGCTCGCGTTCTACCGTATCCTTGAGTTCCTCGGCCGCATCAAGAGCAACCGCGCCTTCAAGGCCGGCCTCCCCGCGAACGCCCAGATGGAAGTGAACATCCGCATCGCCAGCGCGACTTCGGACAAGATTTATTTCGTGCCGATCGACTACGTCCAGGAATCCATGTCCAAGCTCTTCATGATCCCGGAAAAGAACCGCACCTACCACATCACCGGCGACAGCCCCGTCTCCACCGAGATGATCGGCATCGCCTGCCGCAATATCCTGAAGGTTACCGGTCTCCGCACCGTCGACAAGAACGACGATCCGTCCAAGGACGAGAAACTCGTCTCCCGTATGATCGAAGACCTCATCCCGTACTTCTCCACGCAGATCACGTTCGACAACTCGAACGTCCGCGCCGACCTCGGCGACGAGATCCTGAACTGGAAGCTCGACGTCCTCTTCCTCCGCCGCATGGCATACTCCTACTACAAGCAGGAAATTCCCGGCATCGTGGAAGGCATGGACTTCCCGAAGGATTAAGCTTCGGCCAATCCGATCTTTCCGCGCGGACCGGGCTTTCCGGTTCGCGCTTTTTTCTGCCATGACGCACTTTTTTGACAAAATCACCCCCGCCCGCAGGAAGATCCTCCTGCTTTGCATCATCTACCTCGGCTACATCAGCCTCGGACTCCCGGACAAGATCCTCGACGCCGCCTGGATCCCCATGAGCGAGGCGTTCGACGTCCCGTTGCGCTACGGCGGCTTCATCGCGACCGTGCTCGCGCTCTGCTCCTCGGTCTCCGCCTCGGCCAGCGGCCTGATCCTGCGGAAGATCGGCACGGGGCGTCTTCTGGCGGTCTGCGGCGCGATCACCGGGTTTTCGCTGATCGGATGCGGATTCTCGCCCGTGTTCGCCGTGCTGCTCGCGTTCGCCGTCCCGCTCGGATTCGGACAGGGCGCGATCGACACCGGCATGAACTTCTACGTCTCCAAGCACTATTCCAGCCGAGACATGAGCTGGCTGCACTGCTGCTGGGGCGTCGGCGCGACGCTCGGACCGCTGATCGCCTCGATCTTTCTCCAGTCCACCGGATCGTGGCGCAGCGCGTATTTCGCGATCGGCTCCACGCAGATACTGCTTGCCGTATTCTTCTGCTCCACGATCGGACTGTGGGACCGCGCACGCCGCGACGAGGAGGCGGAGAACCGCGAGGCCGCCGAGGCATCGTCCATGGACAAACTGGAGGGGAAATGCCGTTTCTCGCTCGATTTCTGGCTCTGCGTCCTGATCTTCTTCCTGTACTGCGGCATCGAGGCCGGAGCCGGACTCTGGGGATGCGCCTTCCTGACCCGGGCGCGCGGCATGGACCTGAACACCGCGCAATACGTCGTGACCGCCTACTGGGGCATGCTGACCGCCGGGCGTTTCCTGCTCGGATTCACGGCGGACAGGCTCGGCAACCGTCTGCTCAGCACGGTTTCCGGCGCGGCGGTGCTGCTCGCCGCATTGCTTCTGCTGATCCCGGCGGGAGGATTCCTTCCTTCGGCCGCGCTTCTGCTGGTCGGATTCGCGCTCGCGCCGGTCTATCCGTGCCTGATGCACGAGGCCACGCGCCGCGGGTTCAACGACGCCACGGCGGCCGCGCTGACCGGGCTTCAGGGAGCGGCAAGCATGGTCGGCATCATGATCGTGCCGCCGCTGATCGGCTACGCGGGCGACCTCATTTCCATGGAGACGCTGCCCGTCTCTGCAACGGTCCTGGCGGCAATCATGTTCGCGGCCCTGCTGAAGACCGGCTATTGGCCGACGATCAAAACCCGATAAAACCGCGAAAAAACGGCTGCTCCGGGGTTCGGAACAGCCGTTGCGTTTTTCCTGAGGAGCAACACGCTCAGTCGGCGGAGGGACGGAAGTCGATCACCTGAAGTTGGCGCTTGCGTTCGCCGTAGTATTCATTGATCTGAGGCTGCGCGATCACGTCCCAGCGCATCCCCATTCCAAGATGCTTGTTGAACGCGATGAAGTCGCAGGTGCTGCCGTATTCATCCATGAACACGCCTTTGGTGTGGACCGGGCGGATCGGGCTCAGACGCGCAATCTCGAGACCGCGGATCAAGTAGAGCGGCTGCGGATTGCCGTGTCCGAAGGGGCCGAGCATGCCGTGGTAGTGGAAGAACTCGTCGTTGAGCTCGTCCAGCCGCACCACGCCGTCGTAGTTGATGTAGTTGGTCAGGTCGGACGGCTTGGCCTCCTCGCGCACGCACTTCTCGAATTCCTGCTGGAACTCGGCGATCTTGTCCTTGTTCATGCCGAGGCCGACGGCCATCGGGTGCCCGCCGTAACGGGTCAGCAGGTGCGAGCAGCGGGAAAGGATCTTGATGAGGTTGAGCGTGCCGACGCTGCGTCCGGACCCGTGCGCCTCGTTGCCGATGATCGTGAGGACGATGGTCGGACGGTTGTAGTCGCGCGCGAAACGAGAGGCCACGATGCCGATGACGCCCTGATGCCAGTTCTCGCCGGCGGCGATGATCGACATGTTCGAGGCGAAACCGGGCGCGCTTTCCACCTGGGCTTTCGCCTGGAGGAAGATCTCCTGCTCCTTTGCCTGGCGGCGCTGGTTGAATTCGTCGAGCTTGGCGGCGTATTCGTAGGCGTCCACGATGTTGTCGGCGGTCATGAGGGCGAGCGCGGACGAGGCATTGCCCAGACGGCCGGCTGCATTCAGACGCGGCGCGAGCTTGAACGTGATGTCGGACGGCTGGAGGTTGGCGTCGACCTTGGCGTGCTGGATGAGCGCGTTGACGCCGGGCCGGAGCTGCTTCTTGAGCATTTCCATGCCGTATTTCACGAGGATGCGGTTTTCGCCGAGGAGCGGCACGATGTCGGCCACGGTGCCGAGCGCGACGAAGTCCAGGACCTCCTGCATGTCGGTCGTGTAGCCGCCCTCGTTGTGGGCGCGGCCGTAGATCACGAACGCATGGGAGAGCTTGAACGCCACGCCGACGCCCGCCAGATGCAGCAGGTCGTCCAAACCGACCGGGTCGAGCTTCGGATTGATCGTGGCGAGCGCTTCGGGCAACTCGTCCGCGGGCTCGTGGTGGTCCGTGATGATGACGTCGATGCCGAGTTCGCGGGCCTTCTGAACGGCCTCCGCGCTGTTGATGCCGCAGTCGACCGTGACGAGTACGCCGCATTTCCCGCCGGGCACCGTCTCCAGAGCCTTCAGCAGGGAATCGGGCGTGAACCCGTATCCGTCGTCGAACCGATGAGGCAAAAACGATGTGACCAGGCCCCCGTTGCGTTCGAGGACCCACGACAGCAGCGCCGTGGCCGTGATTCCGTCCGTATCGTAGTCCCCGTGGATGAGGATGCGTTCGCGATTCCGGATCGCCTGCCAAAGCCGCTGGACGGCAATTTCTATGCCGGCAAATCGGAAAGGATCACTCAGATCCGCGAAGGTCGCGTTCAGATAGCGGCCCAGCGTCTCCGGAGTAATGCCTCTTGAAGCCAGATACAGCGCCACAGAGCGCATTACGCCTGACTCTTTGATCAATCTGTCGACAACGTTTTCTTTACCGTCGGAAGAACATCTCCATATTTTGTTTTCCATTGCCTTCTTCTTGTTTTTGATTACGAAAACACACTCTAAATATACCACCAAAAAAAGAAACATCAACCGAAAAGGGGAAAAAAAACGGATTATTTTTTGTTTCGAGCTTGATTTTCCGGCAAAAAGGCGTTATAGTAATTAGTCCGGACAAGCTCCGGTCTTTCGGTTGCCGACGTGGCGGAATGGCAGACGCGCTGCGTTCAGGTCGCAGTCCTTTCACGAGGGTGAAGGTTCAAGTCCTTTCGTCGGCACCAGTTTTTATCTCGAAAATCGAGTTTTTTGTTTTTTTTCTTTTTCGCAAAACACTCCAAGGGCTTACTATCTCCTGCCCCTGACCTTATCCGGAAAAACAGACCGGGCGGCGCAGGTATTCTCCGCACCGCCCGATTTTTCTGATGCAAACCAGTTTGATCCGGTTTGCTCAATTATGGAACTTCACCGACTCGAAGAAGAGGCCGGACGCCCGGATTAGGAAATCGTCGTCGATGTCCTTTTCATAAGCCGTGCGGCCCGCGCCGACGTCGAAGATATAACCGGGGTTCTTCGGATCGAACATGCAGTAGCCATGCACCGCCATGAGCTTGCCGGTCTCGGGCAGACGCGCCACGATGTCGTATTCCACGCAGCTGTAGCCGTCATGCTTCGTGATGCGCGTTTCGAGGCTGATGGTGTACTTGTCCGGCGTGTACTTTTCCTTGTAGAACTTCTGGATGTCGGCAAGGCCCTGCCAGCCTTCCTGATTCTGAGCGTATATGGCGCGGCCGAAGAAATCGGTCTGGGCCGGCAGGTTCCGCACGAAGAGTTCGGCATGATTGGAGGAATTGGAGAGTGCCGGAGCATAGTACTCGACGATATCGTCCTCCGGGATGGTGATATCGAAATGCTCGTAATCGAGCGTCTTGTATTTTTCGAGCGGGATGACGTACGTGTTCAGCGACGTGTCGTACTCCAGGAGTTTTTTCGTGTCTTCGAAGCGCGAGCCGATCTTCGGCACCTCGAACGTCGTCGTATTGCAGGAGGCCAGCAGGATCATGCCGAGCACGGCCAATGGAAGGAAGCGGAGCGGAAATCTCATATTCGGAATCCTTTTCTGAATGACGGTTAAATGACGGGACGGAACTGCGCGTGGCCGCGCACCAGGTCGATGCTGTCCAGCGCGATGTAGATGAAGTCGCCGGGACGGTACCCGGTATGGCCGCTCTCCATACGCGAAGAATAACGCGAATTGCGGCGCGTAACGGGGGCGCGGAAACGGGAAGTCGGGACGAAACCGAGCATACCGAGCTCGGGGATCTCGCACATGAGCCCGGACGAGGTGACTTTCTGGATGATCGCCTCGTACATGGTGGTGTTCTCCAGCGCGCCGCTGTTCTTCAGGAAATGCAGCTTCAGGCGGTCGTTCGCGGCATAGAACGCGTTGTCGTTGCGTTCTTCCTTCTTCGAACACAGCACGGCGATCTCCGCGAGCATGCGCTTGGAGCGGAGACGTTTGTTCAGGTCGAGGGCGAGCAGCTGCTGGTGAAGCGCCAGGTCGGGGTAACGCCGGATCGGGCTGGTGAAATGCGAGTAGCGCGTCTTGCCGAGTCCGAAATGGAGCTCCGGGTTCTCGCTGTAGCTGGCGCGCGACATCGCCCGCAGGAACCGCGACAGGATCACAGGCTTGCGATGGTCGTCCGGGAGGGATTCGAGGAAGTGCATGCAGGCGGCGCGCCCGGACGAAAGGTCGCCCGTGGAAACGCCGAACGCCTCGGAGATGAAACCTTCGAACTCGTCGAGCTTCTCCGGGTCGGGTTCTGGGTGGATACGGAAAAGACCGCCGACGCCGCGTTCGATCAGCTCGTTTGCGACGGCCGAGTTCGCGGCGAGCATGCACTCCTCCACGATGCCGTCCGCGGCGCACGGGACACGGCGGAGCAATCCTTTGATCTCGTGCGTGGACTCGTCGCAGAGCACACGGATCTCCGGCGCGTCGATCCACAGGAACTGTTCATGCTTCGAACGCCAGCCGCGCATCTTTTTGATGAGCTTCTGCAGGAGCAGCACGTTCTCCATGTCCTGCTTGTTCCAGCCCTTCGGACGTTTCGTCGGGTCGTCCAGGAAGGACTGCACGGTGTCGTAGTCCATCCGGCGGTTCACCTTCACCAGCGAGTGAACGCGGCGCGAGGAAAGGATCCTGCCGTCGCGGAGGCGCACGGTAAAGATCACGCTGTGGGCGGGGGACAGGACTTTTTCGCGGAGACTGATCTTCGCGGTGAGCGGTTTCGGGAGCATCGGCAGGAATTTGCCGGGGAGATACGAGGAGAAGGAACGGTACGCGGCGGCCTTGTCGAATTTGGAGCCGGGACGGATCCAGGTCGCGACGTCGGCGATGTGGACACCGAGCGTGATCTCGCCCGGTTTGGCCCCGGGCTGAACAGAAATAGCGTCGTCGAAATCGTGCGCGTCCGCAGGGTCGATCGTGAGTGTGTACAGGGAGGAAAGGTCTTCGCGTTCGATCTCCAGCGGCGTGATCTTCAGCGCCTCGGCCTCGTCAGCGGCTGTATAAGCCGGAGGCAGGCCGAATTCGGCGGCGATGGCGTCCAGGTCGTGCGTCACATCGCCCGCGGAACCGAGCGAACGCTCCACATGGCCGCGGAGCTGTTCCGTATGGTTCGCGCCGTCGTCCAGCAGGCGCACCTGCACCCAGTCGCCTTTCTTCGCGTTGCGGGGCGCCGAGTTCACGCGGATGGTCTCCGGCAGATGCTTGTCCAGCGGACGGATCTCGTGCAGGGAATCCAGCCGTCCGACCACGAATTCGCGGTTGCGTCCGGTCACGGCGACGATGCGGCCGACCGGGCCGGTCTTCCGTTTCGAGTACGTCGTGTCGCGTTCGTCCGGGATCTGCTCGATCTCGACCGTGTCGCCGTCCAGGGCGTGCCCGGTGTATTTGCGCGGGATGAAGAATTCGATGGACGGATCACCGGGGACATTCACGAAGCCGAACCCGGCGGACGCGGCGGAGAAGACGCCGCTGTAGAGGACCCGGCGCGGAGCACGGGACTGTCTGGATTGTTTTTTCGATTTAGCCATAATTGAAAAGCCTTTCCTCTTGATAAACTAATCCGAAAAGAGAGAAAATCAAATCTTTTTCCGCATTCCCGCCCTTTTTTTGTTGTACTTTTTTGGTTTTCGTGTTATATTGTTGTAATTCGGGCCGTCCCGAATGAAAAATTCAGGACGTACGCGGGCGCAGGAAGCGGGAGACCGATACGGAGACCGTTTCCGACCTCCGCCCTGCCCCGGAACCGCGAACAAACATACTTTCAGCTCAGATACGGAGGTGCCGCATGTCCGACATCACAAAGAAAACAGTCCGGTCGTTCCGGAAAATGAAGCAGAACGGCGAGAAGATCGTGATGATCACCGCCTACGATGCGCCGACCGCGGCCTTCGCCGAGGCAGCCGGAATCGATTTCATCCTCGTGGGCGACTCGCTCTCCATGAACACCCTCGGATACACCGACACCATCCCCGCCACCATGGATGTGATGGTCCACCATGCGCAGTGCGTCCGCCGCGGCGCGCCGAACACCTTCATCGTCGGCGACATGCCGTTCATGACCTGCCACCTCGGCGTGGAGAACACGCTCCGCGAGGCGGCACGGTTCATGCAGGAGGCCGGATGCGACGCGATCAAGCTCGAATGCACCCCGTCCACCCTGCCCTCCGTCCGCGCGCTGGTCGAGGCGGGCATCCCCGTGCAGGGGCACATCGGGCTGCTGCCGCAGTCGGTAAAGACCTCAGGCGGCTACCGGGTTCAGGGACGCGGCGAGGAAGAAGCCGCAGAGCTGATCGCCCACGCCAAAGAGCTTGAAGATGCCGGCGTCTTCTCCATGGTGCTGGAATGCGTCCCCGCCGAACTCGCCGCGAAGATCACCGCCTCCGTCGACGTGCCGACCATCGGGATCGGCGCGGGTCCGGACTGCGACGGCCAGGTGCAGGTCGTCAGCGACCTGCTCGGCTACACCGAGGGATTCCTGCCGAAGCACGCCAGACGGTTCTGCCACGTCGGAACTTTGGCGCAGGAGGCCATCGCCGCATACATCGCCGAAGTCAAGGGAAAAACCTTCCCCGCCCCGGATAACTGTTTCTAACCCCCTTTTTCAATCAAACACTCCAGCAAGAAAGGAGCCTCACCATGAAACATCTCACCATCCTCGCAGCCGCCTCGCTCGCTCTCCTCGCCGCGTTCACCTGCCCCGCGCAGGACGCCGCCGCGAAAATCGACCCGAAAGCCGAGACCGTCGCCCTCCCCGCGCCCGCCAAGACCGGCGGCATGCCGCTCATGCAGGCGCTTGCGGAACGCAAGACCGTCCGCGATTACAAGCCCGGCGAACTCGACGCCGCCACGCTTTCCGAAATCCTCTACGCCGCCAATGGCGTGAACCGTCCCGACGGTAAGCGCACGATCCCGACCGCGATGAACAAGCAGGACCTCGAAGTCTACGTGGCGCTGCCGGGCGCGGCCTACCACTACGACGCAAAGGAGAACAAGCTCGTGCGCATCGACGCCGGCGACTTCCGCGCGGACCTCATCACGAACAAAAGCATGGCGAAAAATGCCGCCTGCATCCTCGTCTACGCCAGCGATTCCACCAAGTTCCCGAACGACATCAAGTATCCCGCGATCCATGTGGGCGAAGCCTCGCAGGACGTCTATCTGTACTGCGCCTCGAAAGGCCTCGGCACCGTCGCCCTCGGCATGTACGACGAAAAGGGCGTCCGCAAGGTCTTCAAGCTCGACGGCAAGATGACCGTGATCCTAGCGCAGGCTGTCGGATTCACGAAATAACCTGACTTTACCTTATCCCGGAGACCAAGCCCCGTGACGGACGAACTCAGACCCGATCCCGTCGAAATGAACGGCAAGACCGCCGACGCGCAAACCGCCGGGACGACCGGCGCGCCGGCCGCCGAACCCGACCGCACCATGGTCATGAATACGGATTCGGTCGACCGCACGCTGGTCATGGACTGTGATTCGCCCGACCGCACCATCGTCCTGAGCCCGGAAAACGGCATCACGCGGGCCAATCCGGAAGACACGCAGACCATAGGCGGCAGACAACGTACGCGAATCCGGAGCATCCTTCACAATTCGACGTCGATCCTGTCCGCACTGACCGGGACCGGCACGGGCAAGCGGGACGTCGGCGCCAAGATCGACGGGATGGACCGCCATCGCGTACGCGCCGAAGTCGGACACATGGACGAAACGCAGGCGCACCTGACCGACGTCGAAGACCGCTTCGAAATCGAACGCAAGCTCGCCGAAGGCGGACGTTACACGGTCTCCATCGGCGAGGACCTCGGCCTCGAACGCGAGGTGGCGGTGTATTCGCTGCGCGACGAAAGGCTCATGGATGAGGATGAACGCATGAGTTTCATCTCCGAAGCGGCGATATCGGCCCAGCTCGACCACCCGTCCGTCCTGCCTGTCTACAGCATCAACCGCGACTACCGCGGCGGACTGCATTCCGCCGTGAAGCTGACCGACGGCACGGATCTCCGTAAATTTCTGGAGAGAACTACGTCGCATTACCGCAACGCGGGATTCCGCGCTTCGGAAGAAGCCGCTTCGCTGAGCTTCCGTCTTGAGCTGATCCTCGGCATCACCGATGGTCTGGTCTACGCCCACAGTCGCGGCGTCGTGCACTCCAACCTGGTTCCGCAGAACATCCTGATCGGCGAATACCACGAAGTCTACATCAAGGGCTGGGGCTACGCCCACTTCACCTCCGCAAAAAACGATTCCATGCAACCGAAGCGCAGGATGCCGGAAATGCTCGACCCGCGGTTCGTCGCGCCCGAGCTCGTTTCCGGATCGGATCCCTCCGTTCTTTCCGACATCTATGCCCTCGGCATGCTCCTCTACGAACTCGTCACACTTCATCCGCCGTTCCCCGACGCCCCTGCCCCGGAAATCCTGGAATATCTCCGCAACGGCGTCCGTCCGACGCTCGAACACCGTTTCGGCGGCATGATCGACCCGGACCTGAAGGCGATCATACTGAAAGCCACCGAGCCCGCCCCCGAGAACCGTTATGCAACCGTGAGCGAATTCGCCGACGACATCCGCAAATTTCTGCATTCGGATGAAGTCTCCGTTCGCCGGATCAGCCTGTCGAAACGCTTCGCGAAGCTCATCCGGGCGCACCACAGGCAGATGTTCTTGGGTTTCATGACGCTGATCTTCCTGGTCGGCGCGCTCATCGCCTACAACATCTTCAACGACGTCCGCCTGGCGCAGATGTCCTACATCGACGACCATGTGCTCGGCAAGGCGCTGTCCGCCTGCCGGAAGACCGCCCACCAGTTCAATCTTCAGGCCGAAAAGTTCAACGCCATGCTCGAATCCATCAAGTTCGAGACCGAGTTCCTGCTCTCCAACCACATAGAATCGAGCAACAAAGGGGAACAATACCTGGCGCCGCCGGACGATGCGGCCGTCACCGCGATCTCCGGGCTCCAGACCGAGTATTCCCCGTCCTACGGCGACTCGGTCAGCTTCCGCAAGATCGAGGCCGGGCGCGCGGACGACCTGAAAAAAACCGATTTCACGCGCCTCGGCATGCTCCAGCCCACGCTCTTCCGCTACATGCTCCTGGCCCCGCTGAACGCCCATATCACCAAGGAAAGCACGGATAAACAGATCCACCGGCTCACGCAAAACGTCAGCCCAATCTACCGCATCCAGATCCTTCTGGCGGACGGTTCGTCCCTGTACTATCCGTACACGGTGAAAACCGAAGACGCGCTTTCCGGCAAGGCCGACTGGTACTATCTGGCCCTTTCCTCCAGCAACGTCCAGGCCATCTGGAATATTCCCGCCAGGCTTGAAAACGCCGTTGCCGGAGCAGAGCGCGTCGTTTTGCCGGTTTCGATCCTGCTGGGGCTTCCGACCGACCCGGTCGGCGTCGCCTCGATCCTGGTTTCCGGGCGTTACTTCGACCAGATACTGAGCGATGCGGACAATCTCCCGCACGGCATCGTTTCGCAGTATTTCATCGCAAAGGACGGCAGCGTCAAGCTGGAACGCATGAACAACGGACCGGGCAAGCCGCCGACGGTCAATCTGGAAAAAGGCAAGTATCCCGATCAGTGGCTGACGGACTGGCTGAACGAAAAGGATTACGACTCCGTCATCCGCAAGGAGCCCGGCGGCCCGTTCGTCTACTGCTTCGCGTATGTCCCAGCCATGGAGGAGTGGTACGTGGAGAAGATCCGCCTGCGCGATTTCCTGACGGGTACTGACCCCGACCGGAAAGGAGGTCTCCAATGAACCGCGGCGCGACATCAGGAAAAGTCCATACCGTAACCTCGATCAGGATCGGCCTGAAAAACCTCAGCCGCGAACATGACACCTCGGTCTCCTTCACGCACGTGGACCATTCCGACGTCCGGTTCGACGACCGGCTTGACGTGAAGCTGGAGAACATCGACGCGGAATACCAGCAGGGCAAAGTCTTCGCGGAGGGCGGCCAGGGCATCATCCGCGAGGGAATGGACCTGAACCTGCGCCGTCTCGTGGCGATCAAGACCCTGAAGCCGCAGCCCGAAGACCAGTTCTCGCGCGGCCAGTTCATCCAGGAGGCGCGCGTTACAGCCCAGCTCAGCCACCCCGCGATCATCCCGATCTACTCCCTGAACTCGGACGACAAGGATGGTCTCCATCTCGTGATGAAGCTCGTCGACGGCAAGACGCTGAAAGACTATCTGGATCAGCTCGACCACGAGTACCGCACGTCCGGCATCGAACAGTTCGATGAACGCAAATCCCTGATGTACCGCCTTGAGATCATGCTGCGCGTCTGCGACGCCCTCGACTACGCCAACAGCCGCAACATCATGCACTGCGACCTCAAGCCCGAGAACATCCTCATCGGCGAATTCCGCGAGACCTACATCATGGACTGGGGCATCGCGCGCCAGATCGAGGAGCCCGGATACGACCCCGCCACCTGGGTGAAGCCGAACACCATCTCCGGCACCCCGCGTTTCCTGTCGCCCGAAGCCATCCACGGCGAACACACCGACCAGCGGGCGGACATCTACGCGCTCGGCCTCATCCTCTTCGAGGTCGTCACGCTCCGCGAAGCCTACATGGCGCGCACCAGCGCCGAGGTCGTCTCCATGATCCGCGAGGGCCGCATCGCCGAGACCCGCCACAAATACGGCTTCAGGATCGACCCGGACCTGAAGGCCATCATCGCGAAAGCCACCGCCTACAACCGCGACCAGCGTTACCAAAACGTCCGCGATCTCGCCATGGACATCCGCCGCTATATGGGCGGCGAGGAGACGACCGCGAACCCGTACCACCTCTTCGGGCGCATAACCGCGTTTGCCGTACACCACAAACGCGCCTCGCTGCTCTTCGCCGTCGCCTGCATTCTCACGCTGCTCCTGACGATCGGCGTGACCTGCTACCGCCGCGTCAGCATGATCAACGCCAGACACAACTACGGCCTCGAACTCAGCGAAGCCCAGCTCCACTCCGCAGCCTGCGCCGACTACATCGAAACGAACATCGCGCGAAACGCACAGTTCCTTTCCTCCATCACCTCGGAGTTCATCTTCCTCTACGAGACCGACATGGACGACGAGGATGGCCAGCCGGACAGCATGATGCCCGTTTCCGCAATGAAAAACGATGCGAAGAATCCGCCCGCTTCGCTGCTGTATTCCTCCGTCTACCAGCGCAAAATCGATTTCTCGCATTTCGCGCACAAGACCATCCACGGCGAAGATCTCACCGGCATCGAGAAACGCCGCCTGCACGTCCTGGACCACCTCCGCGACTCCATCATGAGCGTATTCTACGAACGCCTCCCGCAAAAACTCGCGGCCGCCTCCCCCGCCGAACAGAACGAATATCTGCGGCTCAACGGGATTCCGCTCCATCTGCTGCTCTTCGGGTTCCCGGACGGCCAGTACATCGTGTATCCCGGAAGCGGATCCTACGCCCCGACCTACGACCCGCGCGGACGCCATTGGTACAAGACCGCCCAGGAGGGCAACGGCGATTTCGCATGGAGCAAGCCCTACCCCGGCAACACCGCCGCCGCGGGCTATCTGCTTTCCTGCAACGTCCCGATGCTCGATACCGCCGGCAATCTCCTCGGCGTCGCCGGGTTCGACCTGCACCTGAACACCATCATCCGCGAACTGAATTCGAACGGAAACACCGGAGCTAATGTCCTGGAAAAGACCCTGATAGACAATTCCGGCCTGATCCTGCTCTCCACCGGAGCCAGGTTCGCGGGCGCCATGGAAACGAACAAGGAAGACTCCCTCACCATCCGGTTCGACGATGCAGACCTCCTCCGGCAGTTCATCGAGACCAAATACGGCACGATCACCCGCGACGAGAACGAACGCCGCATCCTCTACTGCGTGAACTACCTCCCCAGCCAGGACTGGTACTACTTCGAAAAGATCGACATCACATCCAGCGTCCCCGAAACATTCTTCTGATCCGCTTCACAGCGTATTTTCCCGTTTTTTGTGGTTGCGGATTTGCTTTTTGTTGACTTTGGGCTATATTATTTGACTACTTTCAAACTGTGCACCCGTAGCTCATTTGGATAGAGCGACTGCCTCCGGAGCAGTAGGTGGTGGGTTCGAGCCCCGCCGGGTGCACCATTTTATTGCCTTGATTTGAGGCTAAAAAGGGTTGAATTGGTATAAACTGGTGTTTTCTGGTTTTTTATGGTTTTGTGGCAGGAATTACGGAAAAATTACGGAAAAGTTATGCGACGCGTTGAGCTCAAAACAGGTGGTTTTGCGTCAGTGTCTCAAAAAATCCGGAAATGGATTCCGGAAAACGATAATCCCCCTGCATCGCGATTCCTCCCGGTGTCGTCTTGAGGTGAAACAGAACCGCAAACCGGATGAAGAGCCGTTTTTCCGTAATCTGAACAGGGCTTGAGGTGAAGAACAATTTTATTTTTGATCTGCCGACTATTCGTTGACCATCGAACATGGTATCCTGGTTATCCGGTTCGAAGAAGCAGCAGAAACAAAATGAGGACCACTTTGCTTCACTACTCGCTCGTTTCCCTCTTAACTCTTTTGCTCTTGAGATCGAAAAGCCAGCAAGGAAGCATTGTGTCTTCGTGTCTTGCTGGGCGTTTCTCTGACGTCTCAGGACAGATTCTTGGTCGGACCTACATGTACGCGTATGGGGATTCGTCCGGCTTTTTTGTCTCCGGGCTGGGGTCTCGTGTGCCGGAAAAACGCGGAAAGCTTTCGTTTCTTAACAACTTTTTAATAAAAAAAACGAAAAAAGTTTGTTTTTCCGCTACAATTTTCGGTTTTTGCGTGTCTATTATTATTGAAAACATTTTTTGAACCTTTCAAATCACTGAGAACAGTACATAGAACCGACCAAACCAACGCCGGCCGGGGAAACGGAAGTACGTGTCCGCGACCCGGAGCCGGAGACAAGGAGACCGAACATGTCAGAGATCATCAGCGGAACGACGATCACAGTGTCATCCGGGGTCGTATCCTCGGGATTGCATGTCATCGAAGACGGCGAAATAACGGTACTGTCCGGCGGCACCGTGACCGATGCGGAAGCGTCGCAGTATGGCTGGTTCTGGGTCGAGGAAGGCGGCTATATCAGCAATATCCTCGTCACGACCAGCGGCGAGGCGTTCGTAAACGGTTCGGCCGACAACCTCACGATGGAGTCCGGCGGCCAGGCGGACATCATGGCGGGCATTCTGAATTCCGGCACGATCCTGAGCAAAGGCGTCGGCGCGGTGTATACCGGCGCGTCGGCGTTGAACGTTGCGGTGTCCGCGGGCGGGCGTTATCTGCTCTACGGCGGCTATGCCGAAAACACGGCCGTTTCGAGCGGCGGGTCCTTCACGGTTCAGATGTCCGGCGGCCTCGCGAGCAGGACCACGATCCTGACGGGCGGCAGCGCCCGCGTGGTCTCCGCAGGAGAGATGAGGGAAACGACGCTGAACGGCGGCAATCTTCAGGTGCTCTCCGGCGCGGTCTCCCTAACGCAGATCCAGTCGGGCGGAAGCCTGTTCGTGGACGCCGCGGGCGAAGCATTCGACACGACGCTGAACGACGGCGGCATCCTGGACGTCCTCTCCGGCACGATCTACGACACCCTGGCCGCAGGCGGAAAAGTCGACCTGAAGAAAGCCGTGGCATTCAGCATCACGGTGAACGGCGGCACGGTATTCGCCGACTCCGACTCGATCATCACCGCCGGCGTGCTCCTGAACAAGGGCGGCACCCTCAGCGTCCGCAGCGGCACGCTCGTCACGGGCTGCGAGTTCCGGGGCGGCACGGCCCTGGTAGAACGGGGCGCGGTCTTCTCCAGCTCGATCGTAAGGAGCGGCGGAGACGTGACGGCGCAGGACGGCGAAATCTACCGGACCGCGGCGATCGACCAGATGGCGAAGATGTACGTGCAGAGCGGCGCGGCCGTTTCGGACGTCATCGCAGTCAAGGACGCCGAGCTGATCGTCCAGTCCGAGGGCGTCGTTTCGGGCGCGGACGTGGTGGGCGGCGTCGTCACACTGACCGGCGGCACGGCCCTGGACGTTTCCCTGGGGAAGACCACTCTGCCGTTCAGCAGCGGGTGGTTCTCGACTCCCAGCGTCGTCTCCTACGGCAACGCCCGGCTGGTCGCGGACCGCACTGCCGTCCTGCGCATTTCGAGCGGCGGGCTGGCAGTCGGTGCCTATGCGTCCGAAGGAAACACTGGCTATGGATCGGAATACGTCGGGATCTACGTCGGCGACGGCGGCGTGGTCTCCAACGCCACGATCGAGAAGGCAGTGCTTTACGTCTCAAGCGGCGGCATCGCGCGCGACACAAAGATTTCAGGCTATTATATGGCCCCCTTTGGCGGCTACGTCCTTACCCAGTATCCCACACAAGGAAAGATATATGTCCTCTCCGGCGGGTACGCCGAAAACATCGACATGAACCAGGCGATCCTGAAGGTCTCGGGCGGGACCGTGCGGAACCTCGTGGCGTCGAACTGGTCGGTGATCGACCTCTCCGAAGGCGGCGTCATCGGCGGCGCGCTGGAGCTGACCGGAAGCGCGAAGCTGACCCTGGGATCGAACGGCGGGACCATCGACTTCGACATCTCGGAGACCGCCCCCGGCGCGGCCGCGGTCAAGAAGGGGCTCTCCCTCATCGAAGGCGCGCCGCTCTACACGCTCACGGTCTCGGGCACGCAGGAAACGGGCATCTACCACCTGGCGACGGATTCGCCGTCGTTCGCAGGCACGTTCACGGTCCGCGGCACGGACCTGACGCCGCTCGGCACGCTCACGGTCGGCGGCTCCGTCCTGATCGGAGACCTGTATTATACGGTGAAGGTCCGGAACGTCAATGTGGACCTCGTCATCTCCATGGAGGCCCCTCCGCCGGACGACCCGTACGCGGTCTACGTCGACTCCGCATGGTCGGGCAAGCCGTTCAGCAGCATCGTGGAGCTCGCAGGCGGCGGCACAGCCACGATCGGCTACGACGCGTTTGCGGACGGGGACGAAGCCGTGGCGGCGGTCAAGCCCGGCGGCGTCGTGTATATCACGGGCGGAGCCGTCTCCTTCGCGGACGTCGTGGCGCGGAACGTCGTCGTCCTGGGCGGCGCGACCATCAGCGGCGCGGTCTCGGACTACGATGCCGTCGTGACGCTGGAAAGCGGCGCGTCCGCCTCGGGCATCACCGTCCGGGGGGAAAGCAAACTGACGCTGAAGAGCGGCTCCGTATGCCGGGACCTCAGCTTCATTGACCAGGCGGCGACGGTCAAGGTGGAGTCCGGCGCGACCATCAGCGGTGCATATTTCGCGAAATCGTACGAGGGGATCACGATCGACGGCACGATCGAATTCGACCTCTCCAAACCCGGCGTCGGCACCCCGCTGCGGGGGCTCTCCATATACAGCGGGACGCCGACCTGCGTCATCACGGTCGACGCCGCCAGCCTGAAGACCGGCCAGTACATCCTGGCAAGCGACATGTCGTATAAGTTCGGCCAATACAGCTATACGGTCCGGGACATCGACGGGACGGTACTGGGTGTGATCCCCGCCGCGACCGTGGTCGACAATCAGATGATCTACGGCACGGCCGTGATCGGAGATTTCCGGTATACGATCAGTTACAAAGGCGGCGTCGGCTATGGAATGGGCGATGCGAGAAGCGCCGTGAACCTCTCCGTCGAGAAGATCAACCCGGACAAGGAATCGTATGTCTACCTCAACGCCTCCTGGAAAGACAAGGCGGCCGGGGAATCGGTCACCGTCACCCTGCTGAACGGCGGCACGCAGACGGCAGTCATCGGGCGGAACGCGTTTGCCGTCCTGGCCGACGCGGTAAACGCCGTCGCCGAAGACGGCACGATCGCGATCTCCTACACGAAGCCTGCCCAGTCCTTAGTTATTGGCGGCAGTACTGCGACTGTCATAAGCGGCACGGATGTCATCTCCGTCTCAGGAGAGACCGCATCCGGCACGGGGGGCACCCAGACCGAGGACGAAAAGATCTACTCGTTCCCGGAGGGGCTCCCCCGGAACATCGACCTGATCGGCACCGGCGCGAAGATCGAAAACGCCCTAATCCAGGCGACGCTTTCGATCTCGAACTCCATCGCCACGGATCTTTCCGTGGTCGAGGGCGGCGAGATCGTCGCGGTCACAGGCGCGACCTGCATCGGCGTCGACGTGGCGGCGGGCGGCTCGTTCCTATGCCGCAGCTCCTACAACCTGATCCGCGATCTGCACGTCGTTTCGGGCGGCACGTTCGGGATGTACACCGAAGTCAATCCTGCGCTCGGGACCGCCAGCGGCCTGACCGGGACATGCGTCTTCGAATCCGGTTCGGACATCACGATCAACGGCGCCGTCAACTTCGATATCTCGAATTCGACCACGGGCAACGTGCTGTTCGATGGCCTCAAATACGCGAAAGGCAATACGCAATACGAGATCACGGTCGGGGAAGCGCAGGAAAGCGGCCTCTACCACCTCGCGGTCAACGCGAATGAGCTCACGGACGGCGTGACGCTGTACGTGGGGGAGAAAAACTACTTCACCTGGAAGCTCACGCTTGACCAGACAGTCTGGATCGCCGACCGCGGTTTCCTGCTCACGTTCGCCGACGGCGCGCTGGACCTCATGGTCATCGCGTTCGAGCCGCAGACGACGGTCTACCTGAACGCGACCTGGGCCGGACTGGAGAAATATACGGTCGTCGAGGTCCCCGGCGGCACTGCGGTGCTCGGGATCGACGCGTTCGCGGATCTCATGCCCGCCATGTCCGCCTGCACGGACGACGGTTCGGTCATCATCGAGGGCGGGACCTACACGCTCTCCGGGATCGTCGAAAAAGACCTCTCTGCGCGGAACGCATCGCTGAACGCCGACAGCCTTGTACTCATAAAGGATCTGACGCTGGACGCGGGCGCCGTGCTCATCGGCGGCCTGACCGTGTCCGATTCCTACTCATATAGTCAGTCGGCCGGATCGATCGTCTGTTCCGGCTCAGTGCGCCTGAACGAGGGAGCCACCGCCGCCGGGACCATCGTCGTGAACTCGAAACACGGCATCGTGCTCGACAACGCCGCCCTGACCGGAACCATCACGGTCAACACGGGCGGCATCCTCTCCGGCAGGGAGACCTTCACGGACGGCATGGACATCACGGTCAACGGATACATCGACTTCGATATCTCCGGTTCGACCGCGGGCGGCGGCGCGCTGATGCGCGGGCTTTCCAGGATCAAGGGCAGCCCGACGTATACGCTCACGGTCGACGCGCATCAGGAGGCCGGGACGTACTGGCTGGCGGACGACGCCGCGGGATTCAACGGGTCGATCACGATCCGCAAACAGAGCGGCGCAGTCCTGGGAACGCTCACGGCGGGAAAAACGGCGCAGATCAACGGCACGTACTACACGCTCCGCGGGGCGCCATCCGAGGGGAAGATGCAGCTGTATCTCCTCGTCGGGGAACAGACCCCGCCCGAGACGGTCTATCTCAGCACAGACTGGAGATGGACGGGCGACGGCGTCATGGTGGAGGTCCCCGGCGGCACCGCCAACATCGGCTACAACGCCTTCTACAGCGCCGACGATGCAATCGAAGCGTCGCTCTTCGGCGGCAGCGCCATCGAGATCATCCGCGGGATGTACTCCTTCACTTCCGACCTCGAGATCCCCGGCGACGTCGTCGTGAACGGCGGCACGCTCTCCGTTTCCGCGGGCGGCAGCAGGATCTCCGGCAACATCACGGTAAACAGCTCCAGCCTGCTGATCCTGGAGGAAGGAGCCTCCCTCGGCGGATCGATCGTCCTGAACACAGGCGGGTCGCTCACCCTGAAAAACGGCATGGCGGTCTCCGGCATGGAGCTCTCCGGCTGGGGGGAACTCCGGCTGAGCAACGGCTCCTCCGCGACCGGCATCACGCTGGTCAACAACGGCTCCGTTAAGGTGGACGAGGGCGGTTCCGCCTCGAATATCATGTTCAAATCCGGCTTTTCCGACGTGAACGCGGGCGGTTTCCTTTCAGGCGCGACGGTCACGGACCAGGGCTGGCTCACCGTGAAAGAGGGCGGCATGGCGTCGGATATTACGGTGTACGGCGGCAATCTGACCGCGGAATACGGCGGCGCCATATCGGGCCTTACGGTCGTCGGCAACGTCAGTGTCAAAATAAGAGGCAAGCTGACCGGCAGATGCTCGTTCGGAGAAGGAGCAAACATTATTGTCGGATCGGACCAGTACGACGCGCCCAGCTGGCCGCCCCCGTCTGACTGGATTCCCCCGGATGCCACGGTCGATTTCGATTTGTCCTATACGAGCGTGGACGGGCCCGCGCTGTACGAGGGATTCTCGTGCATCAGCTACAAAGGTACACCGGCGGTCTACACGCTGACCGTCTCCGGCACGCAGGAATACGGCGACTATCTGCTGGCGACCGGCGTGACCGAGTTCGCAGCCAGCGTTTCGATCACCGTGAACGGCGCCCAGGTCGGCAGCGTGAGCACGGCGGAAAAGACGATCCTCAACGGGACGACCTACGCTCTGAAGCTTCAGGACGACTTCCTGATCCTGAAGGTCGCGGAATACGTGCAGCCGTCCGTCGTCTACCTGAACTCCGAATGGAAGAAGATGACGGACGATTCGGTCGTGGACATTCCCGGCGGAACGGCGGTCATCGGCTATGACGCGTTCGCGGACGCCAATACCGCCATGACCGCGGCAGGAACCGAAAGCAAGCTCGCGATTACGGGCGGCACATTCACGTTTACCGCCGGGATCCTGCCCGACGCCACAGCGCTGGACGGATCCGCGGTGCGTGATTCCGCCGTACTGAACACGCTGACGGTCGAGGCCGGGGCGTCCGTGTGGAACGTGCAGGTGGCGGAGGGCGCGACGCTGACGGTCAGGGCGGGCGCATCGGCATCGAACCTTCTCGTTTCCGAAGGCGCGACACTCATGATCGAAGCGGGCGTGAAGCTCACCGGATGGGGCGTCTTCGCCAAAGGCGCGGACATCACCATAAACGGCACGCTGGATTTCGACGTTTCCGGGTTGGCTGCCGGAGGCTCCGCCCTGTACGAGGGGTTGTGCTATATTCAGGGCGATACGACCTACACGCTCACGATCGGGGCGGAGCAGACGCCCGGATTCTATTATCTGGCATACGGCGCGGGCGACTTTACGTCCACGGTCACGGTCATGGGGACCGACGGGACCGTGCTCGTCACGCTGAAGGCGGGCATTTCCGTGAAGATCGACGGCATGCTCTACACGCTGAATCTCGGCGATGACATCCTGAGTCTGTCCGTGGCCGCCGCCGGTACCGATACGCGGAGCGACGTCGATGGCAACGGCGTCAGCGACGTGCTGTTCCAGTACACCGGCGGCGACGATCAGACCGGATACTGGATGAACGGCAAGGACACCTGGCGCAGCTCGGTCGCGCCGCATCCGGTCGAATGGACGCTGCTCGGCGCATACGATATGGACGGTGACGGGCTCGCGGATTCCGTGTTCGTCGGCAACGGCGTGGTCGTGGATGGCAAGAAGGGCGCGTACATCGGGTATTACAAGGGCGGAATCGACACCGACGAGAACTGGGTGAACATCGACTTCCTCGAAAATGAGGCGGACAACGCCTGGGTGAACAAGATCGGGAACCTGACCGGGAATCCGGGCGCGAACTCCATCGTGTGGCATTGCGCCTCGCTCGGCGCGCTCGGCGTGTGGACCGACGGCACCAGCGAATGGACGTCCCTCGGCGCAGGCTTCGATTCCAACTGGACGATGATCGGCTGCGGCGACTTCGACGGCGACGGACGCAATTCCATCGTGATGAGCTACCTCGACGGCACGAAGTATTACGCGATTGGCATCGACGGTTCCGCGGTCGACATGGGCGCGCTGAACTGGACGGGCTGGGAAGTCCGCGCCATCGGCGACTTCGCAGGCGACGGAAAGGATGACATGGTGCTGTTCCACAAGGAATTCGGCGCGGTCGTCATGCTCGCGGACGGCAACCTCAACAACTACACAAGTATCGGCCAGCTCGACGCGAAGGACTGGTTCATCGTCGGCGCGGGCGATTACGACGGCGACAGAAAGGACGATCTGCTCGTCCGCCAGTACTCCACCGGCATGCTCGGTTACTACAGCTCCGGCGACACGTCGAAGTGGACCGAACTCGGCCGCGGCGTCGACATGGACTGGACCGTCATCGCCTGACGTATCAACGGAGGATGGACACGTGCGAAAAAACGTGCTTTCTCTGTTCGATCAGCCGTAGACGGCGAGGGGGAACGATGCTGCGACGAGGGCGCGGGCTTCCGCCGCGTCCTTCAGGTCGCCGCTCGCGATCATCTGCGCGAGGATGTTGCCGATGGCGGTCGCCTCGGTCGGTCCGGCGAGCACGCGGCGTCCGGTCGTCCGCGCCACAAGCCGCATGAAGAACCTGTCGCGCGTGCCGCCGCCAAGGATTGGCAGACGCGCTAGCTTGAGGTGCTAGTGGGCAACCGAGGGAGTTCAAATCTCCCCTCGAGCACCATTTTTTTGCCCTTTTTTCGACAGTTTTCGACATCATATCAACGACAGTTCCGGCGGAGTTCTTCGGCATCCGTTAAACACGCCTCGAAACGTGCGCAACCCCGAACGGCGAAAGGATGCCGGGCATGAAGCAGGACAGACACTATCTGGCGTTCGACCTCGGTGCGAGCAGCGGACGCGCCATCCTCGGATCCGTGCGCGACGGCAGGCTCGGCCCCCGATGGGCGGCGGCATGGGCGGCTTCCCCGGCTTTGGTGGCGGTGCCCCCGGCGGCGCTCCTGCCGGTGGTATGGGGATGCCTCCGATGGGCGGCGGCATGGGCGGCGGCGGTATGAGCATCAATATCGAGTTCTATGCTCCCGAACCAGGAGATATAAAGGCGCGGGAACTGATGATAGACCGGCAGTATTCGATGATTGAGACATCGAACATAACTATTATGATTCCCATTAACGGCGAAAACAATCTATGCGTTCGAATTGAAGTGTCTCAATTATCTTTTTCTGAAATATCAACTCCGGCACATGTAATGTGCCGAAATATTTTGATTCTTATGCACTTAAATAAGGTGTGGACATCCGGACAGGAGGAGATACTACACCTATAGATAACCTGGTTTCATTTCATTCATTTAGGATTATCTAAGCTACACCATTGAGGAAGCCAAGGATGATTTCGCCGTATACTTCAAGGGCGAAACCGAAGTTAGCGAGAATCTGTCCTTGTTTTTTTGTAAATGTTTTATTGTACAAGGAGCCCTCAGGTTGGAGCTTCCAGTTCGAACTCTGCCCAGCCTAAGGAAAACCACAAAAGAACGGAAATAAGATAAGCGCAAAGAATGAAAATGCCCTCCGGGCCGTTTGACCGGCAACGGAGGGCTTCGTTTTCTGTTTCGGAATGGTGTGCTCAGTCGGCCTCGTAGAAAGCGGTCAGAAGAGTGCGGAGGGAACGCGCCATGATCTCGCGGTCCTGGTCCGGGATTTTCGCCATCGCCTTCGCCACGCGATCGTGCAGATATTTGGACAGCACGTCGAGGCTCTTCTTCGCGGAATCCGAGATCGAGAGGTAGACGACGCGGCGGTCGTCCTTCGACGAGGTCCGGCAGACCATGTCGCTCTTCACCAGGCTGTCGACCATCTGAGAGACGCCGCCGGAGGTCACGCCGAGCTCCTCGGCGAGGTCGCGGATGCTCACCTGTTCGCCCTGCGCCTGCGCGAGGTAGGTCAGGACGCGGATACGGGAGAAGGTGATCTTCTGGCCCGGAGCGATCTCCGGGCATTCCTGCAGAAGCAGGTTCAGCATCTTGGCGTTGCTGCGGATGATGAGGCGCCACACGTCGGACGCGACGTCGCCGGAATCCGGCACGGGAAACAGAAGGTTCGATTCGTTGGGGTCTTTCTTGCTCATATCAGGCTCCTTAGTCTCTCGGACGGCCGAGGTGTAAAATCCGTTTGCCGGTCTCGCGGACGCGCTGGAAGAACGCGTACAGGGCCGGGGTGAACATAATGCCGATCAGGGTGGCCATGATCATGCCGGAGAACGTGGTGATGCCGATGGCGCGGCGGCTGCCGGCCCCTGCGCCCGTCGCCACGACCAGCGGGAACACGCCGAAGACGAAGCTCCAGGCGGTCATCAGCACGGCACGGTAACGGAGGCTTGCGCCGCTCAGGGCGGATTCCACGATGCTCTTGCCGTGTTCGCGCTCCTGCTTGGCGAATTCGACCATGAGGATGGCGTTCTTGGCGGAAAGGCCGATCAGCATGACCATGCCGAGCTGGGCGTAGATGCTGAGGTCGAGCTTCGCGATCTTCAGGCCGATCAGCGCGCCGCAGACGGCGAACGAGACGGTCAGCATCACGGGGATGGGAATCGTCCAGCTTTCGTACTGGGCGACGAGGAAGAGGTAGGCGAACATCAGGGCGAGCGCCATGAGGTAGACGATCTGGCCTTCGTTCTGGCGTTCCTGATAGCTCAGCGCGGTCCATTCGAGGTGGTACTGCTCCGGCAGGTTCGCATTCTCCATCGCGTCCATAATGAGGCGCGAACTCGATCCGGGCAGACCGTTCACGGTCAGTTCGGCGCTGGTCATCTTGTTGAAACGGGATATCTGGCGCGGGCCGACGGTGTACTTCAGTTCGCCGAACGAGGTCAGCGGGACCATTTCGCCGACGTCGTTGACCACCTGGATCTCGCGGATGTCGTCGAGGGTGGAGCGATAGTCGGCGGACGCCTGCATCTTCACCTTGAAGTTGCGGCTGACCATGGTAAAGTCGTTGATATAGAGAGAGGCGAGCTTGCTCTGGAGGGTGTTGTAAATGCTGAGCGGGGAGACGCCGAGGATATGCGCCTTGTCGAAATCGATGTCCAGATACAGCTGCGGCGTGTCGGCGTTGTAGGGCGTCATGGCGACCGCGATCATGTCGCGATGGCCCATCAGCTCGCGGGTGTATCCCTTCATCACGTCCGACAGCTCGATCGGGTCGACGTCGCCGATGCCGCACACCTGCGCGCTCACGCCGTTGACCATGCCCAAGCCCATGATGGCGGGCGGGGAGAACACCGTGATGCGGGCGTCCGGGATGGACGCCAGACGGCCCTGAATCTCAGCCTGGAGCGCGCCAAGCTGGAGTTCCGGCGTCTTGCGCTTGTCCCAGTGGTCCAGCGCCACGATCGCGATGCCGACGCTTTCGCCGGTACCGGACATCATGCTGAAGCCGGACACGTCCAGGATCGAACGGATGCCCTTCACGTCGGAGAGCTTCTCGCGGATGTCGCGCAGAACGGCGTCCGTACGTTCGACGGACGCGCCGCTCGGCAGTTCCACGTTGCAGAAGAGCACGCCTTTGTCCTCCTCCGGGAGGAACGAACTCAGTGTGTGCATGAACATCCAGTAGACGGCGAATACCACGCCGGCGAAGAGGATCACGGCCAGGGGCGACCAGCGCACGAGGAAGCCGGTGAAGAACAGGTAGATCTTGCGGCTGAAGTCCAGCACGGCGTTGAACGGGCGGAACAGCAGCGGCACATGGTGATCCGGGCGGCGCAGCAGCAGGGCGCAGAGCGCCGGGCTGAGCGTCATGGCGATGGTCGTGGAGAGGCACAGCGAGATGCACATGGTAACGGCGAACTGGACGTAGATCACGCCGACCATGCCGCCGTAGAACGCCAGCGGCACATAGCAGGACACGGTCACGAGCGTGGTGGAGATGATGGCGCCGGTGATCTGGCGCATGGTCTTCTCGGCGGCTGCCTTCGGGCCGATGCCCTCGCGTTCCATCAGCCCCTGGCAGTTCTCGACCACCACGATGGCGTCGTCGCAGAGCGAGCCGACGACCAGGATCAGGCCGAACATCGTCAGGACGTTGATGCTGTAGCCGAGGGCGTACAGGAACGTCATCGTACCGATCAGGGCAACGGGAATCGCGACGGACGGGATCAGGGTGGCGCGCCAGTCCTGAAGGAAGATCCAGGTGATGAGCACGACCAGACCGAGAGCCAGCAGGATGGTCGTCACGATCTCTTTCATCGACACTTCGATGAACTCGGTCGGGTCATAGGCGCTGACCACGCTCACGCCCTTCGGGAAAAGCTTCTTCCAATGCTCCAGCTCGGCGTTCACGCGGCCGACCGTGCCCATGGCGTTCGCTTCAGGCGTGCGGTTCACGAGCAGAGCCACGCAGGGATGGCCGTTGAACACGCTTCGTCCGGCGTAGGAACTGGAGCCGACTTCGACCCTCGCCACGTCGCTGAGGCGCACGATACTGCCGTCCGAATCATGGCGCAGGACGATGTTCCCGAACTCCTCGGCGGTCACGAGGCGGCCCTTCACGTTCAGCTTGTACGACATGTAGCTGTTGCTCTTCTCCGTGCCGATGCTGCCCGCGGCGGCCTGGATGTTCTGCGACTGCACCGCATTGGCGATGTCCGTGGTGGAGATGCCGAGACCGGCCATGCGGAGCGGGTCCAGCCAGATGCGCATGGAGTATTCCTCCAGCGACATCACTTCGGCGGACGACACGCCGTCCAGACGCGTGATGGCGTCCTTCACGTTCACGTTGATGTAGTTGTTCAGCTCCATCATGTTCAGCGTCGATTCGTCCGTGGTGAAGGCGTACACGGCGAGGATGTCGTTGCCGCGCTTCTCGACGGTGATGCCGAGCTTCGTCACGTCGGTCGGCAGCTGCGGTTCGGCGCGCTTGATGGCGTTCTGCAGGTTGACCATGGCGATGTCGGTGTCCGTGCCGCTCTTGAACGTCACAGTACACGAATAGGAACCGGCGTTGCTGCATGTCGAGGAGAAATACAGCAGGTCGTCCACGCCGTTGATCTGGTCTTCGATCGGCATGGCAACGGTTTGCGCGATCACTTCGCCGCTGGCGCCGGGATACATGGCCGACACGTAGAGGGACGGCGGCGCAATCTCGGGGTATTCGGCAATGGGGAGTTTGGTAATGCTGATCACGCCCGCCAGGACCATGATCAGACTGATGACGATCGCGAGACGCGGCCGGTCAATGAATATCTTGGAAAACATCTTATGCCGCCCCCGTAATCACTTTTTCTCTTCGGTCGCGGGGATGACTTCGTCGCCGGGCATCACTTTGTGCGTACCAAGGTACACGACCTTTTCGCCGGTCTTCAGGCCGGACTTGATCAGCTGGTGCGTCTTCGTCATGTCGCCCAGTTCCACCATGCGGCGTTCGATCTTGTTGCCTTCGCCCAGGATGTACACGAAGGAATTTTTCGCGTCATGCATCACGGCGGACGGCGGGACCGCGGGCATCTTTTCCGCGGACTTCTTCGACAGCGTCACCGTGACCGTGCTACCGGGGATCAGCTTCAGGTCGGCGTTCGGGAACGATGCGTACACCTGGACGGCGTCCGTCTTCACGTTCGCCTCGTTGTTCAGGAACTCGACCTTGCCGCCGTCGGCGTATTCCGAACCGTCGGCAAGTTTCAGGGAGACCTGTCCTTCGGACTTCAGCGCGGCGAGGTTGCCGTAGCCGGACAGGAAATCACTCGTGCTCATGGCGAAACGCACGCGGATGGGCTGCATCTGAATGATCGTGAGCATCGTGCCGGAGGAAGGCGTGATGTAGTTCCCTTCTGTAAAATTCGTTACGCCGACCAGGCCGTCGATGGCGGCGGTGATCGTGGTGTGGTCCAGATTGTACTTCGCCGTAACCAGCCCCGCTTCGGCGGCGGCGAGTTCGGCGCGCATGGCATCCAGTGCGGACTTCGTATTCTCCATGGTGTCCTTGCTGGTGGCGTTCACTTCGTAGAGCATCTGGTTGCGGTCGTAGGTGCTCTGCGCGTATTCCAGTCTCGCCTTGCATTCCGCGATCGTGGCTTCGGCCTGCTTCACTGCGGCCTCGTAAGGCGTCTTCTCAATCGTGTACAGCATCTGCCCCTTCTTCACATAGTCGCCGTCGTTGAAGCCAAGCTTCAGAATCTCGCCGGATACGCGCGACATCACGTTCACTTCTGCCTGCGCGACCACCTGCCCGGTGTAACGGCGGCTTTGGACGTTTGCGACTTCCTCGACCTCGGCGACACCGACGACCTGTTTCATGGCGCCGGGCATTTGGGCGAACATGGGGACGGAGAGAGCGGCAAATGCGGCCGCAGTCAAGCTCAAAACGGACTTTTTATTCATTATAATGGAACCTCCGGTTCTGTTTTATCTTGAAGATAATAGTCTATTAATATATCACATGCTAATCAATTTTTCAAGTCGAATTTATTATGGAATATCAAAATAACGGCAAAAACAGGCCTTGGCATAAGTTGTAGAGACAAAGGAAATACGGGAACGAAAAGAGACGCGGCCGGAACTGTGCGTTACGGCGTCAGAAGCTCTGCCAGCGGGTCAAGCTCAAGACCGGCAATAAAACGTCCGACGTCAATGCCGGACAGCGCCGCACGGATGGCATCGGCGTGGTGCGGACAGCCGGTCAGCCTGGCGGCAAGTTCATCGGACGGAGCCGTCCCGAAGAAATCGCCGCGGAACGCCGCACGGCGGATCATGCCTGCGTGCACGTCCAGATGCACGGTCACGGTCCCGCACGGGAACCGCCGCGTGCGCTCGAACGTAAAGTCCGGGGATTCGCCGAAATTCCATTCCCAGGACCGGTAACGCTCGTCGGCGGTGCGTTCCGCCTCGCGCACCCAGTTGTCGCGGATTGGGAGCGGTTCTTTCAATCCGAACTGACGGAGCAGCTCGCGTTCCATCGCCAGCCGGAAGGTGTCGCGGTCCAAGCAGGGCAGAAACTCGTTCAGATTGGCTACGCGCGCCCGGATGGACGCCACACCCTTCGCTTCGATCTTCGTCCGCGGAGGCGTCAGGACCGCCGCCATCGCCTCGAAGTCGACGTCGAACAGGAGTGTGCCGTGGAATAAAATACGTCCGTTATGAACGCACTTCGCACTGCCGGAGACCTTGCGTCCGTTCACGAGGATGTCGTTGCGCCCGGAGAACTCCGCCGCCACGCCCAGCGCACGCAGGGCGGTCAGAACGGGTTCGGCGAACGGTGCGAAGTCGATATAGCGTTTGTTCGCAGCCGTCTCGAATGCGAAGATGCTGTAATTGAGGTTGCCGAGGTCATGGTAGACCGCGCCGCCGCCCGTCATGCGCCGCACAACGGATACGCCGTGTGCCTTGGCGTATGCGGAATCGAACTCGCGGCAGGCGTTCTGGTTGCGTCCGATGATCACGGCGGGACGATTCCGCCACAGCATCGCGAACGGCGCGTCAGCCTGCGCGGTCATGACCTCCTCAAGGGCCAAATTGTACGCCGGATCGGTCCGTTCGTTCCAGTAATAATCCATGACGCGCTCCGAAAAGATCAGTCTTCCGCTTCGGGCGCGTCCGCCCTGCCCTGCGCGGCCTCGCGTTCGCGGTCCTCGCGGTCGAGTTCGGCGAGGATCTCGTCGACGGGCATGGTGTATTTCTTGTCGTTGTTGCACGCCTTGCAGCAGGGGACGATGTTGCCTTTCGTGCTGCGGCCGCCGCGGGAGAGCGGCACGATGTGGTCCATGGTCAGTTCGGACGGAGGAAACTTCCCGCCGCAGTAATGGCACACGCCTTTCTGAATCTGCGCCCGCCACCAGTTGGTGCGGCGGAGTTCGCGCGCCTTCGCGCGTTCCTTCGCGATCTGCGCGGGATCGACCCGCATGTCGAACCAGTCTTCCATCGTCGACTCAGGAACAGGCGTATTTTTCCGCGAAGGCGGACGCGGCAAGGCACAGCAGGAAAATTACCGGCAGGACGACCAGTCCGCAGGCCGCGGCCGTTGCGGCCTGCACCAGGAAGGCCGCGCGGAACGACACATGCACGGCCATCTGGACGCGGGCGGGAGAGGCCCCGGTCCGGGAGACCTGATACACCCACAGCGCGATCAGGAGATACACCAGGCAAAGCAGAATCGCCAGCAGGCCGAAGGCAATCGGCAGGAGCGTGGTCGAATCCCGCAGCAGCTTGATGACGAAGACCAGCGGCACGATGGCGCAGCAGCACGCTCCGGCCAGCATGGTGCGTCCTCCGGGCCGGACAATCTTCGAAAGCGTCTCGGACCGCGTGATCTCATTGATGCCGCAATAATAGAAGAAGAGCCCGACGCCGTACAGGACAAGCAGCAGAATCCGCCGGATGGAAACATCGGGGACGATCAGGATGCCCAGTCCGAACGTCAGGTCGCGCATGACCGCCATCATCATGGACATGCGTTTCGGACGGTATTTGACATAGAAATTGTACGTATAGATACTGATGAGGGCCACGAGCGTGACGAACGTGAAGCGCCAGCCGAGGCACAACGCCGGCACGACCGCCGCCAGGAAGCACAGCTGCGACGCATAGGATGCCGCGCGCGGACTGATCACGCCGCACGGCAGAGGCCGGTCAGGATGCTGCGCCGAGTCGATCTGGATGTCCGCCAGGTCGTTCGTGATGATGCCGAAGAGCGACATGGCGAACGCGATGAAGCAGACCGCCGCGATGGGGAAAAAGCCTTTTTCGGCGTTCTGCATCATGCCGCCCGCGATCAGGAATCCGACCAGCGGGTCGCCGGGGACGGTGAAGAGATGGGGGAGACGGACGAGCTGGAACCAGCCGCGGAGCGTTTCGTGTTTATTGTTTTTTTTCATTTTCGGGGGGTATCCTGAAAAAACGTTTAGCGTTGGATGTCGTCAGATTCACGGTCTTCTGCATACTCCAGCCGCGCAGAGCCGCCAGGGAATGGGCGGTCCAGGGGAGAAACTCGGGGTGGTTCTCCTTGCCGCGGAACGGAACAGGCGCGAGATACGGGGAATCGGTTTCGAGCAGAATGCGGTCTTCGGGGTAACGAAGGGCGAGCGCGCGGATGTTGTCCGCCTTCTTGAACGTCACCATGCCGCCGCATCCGAAGTAAGCGCCGAGCGCTTCGAACCGTTCGAAATCGGCGATGCTTCCGGCGAACGAGTGGAGAACGAATTGTCCGCCTGCGTGTGCAAAATCGGCAAGGAGCGTGTAAGCATCGTCGTATGCCAGCGTGCTGCCGTCGACGTCGCGCGTATGCACGATCGCGGGCCGGTCCAAACGAAGCGCGAGTTCCAGAAACGAGCGGAAGACCTCAAGCTGTTTTTCGCGTGTGCCGCGTTCGTAGTAGTAGTCCAGGCCGATCTCGCCGACCGCGGCGAACCGGGGAGCCGCGGCGAACGCTTCGAACTTCTCCGTTTCGCACGGATGCTTCACCACGTCCAACGGGTGAAGTCCGGCGGCGAAAAACACGCGGTCAAAATGCGATGCGAACTCCGCGGCGCAGCGGCTGGACTCGAAATCCGAGCCGCACAGCAGAATCCACGGCACCCCGGCCTCTTCCGCGCGCCGGTAGTACTCCGTTTCGTCGGGGCATCCGTCGTCGCCAAGGTGGGCATGGGTGTCAAAGAGTTCGAGATCCTGCGGCATCCACTCCGGCTTCATTTGTTTTTGTTGCGGTTCTTCGCCTCGCTGCGTTCGAGTTTTTCCTCTTCCTCGAGGAATTCGTCGAATTCGTCGAATTCCTCGTCGTAGTCTCTGGAACGCTCGCCGAACGCGGAGTAATCGTCGTCGTCATCGTCGTAATCGTCGTACCCGTCGTTCTCCTCGTCGTCGGTGTCGCTGAGGATGTTCGACTGCGTCAGGACGGCGCCGCATTCCGGGCAGCACCCGTCTTCGGCTTCCATCTGCTTTTCGTTGATCTCGGTATCGCAGTAGGGGCAGATCATGACCATGGTTACAGTCTCCTTACATGGGGTTCTAGGAAAGCGGTTCGGAAAAAACGCCCGTAATTTATACGCGGGTTTGCGTTTTGTCAAACCGGTTTCGCCGATTTTTTTCGTTTTTTTCAGCGTTTCGCCACGAAATCCGCCCAGTACGGGGAGATCGCGCGGATCTTTTCGATGATGCCGGGCAGGACCTCCACGACCGTGTCGACGTCCTCCTGCGTATTGTAGCGGGAGAAGCTGAAGCGGATCGCGCCGTGCGCCGCCGTGTACGGCACGCCCATGGCGCGCATCACGTGCGACGGCTCCAGGCTGCCGGTCGTGCACGCGCTGCCGCTGGAGGCGCAGATGCCGTGGATGTCCATGTGCATCAGGATGGATTCGCCCTCGATGTACTCGAACGACAGGTTGGTGGTGTTCGGCAGGCGGTGCTCCACGTCGCCGTTCACGCGGACGCTCGGGATGGCCGCGATCAGGCGGTTGTGCAGGTCGTCGCGGAGCTTGCGGACGTAGTTGTTCTCCGTTTCGAAGTTCGCCATGGCCAGTTCGGCGGCAACGCCCATGCCCACGATGTACGGCACGTTCTCCGTCCCGGCGCGGCGTCCGCGTTCCTGGTGGCCGCCGACGACGAACGGACGGAACCGCACGCCGCGGCGCACGTACAGGGCGCCGATGCCCTTCGGGGCATGGAACTTATGGCCGGACACGCTGAGCATGTCGATGTTCATGTCGCGGAGCTTGAACGGGATCTTTCCGGCGGCCTGGACGGCGTCGGTGTGGAAGAGCGCCCCGGCGCGGTGCGCCAGTTCGGCGAGGGCTTCCACCGGGTACAGATTGCCGGTCTCGTTGTTCGCCCACATCACGGAGACGACCGCGGTCTCCTCGTCGATCATCTCGCGGGCGCGGTCCATATCGAGGCGGCCGAGGCTGTCAACGGGGATCTTCACCACGGTGTAGCCGCGGCGTTCGAGGTCCTTGCCGAGGTTGAGGATGGCGGGGTGCTCGACCGTGGAGATCACGATCTTGCGGCGGCGTTTCGGGCAGACGTCCAGCGCGCTCAGGATGGCGGCGTTGTCGCCCTCGGTCCCGCAGGACGTGAAGATGATCTCGCTCGGGTCGGCGCCAAGGAATCCGGCGACTTTCGCGCGGCCTTCCTCGACCACTTTCGCCAGGCGGCCGCCGAACTTGTGGATGCTGGACGCGTTGCCGTAGTATTCGGAGAAATACGGCAACATGGCGGCGACGGCCTCCGGCGCGGTGCGCGTGGTTGCGTTGTTGTCCAAATAAATGACGCGTTCTTCGCCTTTCATAGTATCACGCCTCCTCGACCGTGAGCCGGTCGGACAGGAATTCATGGAGCTTGCCCTGCACGAGTTTCCGCAGGGTCAGCTTGGAGTTCGGGCACGTCGCGCAGACGCCGCGGAGCGTGACCTTCACGACGTCGCCGTCGAGGTCGATCAGCTCAATGCTGCCGCCGTCGCGCTCGAGCGCAGGCTTGATCTCCTTGTCGATCACTTCCTGCACCTTCAGCGCCTTCTTGACGGGCGACAGGGCGTCGAAGTCGACTGTCTGCGGCTTCTCCGCCTCGGCGGGCGCGTGGACCGTGTTGTTCATCTCGTCGAGGATCTGCTGGATCTGGTCGAGGCAGGTCCCGCAAGCGCCGCCGGCCTTGGTGTACTCGGTGACCTGGGCGACGGTCGTGAGGTGGTTCAGGCGGACGACCTTGCGTATCTTCGCGTCGGTCACGCCGAAGCACTTGCAGACGATGCGGCCTTCGTGGTCGTCCGGATCGTCGTTCTTCACTTCGGGGAGCGAGAGGCCGTGCTTCTTCGCGTATTCGCCGAGGGCGGCCTGAAGCGCCTCCATGCCCATCACGGAGCAGTGCATCTTTTCTTCGGGCAGCTCGCCGAGACGGTCCACGATGTCGCGGTTGGTCACGCGCGCGGCCTCCTCGACCGTCATGCCGATCACGATCTCGGTCAGGATGGACGAACTGGCAATGGCGCTGGCGCAGCCGAAGGTCTTGAACTTGGCGTCCAGGATCTTGTGCGTCTTTTCGTCGATCTTGAGGAATATTCTGAGGGCGTCGCCGCAGGTCATGTTGCCGACCTCGGCCTCCGCGTCGGCGTCGGCGATCTCGCCCACGTTCCGCGGGTTCAGGAAATAATCCATGACTTTGTTGTTATAATCCCACATCGGTTCTCTCCTTATCGTTAAGCGGTCCGGTTTGAATTACCTTTTGACACCGGTTTCCGCCGTTTGTTCCATGGTTTCGTTCTTTCCGGCGCGTCAGCGGAGGCCGACTGCCTTGCGGACCTCGTCCATCGTGGCATGGGCAAGTTCGGAGGCGCGTTCGGCGCCGCGTTTCAGGACGGCGTCGACGTAGCCCGGATCGGCGAGCAGTTCCTCGCGGCGCTTGCGCATCGGCGCGAAGAAGTCCATGTACGCGTCGAACAGCGCGAGCTTGGCGTGGCCGTAGCCGTAGTTTCCTGCGCGGTAGCGCTCCGCCATCTCCGCCTGCTGTTCGGGCGTGGCGAAAAGCTTGTACAGCGCGAAGATCGTGCAGGTATCCGGGTCCTTCGGCTCTTCCAGCCCCTTGGAATCGGTCTGGATGCTCATGATCTTCTTCTTGATCGCCTTCGGTTCGCCGAAGATTTCAATCGTATTGTTGTAGCTCTTGGACATCTTCTGTCCGTCCGTGCCGGGCACCACCGCCACTTCGCCGCTGATGTACGGTTCCGGGATCGTCAGGACGTCGCCGTACTGCTGGTTGAACCGGATCGCGATGTCACGCGTCATTTCGAGGTGCTGCTTCTGGTCCTTGCCGACCGGGACGAGGTTCGCGTGGTAGAGCAGGATGTCGGCGGCCATGAGCACGGGATACGAGAAGAGGCCGTTGTTGGGGGCAAATCCCTTCGCGATCTTGTCCTTGTAGCTGTGGGCGCGCTCGAGCAGGCCGACGCCCGTCTGACAGTTCAGGATCCACATCAGCTCGCACACCACGTTCACGTCCGACTGGCGGAAGAAGATGACCTTCTCCGGGTCGAGGCCGCAGGCGAGGAAGTCAACCGCCACACCGCGGACGCGTTCGCGCAGCTCTTCGGGCTTCGGCTGGACGGTCAGGGAGTGCAGGTCGGCGATGAAGACGACCGCGTCGTCGCATTCTTCCTGAAGGCGCACGGTGGAGCGGATCGCTCCGAAATAATTGCCGATGTGAAGGACGCCGGAGGGCTGGATACCGGTCAAAACTCGTTTCATGTTCGTAGTCTTTCTTTCTGTGCCGTTCGGCACGATATGGTCATAAGCCGCCGCCGGAAGATTCGGTTTCCGGCGCGGGAAGGTTTTCGGATTTTAAGGTATCGGCGGACGGCGCGGAGACGGCCTCCGTGCGGGCGGGGGCTGCCATATACGTACATTCCGGGAGTCTCTTCAACCTAGTGCGGACGCGCCGCAATTCGGACTCCTTCACGAAGAGAAGCACGATCAAAATGACGACGAGCGCGGCGAGGCCGATCAGGATGCGTTTCTGGATGCGCACAGTGCGTTCCAGCCTGTTGTTCGTCCGGAGCAGTTTGGCGCTGTACGGGATCGAGACGGATGACGTGGTGGCGTCGTCTATAGGCTGTTCTCCGGTCATGGATGCGTCCAGCTCACGCTTGAGCTTCTCCAGCTCGGAGCGCATCTTGTTCATCGCCTCGGTCTTCTTTTCGATCTCGGCGGCGCGGGCGTCAAGGGAAGCCTTGCGGGCCGCCATTTCCTTTTCCATGTCGGCCTTCTGCGCGTCCAGCTGGCTTTTCTGCTTCAGATACGCGGCGCGCTCCTCGTCGGTCTTTTCGATCCCGGACCGAAGGAACTCTTTTTCCGCGATGATCTCGTCGAGTTTCTTGTTCAGGTATTTTTCGCGGGTGTCGAGCTCCGCGGCACGTTCATCGAGCGTTTTCTGGCGGGCGGCGATCTCCGCCTGGATCCGGGCGTATTCGTCATCCTCGTCGTACACGTCGAGCGGGGACAGCACGTCATCGTCGTCGGGGGCCTCCACGTTCAAGGTCGAACCGGTGGCGGTTCGGGTGCGTTCCGGGGATTCTTGCCGGGCGGCGGGAGCGGCGATCCTGCTTGCGTCGGTGGCGGCGAGCACGGAGGCGAAATCGCCGAATCCGACGTTCACGGTCCTGGCGACCTTCAGGTGCGTGGCGGTCGCGGTCATATCCGGAGAGGATGCGTTTTCTCCGGCGGGTTCGGGCGCGGGCCCTTTCCGCATGACCCAGCCGCAGTTCGGGCAGAGGTATTCCCCCCCGCCTTCCGGCAGGGAATCCACGAGAAATCCGCATTGTTCGCATTTCATGGCAGATACCTCCGCAAACGGGGCCATTCGTCAGGCTTTCCGGACTTCGACTCCGCAGGGTTTACCGTTCAGATCGCCGTCGAGCGCTTCGCTTCCGGCGGGGATGAATTCAAGGTTCGAGGCGAGCGTTTCCGCACAGACGTGTTCGCGGCCGGACTCAAGCGCGTCGAGCAGGTCCTGACCGGCGGTCACGCGCACGACGATGCGGTCGGAGACCTGCAGGTCCATCTCCTTGCGGAGATTCTGGATGCGGCTCACGAGCTCGCGGGCGTAGCCCTCGGCGAGGAGTTCGTCGTTCAGCTCGGTGTCAAGCGCGATCGTGAGGGACGCGTCCGCCGCCACGCAGAATCCGGGGCGTTCGGCGCGGTTGACCACGATGTCGGCGGCGCCGAGCAGACACGTCGTGCCGTCCTCGATCTTCATTTCGTACGGCGTGCCCGCCATGATGGAGGAGATCACGTGCGAGGAGAGCTTGGCGATTTCGGCGGCAAACGCCTTCATCTTCGGGCCGAGGCGGGAACCGAGGCTCTTGAAGTTCGCCTTGGCGGAGAGATGCACCAAAGACTCCTCGTCGCCGAAAATCTCGACCTTCTTCACGTTCAGTTCATCCGCGATCACGCTTTCGCTCAGGGCGAGCAGTTCGCGCACCTCGGGGTCGATGGAGACCAGCACGGCGCGCGCCAGCGGCTGGCGCACCTTCAGCGAACGCTGCGTGCGGAGGAAGCGTCCCAGCGAGACGGCCTTCTGCGCGAGGGCGTTCTGGCGTTCCAGCTTCTCGTCGCGGCGGAAGAGTTCCGGCTCGGGGAAGTCGCAGAGGTGGACGGATTCCGGCATATCTTCCGTGCGGAGCGAACGGTAAATCTCCTCCGTGATGAACGGGATGAACGGCGCGGCGGCCTTCGCGAAGGTCACCAGTACGTAGTAAAGCGTGGCGTACGCCTCGGCCTTGTCCCGGTCGTCCTGACTCTTCCAGAAACGGCGGCGGCTGAGGCGGATGTACCAGTTCGTGAGGTCCTCCACGAACGCCTCGAAGCGGTTCGCGGCGGGCTGGAGCTGGTACTGGTCCATGTTCGTGCGGATCTCCTGCACCATGTCGGCGAGGCTGGAGAGGATCCAGCGGTCGAGCGGGTTCGAGGGATTCTCCGGCGCGGCGAGCGGACCGGGCGCGGGTTTCCAGTTATCGACGTTCGCATAGGTCATGAAGAACGAGAAGGAGTTCCAGATCGGCAGGATCACGCTGCGCATGGCCTCCTTCACGGCGGCCTCGGAGAACTTCAGGTCCTCGGCGCGGACGACCTGCGAACCGAGCAGAACCAGGCGGAGCGCGTCGGCGCCGTAGGTGTTCACGATCTGCATCGGGTCAGGGTAGTTGCGCAGACGCTTGGACATCTTCTGGCCGTCCTCCGCGAGGACCATGCCGTTCACCACCACGTGCATCGCCGGCGGCTTGTCGAAGAGCGCGCTGGCGAGGACGGTGAGCGTGTAGAACCAGCCGCGGGTCTGGTCCTGCCCCTCGGCGATGAAGTCGGCGGGGAAGCCTTCCTCAAAATGTTCCTTGTCCTCGAAAGGATAATGTTTCTGGGCGTAGGGCATGGAGCCGCTCTCGAACCAGCAGTCGAGCACTTCCGGCACGCGGCGGAGCACGGTACCCTTCTCGGTCGTGATCGTCATCTCGTCCACGAAATGCTTGTGGATGTCGGTGACTTTCTTTCCGGTGAGCTTTTCGAGTTCGGCGACGGAGCCGACGCAGACGGTCTCGCCGGTCTCGACGTTGCGCCAGATCGGCAGCGGGCAGCCCCAGTAACGGTTGCGGCTGATCGCCCAGTCGCGGGCGTTTTCGAGCCATTTGCCGAAACGTCCTTCCTTGATGTGGGCAGGGACCCAGGTCATCTGGGAGTTCGCGCGGAGCATTTTTTCCTTGATCGGGTCAATCTTCACGAACCAGGTGGAGACGGCCTTGTAAATGAGCGGGGAATCGTCGCGCCAGCAGTGGGGATAGCTGTGCTTGATGGTACCGCGATGGACGAGCTTGCCTTCGGATTTGAGGCGCGCGATGATCTCGGCGTCGACGTCCTTCACGTAGCGTCCGGCGTAGTCCGGGACCTCGTTCGTGAACTTGCATTCAGCGTCGAGCGGGCAGACGCCGGGCACACCGTTGGCCGCGCCCGCGACGGCGTCATCTTCGCCGAAGCCCGGGGCGATGTGCACGATGCCCGTGCCGTCCTCGGTGCTCACATAGTCGGCGTTGATGATGCGGAACGCGCCCTCGGCTTCCTTGTCCGCGAAGTAGTCGAAGAGCGGGATGTAGTGGCGGCCGGCCATGTCCGTGCCTTTGAAGCGCGCAATGATCTCCGGCATCTGGTCCGGCTTGTAGTAGGCGTGCAGACGGGATTCGGCGAGGATGAACGTGTCGTCGCCGTCCTTCACCTTCACATAGTCGATGTCCGGCCCCATGGCGAGCGCCATGTTCGAAGGCAGGGTCCACGGCGTGGTCGTCCACGCCAGCACGCTCGTCTCCGGCTCGTCCTTCAGGCGGAACCGGATGGTGATGGCCGGGTCGGTGACTTCCTTGTAGCCCTGGTTGGCCTCGAAGTTGGAGAGCGGGGTGGAGCAGCGGGCGCAGTACGGCAGGATCTTGTAGCCCTCGTAGATCAGGCCCTTGTCCCACAGCTGTCGGAACACCCACCAGATGGACTCCATGTACTTCATGTCCATCGTGCGGTAGCCGTTGCGGAAATCGACCCAGCGGCCCATGCGCTTCACGATGGTCTCCCATTCGCTGGTGTAGCGCAGCACGATGCCGCGGCAGGCTTCGTTGAACTTGCCGATGCCGTAGTCCTCGATCTCCTTCTTGCCGGAGAGCTTCAGCTGCTTCTCCATCTCGTACTCGACGGGAAGGCCGTGGCAGTCCCAGCCGAACGTGCGTTCGCAGTACTTGCCGCGCATGGTCTGGTAGCGCGGGATCACGTCCTTGATCGTGCCGGCGAGGATGTGGCCGTAGTGCGGCAGGCCGGTGGCGAACGGAGGTCCGTCGTAGAACAGGAATTCAGGATTGCCTTTCCGGTTCTGAAGCGACTTTTGAAAAGTCCCGTTCTGTTCCCAGAATGCAAGATTGGCTTCTTCGATGGAGGGGAACTCGGTGCTCCCCGAAACTGCTTTGAACATGATTCAAAACCTCGTGTATGGGAAAGTGAATGATAAAATCAGGGGAAATGAGGAAGATCAGAGGCGTTCGATGCGGGCCATCTTCGCGTACGGCATGCGGAGCACGCGCGGGGTCTCGCCCTCGTTGGATTCGAGCTCGAACACGGCCAGCGCGTCCTGCGCCTCCAGGATCTTCGCGATCATGAGCGCGGTGCCGTCTGCGAGCTCCAGACTGAACTGCGCCTTGATGCTGGAGGCGTCGGAGGAGCCTTTGAGCTTCGCGAAATTGTCCTTGTTCGGCGTGGAATCGATGCGGCGGCGTTCGGCTTCGATCTGGTCGCGTTCCTCCGCGATGCGTTTGGCTTCGCGTTTCGCGGCGGCAATGGCCTTCGCGCAGATGATGAGCTTGCGGATGAGGAGGATGAGCGGATAGACGACCGGCAGGATCAGGCCGATCCAGAAATGCTTCTTGCCGTTCATCCCGGTCGAATTGGCGAATTCGTAGGAAGCGAATCCGGAGAGCAGCCAGACGAGGATGAGAATGAACCAGGTGAAGCCCCAGCCGCGCTGGGCTTTCGCGATGTCGATGAAACTGCCCGAGCCGGAGGCGAACTGGGAAAACAGCTCTTTTACAAAATCAAGGATTCCGCTCATATTTGATTCCCTTACGGTTAATATGGTGAGACAAATTATTGCAAGGTATTAATATAGCACCGCCTTTTCATAATTTAAAGAGGCGGAAGGCGTTTTTTTTGAAAAACTACCATCGAAATCGGCAAAAACGAAAGAAACGGGTCCGCGAGGATGCAAAAGGCCCGTCCGAACGGAAAAGCTCGGACGGGCCGGATGTCGCGTAAAACGCGGGGTTCCTGTTCAGGAACGGCTTACTTCATGAGCTTGCCGACTTCCTGATAGAATTCCATACGCTTGGCGGCGTCGCTTTCGGCCTGCGCGAAGAGCTCCTCGGCGTGGGCCGGGTTGGTCTTCAGCAGGGCTTTGTAGCGGCCTTCGCTGCGGATGAATTCCTGGAACTTGCCGTCGGACGGCTTCTTGACATCCCACGTGAACGGAACTTCGTTCGCGGGGTTGTAGCGGTACAGCGGGAAGTAGCCGCAATCCACAGCGCGCTTCTGTTCGGTCTGCGTCTTGCTCATGTCGATGTTGTGCGCGATGCAGGGAGCATAGGCGAAGATGATGGACGGGCCGTTCCATGCCTCGGCCTCCTGGAAGGCCTTGAGGGTCTGGGCGCGGTCGGCGCCGAGGGCGACGGAGGCGACGTACACGTAGCCGTAGCTCATGCACATGAAGCCCATGTTCTTCTTGTAGGTCTTTTTGCCGCCGGCGGCGAACTTGGCGACCGCCGCGGTCGGGGTGGACTTGGAGGACTGTCCGCCGGTGTTGGAGTAGACTTCGGTGTCGAGGACGAGGATATTCACGTTCTTGCCCATGGCGACAACGTGGTCGATGCCGCCGTAACCGATGTCGTTGGCCCAGCCGTCACCGCCGATGATCCACACGGACTTGTCGCAGAAGTAGTCGGAGAGCTCGAGGATCTTGGAGAGCGTGGGCTTGCAGGCGTCGCAGTTGCAGCCGTTGACGGCCTTTTCGATGGCGGCCTTCGCGGCCTTCTGGGCGGCGATGGCTTCGTCGGTCTTGGAGTTGTCCCAGAAGCTCATGGCCTTGTTCAGGGCATCCTTCAGCTCGGCTGGAGCGGACTCGCAGGCGAGGACCTTTTCGACTTCCTGCTTCAGGAGGACGCGGTTGGAATCCACGGCCATGCGCATGCCGAAACCGAATTCGGCGTTGTCTTCGAACAGGGAGTTCGCCCATGCCGGACCGCGGCCTTCCTTGGTCTTGGTGTACGGGATGGTCGGGAAGGTGCCGGAGTAGATGGAGGAGCAGCCGGTGGCGTTCGCGACGATGGCGTTTTCGCCGAAGAGCTGGCTGACGAGCTTGACGTACGGGGTCTCGCCGCAACCAGCGCAGGCGCCGGAGAACTCAAAGAGCGGCTTGCGGAGCATGGCGCCCTTGACGGTGGCGACGGTGTTCTTGCCCATGATGTTGTCTTCGGCGGCTTCGAAGAAGGCTTCGTTGGCGTTTTCGCCGGCGGCGCGTTCTTCTTCGAGGGTGGACCAGACGAGAGCCTGCTTGCCTTCCTTGGCCGTCATCGGGCACTGGTCGAGGCAGACGCCGCAAGCCATGCAGTCTTCGATGAAGACCTGGACTTTGAACTTGAGGCCTTCGACCGCCGGGACCGGAGCCTTGGTGGTGAAGGAGGCCGGAGCGGAAGCGAGAGCTTCGTCACGGAAGAGCTTCGTGCGGATGGCGGCGTGCGGACAGGCGTTCGCGCAGATGCCGCACTGGATGCAGTTCGCGGCGACCCAGCGCGGGACCTTCGGGGCGAAACCGCGCTTTTCGAGACAGGCGGTGCCGGTCGGGAGCGTGCCGTCGATGGACATGGCGGAAACGGGAATGGAGTCGCCGTTGTTGCGCATGCTGGGCTCGATGATCTTCTTGGTGAACTCGTCCGCGTCATCCGGGATGAGTTTGAGGTGTTCGGCGTGCGGAACGCCGTCGAGGGAGGCCGGGACCTTGATCTCGTGGCAGGCGTCGGCGGCAAGATCGACGAGGGAGTTGTTCATGTCGATGACGTTCTGGCCCTTCTTGGCGAAGGTCTTGGCGTTGAGGAGCTTCATTTCGGCGGCGGCCTTGTCGAACGGGACGATGCCGGAGACCTTGAAGTAGGCGACCATCATGACGGTGTTCGCGCCCTTGCCGCGGAGGCCGGGCATGTTCTTGATGATGGCTTCGGCGTTCACATTGTAGAACTTGATCTCGTTCTTGATGATGTATTCCTGCATGTCGCGGGTCAGGTGGCCGAAGACTTCGTCGTCGGAGTAGTGGCTGTTCAGCAGGAAGGTGCCGCCCTTCTTGAGGCCCTTCAGCAGGTCGTAGCGGCCGATGTAGGCGGCCGTGGAGCAGGACACGAGGTCCGGGCTGGTGATCAGGTAGGTGGACTTGATCGGGCTGTCGGAGAAGCGGAGGTGGGAGCAGGTCAGGCCGAAGGACTTCTTGGAGTCGTAGGCGAAGTAGGCTTGGGCGTCTTTGTCCGTGAGGTGGCCGATGACCTTGATGGTGGTCTTGTTCGCGCCGACGGTGCCGTCGCCGCCGAGGCCGTAGAACATGCAGGCGGTGGTGCCTTCCGGCTCGGTCGTGATGTGCTCGTCGATCGGGAGGGAGGTGTTCGTCACGTCGTCATCGATACCGACGGTGAAGCCATGGAAGCCGCCCTTTTCGAGGTGCTTGAAAACGGCGAGGATCATGGAGGGCGTGAAGTCCTTGGAGGAGAGGCCGTAGCGGCCGCCGATCACGGTGATGGCCGGGTTGTTGACGGCGATCTTGACGTCCATGTAGAGCGGTTCGCCGATGGCGCCCGGCTCTTTGGTGCGGTCGAGGACGGCGATGCGCTTGACGGTCTTCGGGAGAGCGGCGAGGAAGGCTTCCGTGAAGAAGGGACGATAGAGACGGACCTTGACCAGGCCGTACTTGGTGCCGCGCTTGGCGTTGAGGTAGTTGATGGTCTCTTCGATGGCTTCGCAGCTAGAGCCCATGGAGACGATCACGTCGGTGGCGTCGGCGGCGCCGACGTAGTCGAACAGGTGGTAGGAACGGCCGGTGACTTTTGCGACGGCGTCCATCTTTTCCTGGACGATGGCCGGGCAGGCTTCATAGAACTTGTTGACCGTTTCGCGGCCCTGGAAGTAAACGTCGCCGTTCTGGGCGCCGACTTTGCAGACGGGCTTTTCGGGACGGAGAGCGCGGGCGCGGAACTCTTCGATGTACTGGGGCTCGACGAGCTTGGCGATGTCCTCATAGGGGATCTCTTCGAACTTGTGCACTTCGTGGGAGGTACGGAAACCGTCGAAGAACTGGAGGAACGGGACTTTCGCCTTGTAGGTGGAGAGGTGGGCGACGAGCGCGAGGTCCATTTCTTCCTGGACGCTGGCGGCCGCGAGCATGGCGAAACCGGTGTTGCGGCAGGCCATCACGTCGGAGTGGTCGCCGAAAATCGCGAGGGACTGGCAGGCGAGCGAACGGGCCGTGACATGGAAGACGGTCGGGAGGAGTTCACCGGCGATCTTGTACATGTTCGGGATCATCAGGAGGAGGCCCTGGGAAGCCGTGTATGTGGTCGTGAGGGACCCGGCGGCAAGACAGCCGTGGACGGCGCCCGCGGCGCCCGCTTCGGACTGCATCTCGACGACCGAGACCTGCTTGCCCCAGATGTTTCTCTTGTCTTCGGCGGCCCACTGGTCGACCCATTCGCCCATGGTGGACGAAGGAGTGATCGGGTAGATCGCGGCGGTTTCGCTCAACGCATAAGCAACGTACGCGGCCGCGTAGTTGCCGTCCTGAGTGTTGATTTTGCCCGGCATTTGAGTTTTCCTTTGCTGGTTAGGTTAAGTGTAGCGCATAGGCTATGTATGATTTGGGAGAATTCTATTCTTATAATATACTACAGAATGCCCGCGTTGTCAAGATTCTTTTTCGCAAAAAACGCGCTCGCGCGCGAAAACGCGTGCGGGAGAACGACGGCAACGGCAAAAAGAAAACCGTGCCCGTCATCCGGGATACTCACCGGTTGAATCCGGGAGAGATCGGCGACGGCGCACGGCCTTGTTATGGGACGAAAACGCCCTGTTTATTTCGACTTTTTTGCCTTTGCCGCGGGTTTCTTCGCGGGTGCAGCGAACTTGGCTTCAGGCTTCTTTGCCGGGGCGGGTTTCGCGGCGGGCTTGGCTTCCGCTTTCTTCGCAGGAGCAGGAGCGGGTTTCGCGGCAGGTTTGGTTTCCGCTTTCTTCGCAGGAGCAACCGCGGGCTTCGCCGCAGGTTTTGCGGCGGGTTTCGCTTCCGCCTTCTTTGCAGTGGCAGGTTTTGCGGCGGGTTTCGCTTCCGCCTTCTTCGCGGGAACAGGAGCCGGTTTTGCTTCCGCCTTCTTCGCAGGGGCCGCTTCCTTCTTCACAGGAGTCGACTTCGCGGCGGGCTTGGCTTCCGCCTTCTTCGCAGGAGCAGGTTTGGCGGATTTCTTTTCCGCCTTCTTCTCACCGGCCGGGACAGCGATCTGCTTTGCAGGTTCGGCCTTCTTCGTACCATACAACCCGTTCCGGACGAAGTGATCCAAAAGCGATTTGGCAGTATCGTACATACCGAAAAAACCATGCGGCGTCATAGGCATTGTAATCTGGAGAAACACCTCTCTCTGATGACGCCCGTTTTCGCCGAGAACGAGATGGTAAAAATTCAAAAAAGCCAAATTGCGTGAGACATAAATGTCGAAAAGGCCGTCACTGAAAATTTCTTTCATGTTCGTTTTTGCTCCAATTTCTCAGTTGAAGTTTTTGAAGCCGGAACACCGGAGAAACGCCGTCTGAACCAAGTATCCTCCGATTCGGAGCATCCGCGCCGAACCAATGGATCACACTCATTTCAAACATCTTGCGATCGCGTTTCAGCCGGAATCTTGTATCCGGTTCCTGAAATCAACGATACTATAGCCCGCTTCCGTACAAAAATCAACAGGCAAACAGGACTTTTTTTGAGTTTTTTTTGAAAGAAACGAAACAAACGGCGGGAATGAACTTAATCCCGTGAGAACCATTCCGTGAACATCTCGGCCACGATCGGGGCAGTCGTGCCGCCGCCGGAATCGCCGTGTTCGATCACCGCCGCGAAGCTCAGCAGCTCGCCCGTGCGCGGATGCTTCACGAAACCGTTGAACCAGGTGTTCTTCGTGGCTTTCGCGCCGCTTCCGACGTCCGCCGTGCCGGTTTTCGCGTACAGTTCGGCGGACTTGATGTTGCCGCGTCTGCCGGACCCGCCGGGGTCGTGCACGACCAGATACATACCCTCGCGTACCACGTCCAGGGATTCCTTCGAGGCGGCGAGCCTGCCCGTTTTGAACGGAACGGCGTCGAACACGCTCAGACGCGTGCCGGAGATACGGTCGTGGTCGTAGATATGGTCGATCAGATACGGTTTGTACAGGGTCCCCCCATTGGAGATGGCGCCATAGAATACGGCGGCCTGAAGCGGCGTGACCTCGACCTTGCCCTGCCCGATGCTGACATACGCGGTCTCGTTTTCGTTCCAGTTCGGGCCGTCTTTCGGCAGATATCCGGCGCGTTCGGCGATCTCAATCCCGGTCTTCGTGCCGATCCCGGCGGACGCGAACATGCGGCTGAGAGCGTTGATGCCGACCTCGACGCCGAGCTCCACGAAATACACGTTGCACGACTTCATGATCGCGTGGCGCATATCGAGGTCGTGGTGGATCCCGGTACATTTGATGCTTCCCTTGTAGCCGTGCAGCGCGACGCCTTCGCAGTCGTAAGTCTTGGACGCGGGGATGCCGTTTTCGAGTCCGGCGAGCGCAGTCAGCGGCTTGATCGTCGAACCGGGCATATAGGACCCCTGCACGGCGCGGTTCAGGAACGGTTTGCCGGGGTCTTCACTCAGCTCCCGGTAGCGGACGCCGGAAATGGACGGGACAAAATCGCCGGGGGGGAAGGTCGGCGAGGATGCCATCACGCGGACCGCACCGGATTCGGCGCTCATGACCACGATCGCGCCGAGATGCCCGCGCAGGGCGCGTTCGGCGGCGATCTGACCGTCGATATCCAGCGTCAGGCACAAATCGTAGCCGTTTTCGGGCGGCGTCGGATCCTCCAGCTGTTCATGCACGAATCCGTTGCTGTTCACCATCACGAACTGGCTGCCTGCCTTGCCCGACAGTTTGTCGTTGTACTGGTATTCCAGCCCGGAGCGTCCCTCCAGGCTCGGCAGATAGTAGAAGTATTCGCGGCGGTCATCCGCGTCACCCGGGTCTTCGTTGCCCACATAGCCGATCAGCTGCGCGGCGAGGCTGCCGAACGGATACTCGCGCATCGGTTCGGCGGTCACCTCCAAGCCGCGGATCGGCGGGAACAGCTCGTCCAGACGGCCGCGTTCCTCGTCGGACAGGTCCTTGAACGCGGTGAGCGGGAGTCCGGGCTGGTAGTTGAGGTGGCGTCGGACGTTTTCAAGCGTAAGCGGGTTGTAGCGTCCGAGCACGGCGGCCACCTGGTCGGCCTGGTCCATGATGAACTGCGCCCGGTCGCGGGATCGCTCCGTAGTCATTTCACCGGGGTGGAACAGTACATTGAACGACGGCCTGTTCCGCACGATCGCGGTGCCGTCGCGCCCGAAAATCTCGCCGCGCATGGCGGGGATCCGGATGCGGCGCGCGCTCTGCTTGCGGTCCTTGTATTCATACTCGGACGAACCTGTCACCTGCATGTTCCACAGGCAGATCACCAGCACGGAGAACCGCAGGAACGCGGCCAGCGCCAGGATCCCGACGCGGATCACGAAAGCGTCAATCACGAAATTCGGATTGTCGTTTTCCGGCATCACACGCCTCCTTTTCCCGCGTCCGCCGCTCCGATCTGAAGACGGGAGACGGAACGCGCGACCAGGGCGAGCGTCACCGGGAAGAGAAACGCGCCGAACAAACAGGACATCATCAGGGAGGCGAACCCGTCGGGAGTCGTAAGCGAAGTCCAGATATGAGGAAGCGCCACCACAGACGGGATCATTGCCCCGGCAAGAAACTCAAGCACATCGGAGTTGAGCTGTTTCCCATGCAGGAAAAAAACGGGAAGCGTCAGGACCGGAAGCAGGATCCCGTCCCACGGCATGACGTATCCCAGCACGAAATCCATCGCGACCCCGAATACCAGCGCGAATCCGAGCGCCATCCGGGGCGAGACTGCGACCGCCGCCGCGGCAAAAAAGAATCCGAGCAGCGGGACCGTCAGGCCCGCCGACCGCAGGAGCACTTCCACGACCAGCAGCAGGATGGACCAGAACGTGAAGTAGAGAAATGCAAACATCGTCCCCTCCCCGATCTCATTTTCCGGTCAGGACCACGACGAACCGTATCGTATCGAGCGAAACCGCGGGCCGCATCCATGCTTCGGCGTACAGCCCGCCGTCATGCACCACGGCCGCGCGGTTGACGCCGACCGGGGCGTCGGTCAGGTAGCCGACGCAGATGCCGCGCGGCGTGCGTTCGGAAAAACCGCTCGTCAGGACCATTTCGCCGATGCCGTACTTGCTTTTCAGCGGCAGGCGCGATATCAGCGCGGTCATGGAGGACGCGCCGTTGCCCGTCAGCGTGCCGTTCGCGTCGGATTCCGCCAGAGACACGCTCAGGCGGCAGGCGGGATTGACGACGGTCGCCACGACCGACGTCCGGGCGGAGGTTTCGATCACGCGCCCGGCCAGCACACAGGTCGGCGTACCGCCGCGGGGCGCGAACTCGAACGTCAGAACCAGGTCGCCGGTCTCGATGCCGTCGTTCAGCCCCTTGGAGATCACGAACTGTTCGCTCCATGTGGACGGGTCGCGGAGGATGACTTCGGCGTAGACCTCGTTATAGCCGGACCAGCGCGGCATGCGGAGTTCCTGGCGGAGACGTTCGTTGTCGGCGTCCAGCTCGCGGAGCCGCTGCACCTGCGCCGCCAGCAGGGCGTTCTGGCGCTGGAGCTGTTCCACCGCCGATGCGAGCTTCTGCCGGGGCTGCATCGCCAGCGACTGGCGCGCCGCGGCGAGCTCCACATGCTTCGCGGCCTGGAAGAACGGATAATAGAAATCCAGGGAGAAGCGCGCCAGCGTCCGGCGGAACGTGAAGAAACCGGTCAGCACGAGCGCGCCCAGGACCACGGGGATCGCCGCGAAAAGGACGACCCTCGACACATTGACTTTCTTTTTCGGCCTGGCGGGCTTGGACGGCGCCATTGCGTGTGACTCCTGAATTCTATCCGCACCGCGAAGAACGGCACAGGAAACACATGTTTTCCGGAGACGGAAAACTCCGGCCGGACGTTTTCGCCCGGACCGGATCATCCGACGGATCACCCGCGGTCCAGGGGCGGCCGCGGGAACGGTTCATTTTTTGCAACGCGGCACGGGGCCGCACATGTCTTACGCCTTGAGATAGGCGCGGACCTTGTCGGCGACGGCTTCCGGCGTGAAGCCGAATTCCTGCGCCAGTTTCTTGTACGGAGCGGACGCGCCGAAGTGATCCAGACCGATCGCGAGGCCGTCGAGGCCGACAAGCGCGTACCACATCGGGGTCGTGCCGGCTTCGATGGAGATGCGCTTGCGGCAGGCGTTCGGGAGGATGCTTTCGCGGAAGGCGGCGTCCTGACGGAGGAAGGTCTCGAGGGACGGGACGGACACGATGCGGACCTTGCGGCCTTCGCCGCGGAGGATCGCGGCGGCGTCGAGCGCCAGGTTGACTTCACTGCCGGAGGCGAGGATGACGGCTTCGAAACCGGCGTCCTCGGAGAGGATGTACGCGCCGCGGGTCACGTCGATCTTCGCGGCCAGGTCGGCGTCGAAGGGACGGAGGTCCTGACGGGTCATCATCATGGCGACGGGGCCCTGCTTCTTGAGGGCGGCGGCCCAGCAGTGCGCGACTTCGTGGGCTTCGGCCGGACGGAACACGGTCATATCCGGGATGCTGCGGAGCATGGCGAGCTGTTCGATGGGCTCGTGCGTGGGGCCGTCTTCGCCGACGTAGAAGGAATCGTGCGTGAAGATGTAGAGTTCGTGGAGCTTCTGGATCGCGGCCAGACGGATCGCAGGCTTCATGTAGTCGGAGAACACCGCGAACGTGGAGGTGTACGGAATGGCCGTGCCGAACAGCGCCATGCCGTTGCCGGCCATGCCCATTTCGAGTTCGCGGATACCGAAGTGCAGGTTGCGGCCCGCGCGGTCTTCCGCGCTGAAGTCGCCCGCGCCCTTGACCGCGGTCTTGGTGGACGGAGCCAGGTCGGCTGCGCCGCCGACGAGGGCCGGGACGAGCGCGGAGGCCTTCTGGAGGATGGTGCCGCTGGAGGCGCGGGAAGCGACCGGCTTGTCGACCGGAGCGGCGGCCAGGAGCTCGTCGAGGATGTTTTCGGGAACGGTGCGGTTGATGAGGCTGTCGATCAGCGCCTTGTCGGCGGACTTCACGAAAGCGGCGAACTTCTCGTTCCAGGCGGCGGCTTCGGCGGCGAGTTCTTTCACGCGGCCCGCGAGCATGTCCTTGACGGCCCGCGGAACGGTGAAGGGCTCTTCGGTCCAGCCGAGGTTGGCCTTCGTGGCGGCGAGTTCCTCGTCTCCGAGGGGTTCGCCGTGGCAGCCGTGCGTACCGGCCTTGTTCGGAGCGCCGTAGCCGATCTTGGTCTTGCCGATGATAAGGGTCGGGCGGCCGTCGGTCTTGACGGCTTCGGCCAGGACGGCGTCGACCTTCGCGACGTCATTGGCATCGTCGCAGCGGAGGACGCGCCAGTCGTAGGCGGCATAACGGGCGGCGACGTTCTCGGTGAACGCCAGGCCGGTGTTGCCTTCAATGGTGATATTGTTGTCATCGTAGAAAACGATGAGGTTGTCGAGCTTGAGGTGGCCGGCGAGGCTGGCGGCTTCGGAGGTGTTGCCTTCCATCATGCAGCCGTCGCCGCTGATCACGAAGATGCGGCTCTGCTGGATGTCCGTCTTGTCGAGGCCGATGCGGGCCGCGAAATGCTTGGCGGCGATCGCCATGCCGACCGCGGAGCCGAAACCGCTGCCCAGCGGGCCGGTCGTGATATCGACGCCCCTGGTATGGCCGAATTCCGGATGGCCCGGAGTCAGGCTGCCCCACTGGCGGAAATTCTTCAGCTCGTCCATGGAGAGGCCGTAGTTGAAGAGGTGGAGGAGCGAATAGATCAGCATGGAGCCGTGACCGGCGGAGAGCACGAAGCGGTCGCGTCCGATCCAGGTCGGGTCGGCCGGATTGTGGCGGAGGTACTTCGCCCAGAGGACCATGGCGAAATCGGCGTTGCCCATGGGCATGCCGGGATGCCCGGACTTGGCCTTCTGAATCGCTTCGGCGGATAAAATACGGATTGTGTCGGCGGCTTTGCGCAGGGTGGTTGCGTCCATCTTCTTTCCTTTCGTTTGTTGTGTGTATTTTTGTTAAGAAGAAAAAAGTCATCCGCAAAAGATACCACATTTTTTGAAAAAAGCAATTGCATTTCCGAAAAAAGAGGTTATTTTATTCGCTGTTTTTTCGTTTTTCACACAACCGATGGTATTTTTTCATAAATAACGAAACGGGCCTCTCCTGCCCGGACAAATGAAAAGGATCCATCGGAACCGCCGTCAGCTACCGCAGGACAGAACCTACACAGCAAATTCTCCCATGCAAACCGTCGTCAACGCCGTTTCCAGTTTCGCACGCAGACATACGTTCGTCAGCATCTTCCTCTCCCTCCTCGCGCTCTTCGTACTCGGGTCCGTCGGGCTCGAATGCGTGAAGATCGACGTCCGGTTCTTCTTTATGACCGGGGACATGACGGACTCCCCGATCGGGCCGTTCCCGACCGTCTTCGGAGAGCCCTACTACGACTACCCGTCGACGACGTTCATCCTGTCGTGGCTGGCGACACTCTGCGGACGTGTGATGGCCCGCTGGACGGTCACGCTGCCGTCGATGGTGTTCGGCGCGTATTCCATCGCGATGACGTGGAAGATCGGCGAAAAGACGGAAAAAGGGCTCGGCATGTGGGCACTCATGCTCTCGCTGATCTCGTTCGAATATTTCAACTCCATCCTCGCATTCGGCATCGACGTCCCCGTGTGCGCCGCAGGCGTCACGATGATCTGGCTTCTTCAGGAAGACCGACTGAACATTTTCGTTTCCTCGCTCGTGTTCGCGGCGCTCCTGGCGTTCTGCTTCGCGGTCCGTGGACCGATGGGCCCCGTCCTGCTTGGCGCGGGAACGGCCGGATGGCTCGCGATGTCCGGCCGCTGGAAAACGTTCTTCGCGTTCGGCGCGACAGGTGCGCTCGTCCTGGCCGGATGCGTGGGGTTCGCGTGGTGGCTGCTGCACCGGGTCGGCGGCAACGAAATGTGGACGCAGTTCTATGAATGGCAGTTCGGCAACCGGATGGACGGCGGATCGGTGCTGTTCTACCTGCTCGGCAGCATCCTGACCTACGCCCCGCTCAGCGTTCCGTTCCTGTATACGCTCATCGCGGGCGGACGCGCCCTGCTGAAAGCGCCCGTCGGCCCATGGCTCGGCTTCCTGTTCGCCGTCGAGATCCTGCTCACGATCCCCGGATGCCAGCACACGCGCTACATGACGCTCGCCGTGCCGTTCATGGCGCTTTCCGGCGCGTGGGGCATGCTTCACGCCCGCCTCGACCTGCACATCTCCGAAGTATGGCGGGACCGCATCGTCCGGCTCGCCCGGCTCGTGCTCCTGCTGCTCCCCTATGTCATGGCTTTAGGAATCGCGTTCGGCATGGTCGTGTCGTTTTTCTTCGTCCCGCCGTCTCGGGTCTCGTACTGCCATTATTTCGGCGGCGCTCTGCTCGTCGCGGCCGCCGTGTATTTCTTCCGCGGACATGATTCCTGGAAAGAGCGTTTCTCGCTTGCCGCATGCTCCGTAGCGGCGTTTTACGTATTCGGCGTCCTCCCGTCCGTCTCCGCGCATGAGGATTCCCGCCCGTTCGTCGAGGCGGTCGAGCAGGCCTCCGGCGAGAACCGGGTCTTCTTCTTCAACGTGAACGCCGACCACGACGGCATCAAGTATCTGGCCGAGGTGGACAATGCCCGCCGCAGGCAGATCTTCTTCATCTGCGACGAGGACCAGAACACCGAGGTGCATTACGCATATCGAACCGTCGAAGAGGGATTCGACATGTTACGGGACGAACTCGTCATCGTCAGAAAAGGAAATCGCTACCTCGAACCGCTCACGGCATGCGCCGTAGCCGCGCACAGGACGGTCGTCCCGCAATTCGAAGGCAAGCTCGGACACCGCAAGTATCTCGCGGTCCGGCTCGTCCCCGAAGAAACTCCGGCGACCCCCTGAAACATCGCTTTTTTCCGGTTTTGTTTTGATTTCCAGTTGATTTTTCCGGTTTTCATGGTATGATACTGCATGAGAATCTGTTTTATTCATTGAATCCAAGCCGAAAGGAGCATCGGCATGTTCTGTAAAAACTGCGGCAGACAAATCCCGGACAATGCGGCGTTCTGCCCCGCCTGCGGCACGAAACGGTCCGGCGGCGATACGTTCGGCGAAGAAAAGTCCGGACGCGACATCAAGAACCTCCCGAGCTACGCGAAGGAAAACGACCTGAACCGTTCGGGCGACGCGATCGACACCAACCGGCAGAAGTTCAGCCTTTCCGGCAACGGGAAGAAATTCAGCCTCTCCGGCTCGGACCAGCAGAAGTTCAGTCTTTCCGGGCAGAAGAAGTTCAGTCTCTCCGGCAAAGACAGGGACTCCGGCGACGGCATCGTCCGCATCAGCACGAACCGGGAACCCGCCGCGCCGCCGAAGGCTCCAACCGGATTCGTGAATCCGCTCAAAGACTCCGGCAAGACCGTCTTCCACGACGAACCTGCCGGAAATACGGCCGGCGGCATGTCGGAGAAGCCCGCCGCACCCGACCCGGAGGTAAATACAAGCGCCTCGGCAACATCCCCTGCGCCGGAACAAACTGAGTCGCAAACCATTCAGGCCGTATCGGTCGTTCTTGACGGCGGCGCGGAGGAAAACAATGCAGGCGGAGAGACCACCGGGTTCGTGAACCCGCTCAAGGACTCCGGGCAGAATATCCACTGGGGCAGCGACGGCGACCGCAACGAGACGCAGAACGCCGGGTTTGCAGACGATCCGTCCGAGATCGAGTCCCACTTGGGATTCGCGGTCTTCACGCTGCTCTGCTGCTGCCAGCCGACCAGCATTCTGGCGATCCTATTCGCGGTGCTGGTCTCCCAGGAGGTCAAGAAAGGCAATTACGAGCAGGCGCAGAAATACTCGAACCTCGCGAAGCTCTTCTGCTGGATCTCCATCGGACTGTCGATCTTCTGCGGGGGCATCTCTTCCATCACGAACATGAATGAATGGAGCTCCGTCATCAGGAGCCCGGTCAATCCCTAACCTCGCGTCCACCACAGGAAACCTCCACCATGTTCTGTATGCACTGCGGCCAACAGCTCCCCCCCGATGCGAATTTCTGTCCGAACTGCGGCCAAAAGTCGGATGCATCGTCAGCCGCACCAGCCGGAACGCCTGCGGAGCCCCCTGCCCCGCCGCCGAAGATCGACTGCGGACTTACGCTCGCCATCGTCGCGGTCGTCATGGGCAACGTGATCGGCATCGTGGCGCTGATCTATGCCGTGCTTGCCTCGAACATGCTTCAAAACGGCGATTACGAGGGCGCGAAGCGGGCGGCGCACACCGGAAAGGTCTGGAGCTGGACCGCAATCATCCTTTTCGCGGCCGCCTTGTGTCTGGGCATTCTCATCCTGCCGCGCCTGTGGGACTTGATCGCGCCCGGTCTGACGGTGATCGAAACGGAACTCTCCCCGCCATGAAAAAGAAACGCTTCACAAAACAGGAACTGATCACGCTCGGAGCGCTCCTCGTTCTGGGCGTGACGGCGTGTATCGTCCTGCTGCTCGTTCCGCCGGGCAGTCCGCATGCGAAATGGCTGCCGAAATGCATGTTTTATCATGTGACCGGGCTGTACTGCCCCGGATGCGGCGCGACGCGCGCGCTGTCGGCGATGCTGCACGGCGACATGAAGGCGAGCCTGCACAACAATCTGCTGCTGTTCCCTCTGCTCGCATTGATCGCGGTCCTGATCGTGAAGCCGGAAATCTCCCTCAAACGCCCCGTTGCGGTCGCGATCGTCGCGGTCGTTCTGCTGTTCACGATCCTGCGGAACATCCCGGCCACGCCGTTCACATACCTGGCGCCGATCCCGTTGCCGTAAGTCCAAAAAAGTTTAGAAAAGATGGGCGCCGACGACCGACGCAAGCCCGATCAGAACGAGTGCGGCGGTCAGCAGGAAAAGCCAGAACCTGCGGATCATCAGGGCTCGCTTGGCGGAGTTGACGAACTTCAGCTCCTTTTTCTGGCCGTTCTCCATGACCTCCGGAGACTTCCGGCGGACGTTTCCGCCTCCGCCGCGCTTCCCGCCCGCCTTTTTTACCATTTGATCGTCCCGTTAAACGCCGCGATGACCGCTGCTCCGATCAGGAGCGCCGCCACGAGGACCGATACGATGAACGGGAAAAAGATGCCCCAGCCGATGCGGCAGAGCTGCCCGAACGTGACCGAATTCCAGTCGATGCCCTCGTACGAGGGAGCCGTCTGCGCCGGAAGCGGGATGCTCTGGGTGGTCGCAGTGGACTCCGCGATCATGCGGCAGGCGTCCAGCCGGAGATCGTCGAGACGGCGGGACACCGCGGCGATCTGGGACTGCGTCGCCGCGCCGTCGTCATTGATCGGGGCTTCCTTGTTCAGGTCGTCGGCGATGGACATGAGGTGTTCCCGGCGGGGCCGGAGCTCCTGGAGCCTGCGTTCGGACTCCGCGATCTCACGATCGATCCCGGCCAGGGATTCCGCGATCCGCACGGCCAGGTCGTGCCGCGACAGCCGGATGTCGTTCACGCGCCGCTGAATGGCTTCGGAAAGCTGCTTGGAAACGACCGGCTGCTGAGGCGGCGGGGGGGGTGCGGGCGGGACATTGCTTTGCGCAGGAGCATCGGGATTACCCGTCTCCGCGGACGGATTCGCGGCGACGGAAATATTGTACTTGTGCAGATCGTTCAGGATCGAGATGTTCTTTTCCATGGGCGGGCTCCGGCAAGCGGGAAATGGGATGATTGCGGCAAAAACTTGAAACGGCGCGCCAAACGCCGCGGTATATTCACAATATAGCCCGGAATACGGAAAAAACCACTGAAAAACGGAAAAAAGGCGAAAAAAAAGCGTTTCCGGCTTGCCTTTTTTCAAAAATATAGTATAGTTCAAAGATACATTTTGAGTTTTCACCCCGTACTTATGGAGTTCTGATATCATGAAAATCGGCGATCTCGGCGGTACCATCGAACGCGCCAGACTTGCAGGGCGCATCGCCATCATTTCCCTCATCCTGTCCTTTATTCTCGCGGTCGTCGTGATCATGGCGGGCCCGGCGACGAAATGGGCCGGCATGGAGACCTTCACGCTCTCTCTGTACCCTGTCGCGCTGGCGCTCCTTTTCTCTGTCTGCGCCCTCGTGCATTCCGCATTCCTGCGGAAGATGGCCGAGGAGGAACAGGAAAAACTCATCCTCGAACAGCGTAAGTCCAACGTGAACTCCATCCTCGACGTCAGCGAAGACGTCCGGTTCACGGCCAAGCGCACCCTCGAAAACTTCAACAAATACATCCCGTCCGCCGTCTCGCTCCTCGTCTTCCTGCTCTCGATCCCGGCGTTCTGGTTCTTCTGGAAGAACTCCACGCTCGGCGCGGCCGATCCCGCCACGCTCGTCCTGACGCCGAAGAATCCGATCAACCTGGCATTCCTCAGCGCGATCTCGGCGCTCTTCGCCTACTTCACGGGCGTGTTCCTCGTCGGGCAGTCCCGTATCCGCGAATTCCGCTATCTGCGCCCGGTCGGCAGCTGGCTCATCTGCTTCGCCATCGTGCTGTTCGTGAGCGCGGTCTCGGCGCTCTTCATCAACTACGGCAAGACCGGCTGGGCCGCGCCGCTGACCAAGATATTCTTCTGGATCCTCGCGGTCTTCGCCGCCGAGCATCTCGTGAGCTTCATCATCGAGTTCTACCGCCCCCGCACGCTGGAGGAGGTCCGCCCGGTGTACGAAAGCCGTCTGCTCGCCATCTTCACCGAGCCGGGCGGCGTGGTACGCAACATCTCGGATTCGCTGGACTACCAGTTCGGATTCCAGATCTCGCGGACGGGCATCTATTTGGTCCTGCGGAAGGCGATCGTCCCGGCGCTGATGGTCTGGGCCGCCGTCCTGTGGCTCTTCACCTGTATCGCCGAGGTCAATCCCGGCGAGATCGGCATCCGCGAAGTCTTCGGCGCGGTGAACCGCGAGTCGCAGCCGCTTGACGCCGGAATCCACTTCAAACTCCCGTGGCCGTGCGAGAATATCCTCCGCATCCCCGTCAAGAACGTGCAGGAGGCCACCCTCGGGTCCGTCCTGAACGCCGGCCGCAACGCCAAGGTCATCCTCTGGACCGGCGACAACTACCAGCATGAAAACAAGTTCCTCGTGGCGGTGAAGCAGCAGGGCAAGACCGGCGCGCAGCTCGCGTCCATCCTCGAGGTCTCGCTCCCCGTCTTCTACACCGCCGATCCCGAACGTCCGTTCGACTACGCGTTCAATTTCGACAACGTGAAGGAAACGCTCCTCGCGGTCGGCCAGGCGGAGGCGACGCGTTACTTCGCCAGCACCGACTTCATCACCGACATCTCCTCCGGTCGCGAACAGGTCGCCGTGAACTTGTACGACCGCATCCAGAAGGCGTGCGACCGCATCGGGCTCGGCATCAAACTCGTCGGCATCAACATGCACGACGCGCACCCGCCCATCGGCAGCGACGAGCCGGGCGGCGCGGTCGACGTCGCCGGAGCGTTCCAGGACGTCGTGTGCGCCCAGGAGGACGCCGTGAAGATGATTTCGAAGGCCAACGAATACAGCATCACCACGGTCGAATCCGCAAAGGTCGAATCCACGCGCATCCTCGGCGCGGCCGAAGCATACAAGTATGACATCGCCAGCGTCGCCCTCGCGGACGCCTCCCGGTTCGAAAGCCAGCTCGAATCCTACCGCCACCTCCCCGGCATGTTCAAGCTCCGCACCTACCTGGACTTCCTCGAAAACGACTGCAGCGACATCCGCAAATACATCATATCGAACGAGATCGACGTCCGCAACCTGGTCCTGAACCTCGAAGAGAAACCTTCCCTCGACCTGCTCAACACCGACATCAATCTCCTGACCAATCCAAAATAATCCAAAACTCCATCAACCGCAACGGGACGTCCGCCTGACCGGACGCTTCCCGGCCCGTACCTTATTCCCGTGTTCAATCATCTCTCCAATCTCATCAGAAATCTGAAATCCGCCCTCTCCGGCGCTCCGAAACAGCCGGAGGCCCCGGTAGCCGCACCCGTCCGCAAGCATGACAAGAAACGCCGCCGCCAGCGGCATCCCGAAGACGCCGCGTACATCCGGCGCGCCGACAGCCGTCCGGCACCCGTCCGCGAGGAAAAGAAGGACGATCCTCAGGTAAAACAGCAGTCCCGCAAGCAGAAGCAGCCGAAGCAGGCGAAACAGCCGCAGGACCAGCAGAAACAACCGAAACAGCTAAAACAGCAACAGCCCGCGCAGAAGCAGAAACAGCCCCGGCAGATCCCGCCGATGCCCGCCATCGTGCCGCCGCCGGAGGAACCCGGCAAGATGCGGTTCTGCGACCTCGAACTCTCGCAGGAAGTGCTCGCCGCCGTGCAGGTCCTCGGATTCCTCTACTGCACCGAGATCCAGAAGCTCTGCCTGCCCTACGCACTCGCAGGGCGCGACCTCGCCGCGAAGGCGCAGACCGGGACCGGCAAGACCGCCGCGTTCCTCTCCACGCTCATCACGCGGTTCCGCCGCCACCCGCTCGAGGGCGAACGCAAGCATGGCGCGCCGCGCGCCCTGGTCCTCGCCCCGACCCGCGAACTCGCGATCCAGATCCACGACGACGCGGAAGCTCTCGCCCGGTTCACCGACCTGAACTGCGTCGTCATCTTCGGCGGCATGGACCACGAGAAACAGCGCCGCGAGCTCGACGCGCCCATCGACATCCTCGTCGGCACCCCGGGCCGTATCATCGACTATTCGCGGAGCGGCGACCTGGACCTCTCCAAGGCCGAAGTCCTCGTGATCGACGAGGCCGACCGCATGCTCGACATGGGGTTCATCCCGGACGTCCGCCGCATCGTATACCACCTGCCGCGGCCCGGCGTCCGCCAGACCATGCTCTTCAGCGCCACGCTCGAACCCGCCGTCCTGCGCCTGGTCGACTCCTGGATGAAGGACCCGGAATTCGTGGAGTCCGAGCCGCAGCACATCGTGACCGACCTCATCGACCAGCGGTTCTACGCCGTGCTGGATGAACAGAAGATGGCCGTGCTCCTGCACGTGATCCGCGAGGAGAAACCCGAGCGCATGATCATCTTCGGCAACCGCAAGGACAAGAACATCTCCATCGCCGCCCGCCTCTTCGAGTACGGCGAGGACGCTGAACTCCTGTCCGGCGACGTGGCGCAGGAAAAACGCCTGAAGATCCTCGACCGATTCCGCGAGGGCAAAACGCGCATCCTCGTTGCCACCGACGTCGCCGCGCGCGGCATCCACGTAGACGGCATCAGCCATGTCGTGAACTACGACCTGCCGGAACAGTCCGACGACTACGTGCACCGCATCGGACGCACCGGACGCGCCGGCGAGCACGGCACCAGCATCAGTTTCGCCGACGAATTCGGCTCGTTCGTGCTGCCCCAGCTGGAACAGTACACCAAGTGCGAGATCAAGACCGTCCAGCCTCCGCAGGAATGGCTCGAACTCCCCGAAAAAACACGCGAACTCCCGCCCGAGGAACGCAAACGCATGAATCACCGCGGAGGCGGATCCGGCGGAGGGCGTCCCCATCGCGGCGGCGGAAGAGGCAGAGGGCGCAGATGAATGCCGCCGCAAAGGATGCGCCAAGTATCACGGTCATCCTCGACCGGCTCCGCAGCGCGCACAATACCGGCAACATCTTCCGGTTGGCGGAAGCGCTGGGCGCGAAAGAGGTGATCTGCTGCGGCTACACCCCCTGCCCGCCTCACCCGAAGCTCGCGAAGACCGCCATGGGCGCGGACACAATGGTCCCGAGCCGTTCGTTCCCGACCGCGCTCGACGCCATCCGCGCGCTCCGCGAGGAAACGCCCGGCATTGAGATACTCGCCGTCGAACCGCTCCCGGACTCCGTCGACGCGTGGCAATACCCGTACCATTTTCCGGTCGCGCTGATCTTCGGCAACGAAGCGCTCGGCATCTCGCCCGAGGCGCTGGAAGCCGCCGACGCGACGGTCGGCCTGCCCATGTTCGGCGAGAAGTCATCGATCAACGTGGGCAACTGCGCGGCGGTCGTCCTGTACGCCGCGGCCGCGAAATTCCTCGCGGATTCGCATAAGGAGATGACACCATGAACGTTCAACCCGGCAAAGACTGGAAGTTCTTCCTCTTCGGACAGCACACCGAAGCCCTGCGCGACAACCTGAAACGCCGCGGCGTGCGCCTTACCGAGAATCCCGATGAGGCCGACCTCATCCTTCCCTGCGGCGGCGACGGCACGCTCTTCACCGCCGAACTCCGCTGGCCCGGCCGCCTGAAATACCCGGTGCGCGACTCCGCCACCGCCCCGCTCTGCCCGAAACACGGCTTCGACACCCAGCTTGACGCGTTTTTCGCGGGCGAGCTGAAGACGACGCGCCTGCCGAAGCTCGTCGGCCGCGCGAACGGGCGCGAGCTCTTCGCCATCAACGACATTTTCCTGCACAACCGGATGCCCGTGACCGCGCTCCGCTACAGCGTCTCCATCGACGGCGCCATGTACGCCCGCGAGGTCGTCGGCGATGCAGTCGGCGCGGCCACCATCCACGGCTCGACCGCGTACTACCGCAGCATCACCCACAGCATCTTCCGCACCGGCATCGGGCTGGCGTTCAGCAACAGCACCGAGCTCGTCAACCACCTGGTCCTGCCCGAAAACTCGCTCATCCGCATCGACATCCTCCGCGGACCCGCCGTCATGGTCGCCGACAACTCCGAGGAGACCGTGCTCGTCGAAGTCGGCGGATTCGCCGAACTCTCCATGTCCGACCGCTTCACCGACATCCTCGGCCTCGACCTCTTCATGTGCTCCGAGTGCCGCCGTCTGCGCCACACGCTCCGCGACTCCACGCGCTTCATCGGCGGCGGCGAAGGAGGCCGCTGACCATGCGGATCCTCGTCACCGCGGGGCCCACGCGCGAGGCGGTCGACGCCGTCCGGTTCCTCAGCAACAAATCGACCGGCAGAATGGGCTACGCCCTCGCGAAGGCCGCCGTCGAGGTGGGGCACGACGTGATCCTGGTCTCCGGTCCGGTCGCGCTCACGCCGCCGGACGGCCTGCTGGAATTCGTCCCGGTCGTCTCAGCCGCCGATATGGCGGAAGCGGTCAAATCCCGCGCCTCCGGCTGCGGCATGATCGTGATGTGCGCGGCCGTGGCGGACTACACCCCGGCGCATCCGACCGACCGCAAGATGAAGAAGGCCGACGGCAATCTCTTCCTCGAACTGAAGCGGACCGAGGACATTTTGAAGACGCTCGGGCAACAGAAAAAGCCCGGGCAGATCCTGGTCGGATTCGCCGCCGAAACCGACGGCCTGGAGCAGTATGCCCGCGCCAAGCTCGCCGCGAAAAACCTCGACTGGATCGCCGCGAACGACGTGTCGCGCCCGGACCGCGGATTTGCCGCCGGGACCAACGCCGTCACGCTCTTCGCCGCCGACGGGCGCAGGTTCGACCTCCCGCTCCAGAGCAAGGACGCCATCGCAAAAGAGATGCTGGCGGTCCTGCTACCCTCCCCCCGCTGAAAGGCCGCACGATGGCGCCCCCATTTCTGAGCTTGCGGACGAAACTGCGCGCATGGCGCGAGGACCGTCTCGACCGGAAGATCGGCGGCATCTCCCTCGCCGAAGTGCGCGAATCGCGTTTCCAGGACCTCGGCGCGTACCCGACCATGAGCGCGGAGTACGGCGCGATCGAAATGATGTTCCGGAAGTTCCCGCTGGACGAAAGCGACGTCTTCGTGGACGTCGGCTGCGGATTCGGGCGCGTAATCAGCTGGCTCCTGCTCAAAAAAGCGCCGTGCAAGAAATATTACGGCGTCGAGCTCGACCCGGACGTCGCCGCAGTCACGGTGAAGCGCTTCAAAGATTATCCGCAGGTTTCCATTCTGAACGGAAACATTCTCGACGTGCTGCCGCACGACGGCACGGTCTTCTGGCTCTACAACCCGTTCGACGTCTGCGTGCTCGACGCGTTCCTCTCCAAGCTCGAATCCGGCCGCGAGACGAAAGCCTACGTGATGTATTACTGCGACTACCGGGCGTTCGCGCTGGAGGGCCGCCGCAACTGGAACCGTCTGCTGAAGGATTCCTGGTGCTGTCCCCCGGAAAAGCCGCTCCCATGGTCAATCTGGCTGTACCAGCCCGACTGGAACCGTGCCACCAGGACAAGTCCTGGACTGCGGTAGTGCGCGGCTACGCTCGCGCACACACGGAGTATGTCGAGCAGTGCTCTCAGCTTCGCTTGAGCACACACAAAGTGTGCTGATACAGTGTCCGGCTTCGCTCGGACACGGGATTTCTTCACGGACGCTTACTTCAGGCCGACCGCGGGCGTCAGGTCGGCTTCATTCACCGTGATTCCGCTGCCGTCTCTTCGCACGATATACAGTTGATTTCCGCCGAAAACATGCTGTCTGACGCGAATCATCAGGATCGGATCCTGACTGACATCGGGAATCTTTACCGCCCCTGATGGGGCATGGTATTCCGCGGATTTGATGTCGGTCGACCACACTTTCTGAAAATCGCTTTCCTTCAGCCCCAGGGTTTCCAGCAGGGATTCCATATCCTGCTGAGGGGGATAACACCCGTGGCTCATGGAATACATGAACAAAGCTTTATCCATCTGCCTCATATTTGCCTGTGTGCCGATGACATCCATGCGCAACCGGAGTTCGAGGCCGAGCCACACTGCTCCCGCGACGATGGCGGTGAGGACGCAGCCGAGGACGACCGCGACGATCATGCAGCCTTTTTTCTCTTTTTTCTCGAGGGGCTCCCCGGAGGAAATGCGTTCATTGTCTTTCATCGTCCGGCTCCGGGATCGTTCGTTCTTTTTCGTGTTTCGGTACAGGCGGCGGGTTTTTGTCTTTCAGGTACTCGGTACCGACGGTTCCTTCTCTTCTCAGGAAAAGCAGATGGTCATAGCCTTCGAACAAATGCCATTTGACGTGCATCGTGATCAGTCTGTCCTCGGGATCGTTCGAATCCTCGGCCGGAGCATGATATTCCGCGGAATAGAGGTCAAAGAAAAAAGTCGGTCGGAGATCGCTTTTCTTAATCCCCAGCGTTTCCAGCAGGGACTTCATATCCTGCTGAGGCGGATAAGTCCCGTGTTCCTCCTTGTACGCTTCCAGGCGTATCGATACACGTATCATGTTCTCTGTCGTGAGGGCGTTATCCGATTTCAACTGAACTTCTCCGAACCAGTTGAAAAAGTATAACAGGATAAGAATGTCCATTGCAATCAGAATCAGACAGACGAGGATTTGCTTCGGTTTCCTCTCCCTGATATCCCGGATCATCCGGCATATCGCGATGAGCACACAGATGACCAGAGATCCCAGGATCACGAACAGAACATTCATCGGGTGAGGCGTCAGCATGTCGGCTGTTTCTCTCGGAAGCTTCCGCAGGATCATCGTCAGCAGGAAGGCTGACAGGTATAATATGCCGAACCAGGCGGGGAAGAAAAGCCCCAGGATGAGGACAATATGGTCCTCAAGATAATAAAACGTTTTCGTCAGGATATTGTTCTTCATTTTGCCGCTCCTTCACAGATGTCTTTCAGGCGTTCGATGCCAACGGATCCGTCTCTTCTCAAAAACCGCAGCTGGGCATCGCTTTCAGGAACAAACCATTTGGTACGTATCGTTATGATCGTTTCATTGGGATCGTACGAATCCTCGGCTGGAGCGTGATATTCCGCAGAATAGAGATCATAGAACCGGGTTTTGCTGAAATCGTTCATCCCCAGCGTCTCCAGCAGGGATTTCATGTCCTGCTGAGGCGGATAGCTTCCGTGTTCTTCTTCATACACGAACAGATGTTTTGAAATACGAGACAGGTCTGACGTTATGTGAGCATTATCCACTTTCGCCTGCATTGCCACGGATGTCTTAAAAATAAAAAACGTGATGATGATGTCCAGCGCAAGAAGATAGATGATGGGCCGCCTCGAGGTCCCGTCCGTGATGGTCCGGACCATTCGCAGGATCGCGATGAGCGCACAGATGACCAGAGACGCCAGGATCGCAAACGCGGTGTCTATCCAGCCAGGTCCCACTTTCTCGGCGATCTCATCCGGAAGCAGAACCAGGATACCCCCCAGCACGAACATGATGCCAAACCATGCGGGAAAGAAAAGCCCCAGGATGAGGTCAATATGGTCCTCCAGAAAATACAGCGTTCTCGAGATAGTCGTGTTCTTCATTCGTCTTCTCGTATTGAGGCGGTTCATGTTATTACATGGACAAATATACCATGCAACCGGGGCAAAGTCAAGAAAGGAAACGATATATCACAAAAAAACTAATACACCATTATTTTGTGAACCGGGCGAACTCAGAACAGCGTGGGCTGTTCTGGCTCGTCGTCCTCGGTTTCCGGGGCAGCGTTTTTGCGCGTCTTTTTCGTGTTCGCGTGGAACTTCGCGTGGCGTTCGCGGAGGATGGGGCGCGTGTAGGAGGGCATCCCGGCGTCGGCGATGGCGTTTTCCTCGAGGTTTTCGAGGATTTCGCGGGCGCGGACGATCACGTCGTTCGGGAGTCCGGCGAGCTTGGCGACATGGATGCCGTAGCTTTTGTCGGCGGCTCCAGGGACGATCTGGCGCAGGAAGATGATCTGGTCGCCGTACTCGCGGACCGCGACGTTGTAGTTCTTCACGCCCTTGCGCGTGAGGGCGAGCTCGGTCATCTCGTGGTAATGCGTGGCGAACTGGGTGCGGGCGCGCGCGGCAGGGTGGTCGAGGAGGTATTCGGCGACGGAGAGCGCGATGGAAAGGCCGTCGAACGTGCTGGTGCCGCGTCCGATCTCGTCGAGGATCACGAGGCTCTTGCTCGTGGCGTGGTTCAGGATGTTCGCGGTCTCGATCATTTCGACCATGAACGTGCTCTGGCCGCGCGCGAGGTCGTCCATGGCGCCGACGCGGGTGAACACGCGGTCCACGAGCCCGACGTGCGCCTCGTCCGCGGGGATGAACGAGCCCATCTGCGCCATGATGACGAGCAGCGCGGTCTGGCGGATGTAGGTGGATTTCCCCGCCATGTTCGGCCCGGTGATGATCATCATGCGGTTCTCGCCGCCGTCGAGGAGCGTGTCGTTCGGCACGAAGCGTTCGCTCTCCATCTTCGCGTCGAGCACGGGGTGGCGTCCGGCGACGATGTGCAGGACATCGTCGTCCGCGACGTGCGGGCGGCAGTAACGGTATTTGGAGGCACATTCGCCGAGGGCAGTCAGGACGTCAAGGCGGGCGACGGAGAACGCGGCCTTCTGGATCTCGCCGGTGAAGGTGCGGGCGTAGGTGCGGAGCTCCTCGAAGAGCTGTTTTTCGAGCGCGACCGCCTTGTCGGACGCGCCGAGGATCTTGCTTTCCATCTCCTTGAGCTCGGGCGTAATGAAGCGTTCGGCGTTCACGAGCGTCTGCTTGCGGACGTAGTCGTCAGGGACGCGCGCGAGATTGCTCTTCGAGATTTCGATGTAGTAGCCGAAGACGCCGTTGAAGTGCACCTTCAGGCTCTTGATCCCGGTGCGCTCCTGCTCCTTCGCCTGAAGCGCGGCGATCCAGGACTTGCCGTCGGTGATGGCGGACCGGAAGACGTCGAGGTCGTGGTTGAAGCCTTCGCGGATGAATCCGCCCTCCGCCATGTCGGCCGGGGGATCGTCGTCGAGCGCGGCGAAGATGCGCGAGGTGAGCTCGGGGAAGTCGCCGAGACCGTCGCGGATGCGTTCGACGAGCGGCAGGTCGTAGGCGTTCAGGATCATCTTGAGGCCGGGCAGGACGGAGAGGCTGTGGCCGAGCGCGAGCAGGTCGCGCGGGTTCAGCGCGCCGGCGTTGAGCTTGGCGGTGAGGCGTTCCATATCGCGGATGGAGAGGAGCGTCTCGCGGATCTCCTGCCGGGTCAGAACCTCGTCCTTCATGAGCCCGACGACGTCCTGGCGCTCCACGATCGCGTCGACGTCGCGGAGCGGCTTCAGCAGCCAGCTGCGCATGAGGCGGGAGCCCATGGCGGTGGACGTGCGGTCGAGGACCTGCAGGAGCGTGCCCTCGCGGCCGCCGCCGTGCAGCGCGTCGACCAGCTCCAGGTTGCGCTGGCAGACGGGGTCGAGCCCGAGGTATTTTTCGCTGTAGTTTCGGCGGATGGAGACGATATGCCCGGTGCTGCGGCGGAGGTTTTCGGTCGCGTAATGGAGCACGGCCCCGGCAGCGCGGACGCCGCACGCGCAGTCCTTCAGGCCAAAGCCGTCGAGCACGGCCACGGAGAACTGGCGTTTCAGGAGCTCGGAGGTGTGTTCGAAGGAGAAGATCCAGTCGTCGAGCGGGGTCCAGAGGATGGGGCGGATCAGCACGGGGCGTCCGCCGGTCTGCTCCCACTGTTCATGGAGGGAACGCGGCAGGAGGCATTCGCGGGGCTGGAGGCGCTGGAGTTCGCTTTCGAATGCCTCGCGGGTGTCGAGGCGTTCGGTCTGGAATTCGGCGGTGCTGATGTCGAGCCAGGCGAGGCCGTAGACGTCCTTGTCCTCCGCCACGACCGCACAGAGGAAGTTGTTGTCGCCGGGCTTCAGGAACGACGCGTCGAGGATGGTGCCGGGCGTGATGATGCGGGTGATGGCGCGTTCGACCAGGCCCTTCGCGAGCGCCGGGTCCTCCATCTGCTCGGCCACGGCCACTTTCAACCCGGCGTCGAGCAGTTTCGGGATGTAGGCATCGACGGCGCGGTACGGCACGCCGCACATGGGGTTGCCCGCGCGGTGGGTCAGCACCAGATCGAGCACGGGGGCGGCGCGCAGGGCGTCCTCGAAGAACATTTCGTAGAAGTCGCCGGCGCGGAAGAGCAGGATGGAGTCGGCAGGGGATTCCGCCTTCGCCTGAAGGTACTGCTTCATCATCGGCGTAATGTTCTTCTCGCCGAAGTCCTCGGGGGAACGCTGTTTCGGGGGTCTGCTCATGGTCGCCGTTTAGTTGTGCCGCCTCAGAAGGGGATGTTGTCCAGGTCGCCGTCATCCTGCGGCGCGCGGGACGGCGCGCCGTTCTGCGCGGGCGGGATGAAGGTGTCGCCGCCGTCGGCCTCGGGCTGGAACGGGGCCCAGGTCTGGCCTTCGGGGCCGTCCTTCGTGAGAATTTCGATCTTGCGCTTGAGCGTTTCGAGCTTCTGCTGGCAGTAGACGGAAAGGCGTTTCGCCTCCTCGAACGACGCGATCACGTCCTCCAGGCGCGTGTTGCCGTTCTCCATGGACCGGACGAGCGATTCGAGTTTGGCCATGGCGTCTTCGAACGACATCTCCTGAGCGGGCGCGGGCTCCTTTTCGGTCTGCGGCATCGTAGTAATCTCCCCGTAAAAAACAATCTGAACAAAAAGCGTATCAGAAATTATACATCCGAAAAACGGATAGTCAAATGGAAAGCGCCGGAAAGGCGTTTTTTTTCCGAAAAAAGGGTAAAAGATGGGAAAAAGGACTTGATAAAAAGCAACGGAATGCTATATTATCGGGTTATCAGTTTCCTATCACTACCACATACAAGAAAGGCACCCCCTACCATGATGATCAAATGCCAGAAGTGCGGCTTCGAGAACCAGATGGGCAGCATTTTCTGCCGTGAATGCGGCGAAAAGCTGGATATGGATGCGATCGATCCAAACAAGCTTCAAAAAGACGTCAACAAGGAAAAGAACCTCAAGCGCGCGAAGAAGCGCATCAAGGAGGCGGTTTCCACCGGGATCGGCCTGCTCGTCGTCGTGGCGTTCCTCGGCGTGGTCTTCTATAACGGCGGTCTCCGCAAGTACGAGGAACCGACCGTCACCGAGGCGAGCGCGAACCAGAAGTTCAACGCCGCCGTTTCCGGCACCGCCGTCGGCAAAGTGAAATATTCCTATCCGGAACTCACCCGGATGTTCAACACAAAAGTCGTGACCCCGCTTTCCGAGATGGATTCCTTCGCGAAAGTCACGAACGCGGAAATCGCGTACGACGAAGAAAAGGGCCAGCCGGTGATCTACCTCTGGATCTCCCTCAAGGACAAAGTGCCCGTGATCTACACCATCCGCGGCAAAATGAACTTCACCTCGCGCGAAGACGCCCAGAACGACCCGACCGTTCCGCCGCTGGCGCTCGACGTCGACCGTCTCGACATCGGCCGTCTCCCGCTCTTCGTGAGCACGCAGACCTTCCTCAACGGCTTCTCGTCGCTCCTGGTCAACGATGAAGTGTCGAGTTTCTTCAACCGCGCAAAGAGCGTCGATTTCGGCGCCGACGGCATGACCGTCGAGTTCGAAAAAGGCAGCGGCAGCGCCCCGTCCGCCTCCTACGCGCCGAAGGCGTCCGCCTCCGCCGGCGTGGCCGCACTGAAGGGCGGGTCCACCGCCGCGCTGTCCGAAAAGGAAGAAGCCGCCCGCGCGAAATCCGAAGCGGCCAAGCAGAAAGCTGCGGAAGAAGCCGAGAAGAAGAAAGCGCTGGAAGAGGAACGCAAGCGCAAGGCCGAAGAGTACCGGCAGCAGCAGAAAGAGAAGGAAGAGGAGCGCAAGCGCAAGATCGAGGAAGAAAGAGAGCGCAAGAAACAGGAGGCCGAAGAACGCAAGC
>CACWOL010000002.1 GCA_902762495.1 uncultured bacterium | reverse complement strand
ACAGAACGGATATCTTTAAAGAGAAAGGGAATGAGTCCAGTTCAATACCGAACTCATTCCCTATATCAATAACCCGTCCAAGTTTTTGGGGTCACATCAGAAAAGCTCCGGGGGCTAATCTTTTTTGTTTTTTTGAGCGAGCTTTTTCGAGGATGATCCGAGTTTAATAGCCCCAGGACACGATCTCCCATTCGCGGTCCTTCAGTCTGGCGAGCCACCACTGGTAGTCCTTGTATTCCATGTCGAGCTCCCATGCGTATGGCCCCTCCTCGATGGGGGAGTGGAAGTCCATCAGGAATTCCGCGACCTGCACGTATTCCTTTCCCACATCTTCGGGCGGGATGTTCGATCTCACTTCGCGGAGAGAATTCAGCCATTTGAGGTTTTCCTCGTTGTTGGCGCCATCCCCGGCGTAGCGGATGCTGTGCAGTTCGCAGTCGCCCGTAAAGGATGCAAACTTCTCCCGGATCAGGGAGACCGCGGCATCCCGTTCTTCCTCCGTGTAAATCGAACTGCTGCCGAGGTCGATCACGACCTTCGACGCAGGGGTATCGCTTCCGCCTCTGCCTTCACAGGCGGACAGCGCCAGAATCATGCAGGCTGCCGAAATGAGGCAGAACAGGGGTTTGAAAGCTGATTTCATCCGTTTCCTCCTGATTGGTTGGTCCGGGCAAAAATATAGCATCGTCTCCGAAAAAAAGCAAATGTGTTTTCAATCGCTCAAAAAAAGCCTGCGGAAATATGCCGATAACGGTTTTTTCTGCTTGATTTCGCGCAGATAGGGGTGTATATTCAGGCAAAGAAATCATCCTGAATTCAACATGCAAATCTGAAAATGAACAGCATCGACCTGAAATGCGCCTCGACGCCCGACTGGCTGACCATGTCGCCGGACGAACGGAAGCGCGCCTTGTTCGACAAGCAGAAAGACCTGCTCGACACGTTCCTGTCGAAAGGCGCGATCGACCGCAGGCAGTACGAAAAAAGCCTGTTCTGCATGGCAGAGAAAATGGGCGTGGATTTGAACAAGGACAAAAACGAGGTGAAATGAATATGGCGACATCTAAAACAACATCCCTGAAACGCGGCGTCGCGGCGCTGCTGTTTGTGATCGTGCTGGCATTCGGCTGGCGCTATCCGTATCTTGCGTACTGCCTTTTCCTCAACGTGCTCGTGGGCCTCATCGGGGCGTTGCGCCACGGCGGACGGCACGGGTGCGGCAACTTCTGCCCGCGCGGAGCCTTCTATTCGTTCCTGCCCGATACCGGGCGGAAGCTCCCCGCCGGTCTGCTGGCGCGCAAGATGTCCATCGCGGTGATGGCTCTGATGGTCCTCGGGCTCGCCCTCTGGCTTCGTCCCACCACGGTCCGGGGCTGGGGGATGCTTTTTTACATCATGATCGTCGTCACGACGACGGTCGGTCTCGTGGGGTGGCTCGTCTTCAACCGGTACTTCTGGTGTTCGGTCTGCCCGATGGGAAAGATCTACAAGACGATCCGCCCGCGGAGAAGCGGCATCCGCGTCGCCGATACGTGCGTGAAGTGCGGACTCTGCGCGAAAGCCTGCCCGTTCGGTTTCTTCCCGCCCAAGGCCGCTCAGGACGGCGTCTTCCGCGATCCCGACTGCATGTTGTGCCGCCGCTGCATCGAACGATGCCCCAAACACGCGCTTTCCATGGAGCGTTCGGCTCGGATGAATCAAAAATAACGGCAATGACTTTTGCCCGTCCTTGAACATAAATCCCGAAGGAGAACAGCACGATGAACAAAACAACGGGAACGACCTATCACGTGAGCCCGTCCGGCTCGAACCGCAACCCCGGAACGGAAGCCTTGCCGTTCAAAACGATCCAGCGCGCGGCGGACATTGCCATGCCGGGCGACACCGTGATCGTCCATGCCGGCGAATACCGCGAGTGGGTCGATCCGAAGACGGGCGGGACCGGCGACCGGAACCGCATCACCTATCTCGCCGCCGAAAACGAGCATGTCGTGATCAAGGGCTCGGAACGGATCACCGGATGGAGCAGGGAAGGGGATGGCACGGTGTGGAAGGCCGTGGTCCCCAATGCGCTGTTCGGGGAGTTCAATCCGTTCGACACTTGGCTTTACGGCGACTGGATGGTGTCGCCCATGTATCCCACGCTGCATCTGGGCGAGGTCTACCTGAACGGAAAATCCTTCTTCGAGGCAGCTTCATTGGATGAAGTCAGGAAGGCCGAAAAACGTCTGACCGGACACAATTATCCGTGGAAGACGTACCGCGAACCGATCCCGAACCCGGAGGACACGGTCTACCAATGGTACGCTGAAGTCGATGCGGACAACACCTGCATCTGGGCGAATTTCCATGGCGCGGACCCCAATGCCGAGATGGTCGAGATCAATGTCAGGAAATGCGTGTTTTATCCGAGGCAGAGCGGGAAGGACTACATCACCGTTTCGGGATTCGAACTGGCGCACGCCGCGACGCCGTTCGCTCCGCCGACCGGCGACCAGCCCGGCCTGATCGGACCACACTGGAGCAAAGGCTGGATCATCGAGAACAACCACATCCACGACGCCAAGTGCGCTGCCGTGAGCCTGGGAAAGGACGAGAAGACGGGCGACAATGATTTCACGAAGACCAGACGAAAGCCGGGCTACACCTGCCAGTTCGAATCGGTCGTGAAGGCTCTGCAGCTGGGGTGGAGCAGGGATACCGTCGGGTCGCACATCGTGAGGAACAACGTGATTCACGACTGCGGCCAGAACGGCGTCGTGGGGCACATGGGCTGCGCGTTCAGCGAGATCACCGGCAACGAGATCTTCAACATCGCGACCAAGCACGAGTTCTTCGGCTGGGAGATCGGCGGGATCAAACTCCACGCCCCGCTCGATGTTCAGATCATCGGCAACTATATCCATGACTGCTCGCTGGGTACCTGGCTGGACTGGGAGACGCAGGGCGTCAGAATCAGCCGGAACCTTTATCGCGAAAACGTCCGTGACCTCATGGTTGAGGTGTCGCACGGCCCGTATCTCGTCGACAACAACATCTTCGCCTCCCCGTACAGTTTCGAGAACATGTCCCAGGGCGGCGCGTACGTGCACAACCTGGTCCTCGGCAATATGCTTCACAGGCAGGTCCTGAACCGTTCGACCCCGTATCATTTTGCCCACAGCACCGCGCTCATGGGGACATCGTTCGTCTACGGCGGCGACGACCGGTTCTACCAGAACATCTTCGTGGGCGGCGCCGACGACTACGGGCAGACGGACTGCGTCTTCAACGGCACGGCGGCGTACGACGGGCATCCCGATTCCTACGAGGAGTATATCTGCGGGATCAAGGCGGCGTTTCCTCAGAAAGGCGTCCCCGGCGACGAGAATCTCTACATCCAGGTGCCGCAACCCGTCTATATCGCGCGGAACGTCTACGGCCGCGGCGCGAAGCACTACGACCGCGAAAAGGATTTCGGCGTCAAAGACGGCGGCTGGAATATCCGTCTTGAGGCGAATGCCCCGGTGTCCGACGGATGTCTTTCCGCTTCGGATTATATCAAACGGAGACACGGATTCATCTTCCTCGAACTGGATGCCGATGACGTCATCCTCGCGCAAAAGACCGAGATCATGGCGACCGCGGATCTGGGCGAAACGCGCATTACGGAGGCGTTCTTCGAGAACCCGGACGGTTCCGACATTGCCCTGGACCATGACTATCTCGGTGAACTCCGCACGAACGGAAACAATCCCGTCGGACCGTTCGCCAGCCTGAAGCAGGGCCGCAACCGCCTGTGCATCTGGTGACGATTCCTGGATGCACGGAATCTGAATCCAGCAACAGAGAACCAACAGCTTGCATTGAGATAAAAAACGCGTCATCGTACGGTCGATGACGCGGAAAATCAAACAAATGATTGCCCCGCAAAGCCGAAGCGGCGCTACTCTTCTTTTTGAGAAGGAGAAAACCTCTTACGGCTCAGTTTTCGCAAAGAGCAGTCTATTTGTTTCATGAAAGTCTTTATTCCCTGAAATCATTCTATGTCGTGGTGTTTTTTTAGTTCATCTGAATATCTATCAGGCAGCGCACACTATCTTTTGCCATGAACACATCGTTTCGGTTTGGGGGTGGAAGATGTTTTTTCTGTGTCAAGTTTTTCGTCAGTCGTTTCTTTTGCCGAAATAGCATATATAATACATTTTAACTGCAAAGATATTTGTTCTAGATTGCCTTCAACCGCAGAATTAATGTTAGTAGTATCCATTAATAGGTTTCTTGTGATAAAGCCAATCAACGGAAGCCCCCAAAGCCCAGAGAAAAATAGATAAGTAGAATATTTTAATGGAAATACTCCATATAACCCGACAATACCACATTCGCCAGCGCTGATATTCGGGCGGAAGGACACCTACATATCGGGAAAAGCGAAATCTTCTCTGTCATATTCCGGGAGCGCCGATGCCGCCAAGAGTATTTTCGGGAATTCTTCGCATAAAGAATGCCCGATTATGCTCATCGAGGAAAGAAAATGCCGGAAATCTTCGCATAAAGCGCGAACATAGCCCAATAAACTAAAGCCATCCCACTCGCGATGGGGCATGAGAGAGGGGCAGATTTTTTTCGGGGAAAGCTAGTATAGCCCAAGCTGATATGGTCATGGGGTTGGCATAAATGTTGTTAGGTAACGTTAAAAGACGCGAAAGTAACGTAAAAATCATGCATAATGAATGTTTTCTTATCTTGAAAACCGCCCCCTTGGACTGTATAATATTCGGTGTGGAACAGTTTTTCTTTTTAACGCGGAATTCAACAGAAAGGTTATCCCATGAATCTCCTTCCCCGTTCACTTTTCTCATTTGCCGTTGCGGGAGCGATCGTCGGATCGTTCGCTCACGCCGCTGATGGGAATCAGGTGTCAGCTACACATCCCCGTCATTTTGAGGATTTGCGGACGACCGGCGTCAACCGCGAACTCAGCCATGCCCCGATCTACGGGACGTTCTTCGACGAAGCCTCGGCCGAAGCGTACCGCAAGACCCCGTCGAAGTACACGCTCAATCTGAACGGAAAATGGAAATTCCAGCTGTTCGGCAAACCGGACGATGTGCCGGACGACGTGATCCGTCCCGATTTCGCCGATTCCTCCTGGCTGGATATGACGGTTCCCTCGAACTGGCAGAGCGACATGCGTGTCCCCGATCGCGGTGTTTACATCAACAATATTTATTTGTTCCAGAAAGAAGCGAATCCACCGCTGCTGCCGACCGCGAATCCGACCGGATGCTACCGCCGCACGTTCGATGTCCCGGCGGACTGGTTGGAACGTGACGTCCGCATCGTGTTCGACGGCGTGGACAGCGCATACGATTTCTGGGTAAACGGGCAGTACGCGGGCTATGCGGAAGACAGCCGTCTGCCGTCCGAGTTCGCGATCACGAAGCTGCTGAAGCCCGGCAAGAACACCATCGCCGTGAAGGTGTACCGTTTCTCGACCGGGACTTTCCTGGAATGCCAGGACGTCTGGCGCATGAGCGGCATCTACCGCGACGTCCGCCTGATGGCGCTGTCTCCTGTGCATCTGCGCGACTGGTCGGTCAGGACCACGTTCACGGATCCGGCGAAGAACCAGCGTCATGAAAAATCCGACGCGAATCTGGAAGTCATGGCGTATGTGGAAACACGCGCTCTGCCGCGTCAGCCCATCGGGGACCTCCCGATGTCATCGTATCCCGGCGTCCGTGTGAAGGCCCGTCTGCTGGATGCGGATAACAAGCTTATTGCCGAAAGCCGTGTGGAACGCTTCAGCGGCCAGTCCGGCATGTTCGGCCAGCGGTCGGAACGCGGCGCCGCGATCATTTCCATGCGTGTGGCCGCTCCCGAACAGTGGTCCCCGGATTCCCCGTATCTCTACAAACTCTTCCTGCACCTCGTGGATGATTCCGGCAAGACGCTGGAAGTGCAGTATGTGCCGGTCGGATTCCGTCAGATCGAAATCCGCGGCAGGGATGTCCTGCTGAACGGCCAGCGCCTCATCGTGCGCGGCGTGGACCGTCACGACATCAGCGCGAAACACGCTTTCGCCGTGACCGAGGAGGATATGCGCCTCGACATCGAGACGATGAAGAAGCTCAACTTCAACGCCGTCCGCACCAGCCACTATCCGAACAACAACCGCTGGTACGAACTCTGCAACGAATACGGCCTGCTGGTCGTCGACGAGACCAACATCGAGACGCACGGCATGGGCGCGCAGCTTTCGAAAGATCCCGCCTGGGCGCCGGTCTACCTCGAACGCGCCGAACGCATGGTGCTCCGCGACCGCAACAACCCGTGCATCGGGTTCTGGTCGCTCGGCAACGAATCCGGCAGCGGCGCGAACCAGGCCGCCATGGCGAACTGGATCCGCTTCACCGACCCGACCCGTCCCGTGCAGTATGAAAGCGGCAACCCCGGACCGCTCATCAGCGACATCCTGTGCCCCATGTACACGCGTCCCGACCGCATCCGGTCCATGATGAACGGCCGGAACGACAACCGCCCGATCATCCTGTGCGAATACGCGTATGCGAAGGGCAACTCCACCGGAAACATCTTCCAATACTGGGATCTCGTCAATGAGAACCGCGGATTCCATGGCGGATTCCTCTGGGACTGGGCGGACAAGGCGCTCCTGAACGTGATCGCGAAGACCGGCGAGGTCAACTACGGCTACGGCAACGACTTCGGCGAGAACTACAATTATCAGGCCAACGGACAGAACCGCACCCAGGTCCTGAACGGCATCGTGGACGCCTCCGTCACGCCGCATCCCGGCGCGCAGGAAGTGCGTGTCTGCCAGGCTCCGATCCGCTTCAAGCTCGAAGGAAAGAACCTGACGGTCATCAATGAGCGCAACAACGCCTCGACCGCCGACCTGAAATTCCGCTGGGAAGAGACCGCGAACGGCAAAATCGTCAAATCCGGCGTCCTGAACGTCCCGGTGACCCAGTGCTTCGAATCCGCAGTCGTCGAAGTCCCGTTCGATGCGCCCGCCTCCGACGCATGGAGTTTCCTGAACGTCTATTGCGATGGTCCGAAACACGAGATCACCCGTACGCAGTTTGCGCTTTCCGCTCCGGCTCAGGCTCCCGCCGCGATCTCGAAGCTCCAGGATGCCCGTTCCGGAAAGATGACCATCACGGATTCCGACGTGAAGGAAACCGCGGACACGCTCACCATCGGATTCCTGACCTGGTCGAAGAAGACCGGCCAACTCGTTTCCATGAAACCCGAAGGCAAGGAACTCCTTGCCGCGCCCGCTGAAGAAATCTTCTACCGCGCTCCCACCTGCAACGACCGCATGATGGATCATGACGGCTCGTTCGCGAAAGACTGGCCCAAGATCATCAACCCGAAACGCGAGCTGGTCGGTTTCGAATGGAAAAAAGACGGCGGCAATTACACGGTCATCGCGAAAACCCGTATTGGCGGCGCTGTGGAATCGGTCATTGTCTGGACCGTCGATCCCGCGAAGGCGCACCTCCTGAACTTCCGCCAGTACGCGTTGTTCCGCCAGAACGATCTGCGCTCCATTGCGCGCGTCGGCATGATGTTCCCGCTGGTCGAAGGCTTTGAAACCGCGAAGTATTTCGGACGCGGCCCGTATGAAAACTATCCGGACCGTTTCGTCGCTTCGCTCGTCGGCCGCTGGGAAAATAATATCTCCGACATGCTGGAGAACTATCTCGTGCCGTCCGAATGCGGCAGCCGCGGCGACGTGGTGGAGCTGAATCTGACCGGAAAGAGCGGACAGCATCTGGGCGTCTGGGAAGACGGCGGCAAGCCGTTCCGCTTCTCCTCTCTGCACCTCTCTCCGCAGGACCTGATGGCCGCGGACCACAGCTGGGAGCTGAAACCCGGCAAAAAGACCTGGCTGATCCTCGACGGCTTCCACATGGGCGTCGGCGGCGACGACGGCTGGTCCGTCAGCGTCCACAACGAATACCAGCTTCGTCCGAACCGGTACGAATGGAGCTGCACGCTGGATTTCAGCAAACCGGAATAACGCTCTCTCCGATCGCATCTTTTATTCGATCGAATTACAGTTCCCGCCCTTCAATACGAGGGGCGGGCTTTTTTTCTTTCCACGAGAAAAACCCCCGGATGGCGAATGCCAGGCGGACGGTCAATTCCTGACGTTGCAGTAACCGGTATCAGGGGCAAGCCCGAACATAGTTAGCCCTTGAAACCTTCATCGTCTTCAGGGGCTGACATAAAACGATCCGATAAATATCCAGATGCTATTCCAAAATTTCGTTCAGCCATTCGATGACTTCGTCCGGTGAGGCTTTTGACGCTGTGCCGCGGCCAATTGTGCGCTCCACGACGTTACTGCCTTTCAGCGCGAGTCCCGGCAGGACTTTCGACTTCGGCGCGGCCTTGGCAACATCTTCAAACAGATGCCCGGACCCGCCGCCGCCATGGGTGCAGAACGGGATTACCGTTTTTCCGGAAAGGTCGTTCTGACCGAAAAAAGTCCCCAAAGGCGGAGCGAATGTCCCATACCAGACAGGACTGCCGACAAATACGATGTCATAGTCCCCGACTTTTTTTTCAAGGGGCAGTATCTCAGGCTTGATTCCGTTGTCCAAATGGTGTTTTGCCTCCTTCAGTACTTTGCTGTAGCTGTCGCTGTACGGAGTGACCATTTTGACGGCACAGAGATCTCCGCCGACCTGCTCCTGTATCCACGTTGCCGCGGTCATGGTGTTCTGATTGGCGGATTCCGAGTAACACACGATCAGGATTCTTCCCTCCGGCTTCCGGTTCAGGGTGACCGGAGAAGAGTTGGAACATCCACAGAAGAACCCCAAAAGAGAAGCCATAAGGGTCATGAGTACCGTTTTCCTCATCGTTCGCTCCGTCAAATGCTTTTTCCCAACTTGCGGGCTTCATCAAGCGCGGCATGTCCTTCGATGTCTCCAAGTCGCAATACACCGCCTGCGATGACGCTGCCGCAGTCGCGCCATCCGAGGAAATTCAAAAGCGAGTGGTAATAATCCAGAACGGGAGCATTGTTTTCCGCGGAATTGCCTTCGGAAGCCATGAGCAGAACGACATTCTGTTTCGGCGTAGCCCAGTTCGGGTCGGATTCGGTTACGGCGAAAAGACGGTCGATAACGCATTTCAACTGACCTGTGACCCCCCAATAATACATCGGGGAAGCCAGCACCAGCAGATCGCTGCTTTTGTATTCGGGATAAATCTTATCCATATCGTCTTTCTGAACGCACGGAGAATCGGGATTCTTGCCGCCGCACAGACAGCCTTTGCAGCCGTGGATGTTCATTCGGTCGAGGTCGAACCGGATCACCGTATGTCCGTTTTCCCCGGCACCGGCAGTAAACGCCTTGATCAGTTCCGCAGTGTTTCCGTTCAGTCTCGGACCGCCGTTCAAAATAAGAATTTTTTTGGCCATGATGTGATGTCTCCCGTGTTTTATGGGTTAAGGGTGATGCTTTAATATACCATCGGTTCGCCATATTTCAAGAATGCACTTTTTTGTACCATAATTACCCGAAAAACATATACTTTCCAATTTGTTACTATGGTTTATATGTTCAGTATTTGCATTTTATGACAAAAGATGGTATATTGATAGGGTAAAAACTTTTTTCACTTTTTTCGGAGGAACATTATGAACAAGAAAAAGGCTATGGAATGGCATTGTTCCGTGGAAGCCGCGATAGCGGTCATCGGCGGAAAATACAAAGCGATCATTGTCTGGCATTTGAACCACTCAGGCACGATGCGGTACAATGAGATACAGAAGGAGATCCCGCAGGCGACGGCGAAAATGCTGAGCCAGCAGTTACGTGAGCTGGAGGCGGACGGCATTATCCATCGGAAGCTCTATCCTGTCGTGCCACCCAAGACAGAGTACCGTTTGACGGAGCTCGGAAAGACACTGGTCCCAATTGTCCTCGCCATGAGCGACTGGGGACATGAATACTTCGAATACCTCGGCCTTCCCGACCCGTGTCCCGAAGACTGAAATCGCTCTTCCCGCCCTTCAGCACGAGGGGCGGGCTTTTTTATATGGCCTTTCGTCAAAAATAACTTATGGGCATCCCTGTAAATTGGTTTTCGGCGGCTTTTCGCCCATACCCTGAAAATCCATCACAAGTAGATTATTTCCCTTACGACTCAAGCAGTTCTTTCATCTTCTCAAAAATCTTTTCGGCGGTGGCTTGTTCGATGATCATGCCGTTGAGCTTGACATACGGGGCGCCCTTGAGTTCTTTTTTGTAACAAAGTCCCAGACAGGGCGAAGCCTTGATGTCCGCCTTGCCCCGGAGCTCGATCGGCATCTCGTTTTCGATGTTCAGAAGCCGGTTGGCTCCCATGGTATAACAGGCTGTGCCGCAGCAGATTTCGAGGGTCATTTTTTTCATGGGGTTGTTTCTCCTTGATTGTTTTTTGAAAAGGCGTAAGACCTCCCGCCTCATGTCCGGGCCATGCCGAGCATGAGACGGAGATCGTTTTTTATTTCCCGTAATACGCCGCCAGATAGAGGTCTTTGATCTCGGAGATCAGCGGATAACGCGGATTGGTCCCGGTGCACTGGTCGTCGAACGCCTTCAGGCTGAGATCGTCCAGTTGCTTGAGGAACGTCTTTTCGGTGATACCTTTCGCATCGAACCACATTTTCATGTTTTTCGGGATGTCCAGTTCGGCCTTCAGCTCCTCGATCTTCGCGATCAGCCTCGCCACCAGTTCATCATCGTCCCTGCCGTCCAGTCCGATATAGCGGGCCACGGCGGCATAATCCGCTTTTGCATTGGGATAGTGATACTGCGGGAATGCCGCCTGCTTGGTCATGCAGTCCACGGCATTGTATTTGATGATGTGGCTGATGAGGAACGCGTTTGCCAGTCCGTGCGGGACATGATACATGCCGCCGAGTTTGTGCGCCATGGAGTGGCAGAGACCGAGGAATGCATTGGCGAACGCCATGCCGGCCATCGCCGAGGCATTGAACATGCGTTCGCGGGCGATCTCGTTCATCGTGCCGTTTTTGTAGCACTCGGGCAGATACTTGAAGATCAGCCTGGCCGCCTCGTTTGCCAGCGCGTTGCAATAGTCGCTCTGCATACAGGAAACACGCGCCTCCAGGGCATGCGTCAGGGCGTCAAGGCCGGAGATTGCCGTCAGCCCCTTCGGCAGCTTCATCACCAGCTCGGTATCGATGATCGCCATGCTCGGCGTGAGCGCATAGTCCGCCAGCGGGAATTTCTGGTGCGTTTCCTCATCCGTGATCACGGCGAACGGAGTCACTTCCGAACCGGTGCCGCTGGTGGTGGGGACGGCGACCATCATCGCCTTCTTGCCCAGCTCAGGCAGTTTCACGATGCGTTTGCGGATATCCATGAAACGCATGGCGATATCCTCGAACTTGACGTCCGGGAGTTCATACATGAGCCACATGATCTTGGCCGCGTCGATCGGGGACCCTCCGCCGACCGCAATGATCACATCGGCATCGAAGCTCCTGAGCTGTTCGAGTCCGCGTTTTGCCGTCTGGATCGTCGGATCCGGCGCGATATCGCTGAAAACGCGCGGCGAAATGCCCATATCGACCAGCCTCTGAAGCATGGGGTTGAGAAGTCCGGTGCTGTAAAGGAATTTGTCGGTGACGATGAAGGCGCGTTTTTTCCCCGCAAGATCGCCCAGCGCCGTGCAGAGACAGCCGTATTTGAAGTAAACTTTCTGCGGGATACGGAACCACAGCATGTTTTCTCTCCGTTTCGCAATGGATTTGATGTTCAGAAGATTTTTCGGACCGACGTTTTCGCTGACATAGTTCCCGCCCCAGCTGCCGCACCCGAGCGTCAGGGAGGGCGTCAGCGCAAAGTTGTAGAGGTCGCCGATACCTCCTTGCGAGCTCGGCGTATTGATCAGGACGCGGCTTGCCAGCATGACGTGGCCGAATTCGCGGATGCGTTCCTCGTTCTGCGTATTGGTATAGAGGACCGCGGTGTGTCCGAGACCGCCGTAATTGAGCAGCGCTTTTGCGTTCTCTATGGCGTCTTCATACGTGTCCGCCTTGTAAAGCGCCAGCGTCGGAGAAAGCTTTTCGCACGAGAACGGGACATCCGGACCGACGCCTTTGACTTCGGCGATCAGGACCTTGGTCTCGGGCGGGACCTTGATCCCCGCGAGTTTGGCGATCGTGACCGCGGTCTGGCCGACGATCTTCGCATTGAGCTTGCCGTCAATCTGAATGACTTTGCCGACCGCCGCCGCTTCTTTTTTGTTCAGGATATAGCCGCCGCGTTTGAGGAACTCGGCTTTGACTTTGTCGTAAATGGGCGCAAGTGCCGTGACGGACTGTTCCGAGGCGCAGATCATGCCGTTGTCGAAGGTCTTGGAGAGAAGGACCGAGTTCACAGCCATTTCCACGTCGCAGGTGTCATCCATGATTACCGGGACATTGCCCGCGCCGACGCCAATCGCGGGGGTGCCGCTGGAATAAGCGGCCTTCACCATGCCGGGACCGCCGGTGGCGAGGATCAGAGCGACGTCCTTATGGCTCATCAGATAGCTGCTCATGGAGACGGTCGGCTCGTCGATCCAGGCGATGATGTCTTTCGGCGCACCCGCCTTGACCGCGGCGTCCAGGACGATCTTTGCGGCATAGCAGGTGCATTTTCTGGCGCGCGGATGAGGACTGAATACGATGCCGTTGCGGGTCTTCAGCGAGATCAGCGCTTTGAAGATCGCCGTGGATGTCGGATTCGTCGTCGGAATGATCCCGGCGATCACACCGCGGGGCTCCGCGACTTTGATCATGCCGAATGCATCGTCCGTCTCAATAATCCCGCATGTCTTCATCGGCAGAAATTTGTTGCAGATGTACTCGGATGCATAATGATTCTTGATGACCTTGTCTTCCACCACGCCCATGCCGGTTTCCTCAACAGCCATCTGGGCCAGCGGAATCCTCATGTTGCTGGCGGCCAGAGCGGCGGCCTGGAAGATTTTATCGACCTGTTCCTGTGTGTAGTTTGCGAAGACTTCCTGTGCGGCTTTGACTTTGGCGACGATCGCGTCGATCAAAGCCTTTTCCCGGGCGATTTTTTCTTCCGGAGGGATTTCCGGGAGAATCTTTTTTTTCTTATCCATCACTGCTCTCCTTGTTTTGGATGGTGGGTTTCATGAAGAATGTTTGTTTTGCAATGATATTTTTTTATCATCACAGATTAATATACACCACGTTTCGCAAAAATACAAGGGGTAACATGATATTTTTTTATCTTCTCGCTCAAAAAAGATTTTTCCGCCTGAAATCAGATGGGGGATGCCCGGTCAATCCGTCTCGGTCACGGTTTCCCCGGCCTCGGCCCGGCGCATTTTTGCGAAGAGGACGGCAAGTCCGCCTGCGATGACCTCCCGCTGGACAATCACGCCTTCCGGGACTTTGAGGCAGACGTTGGCGAAATTCCAGATATACTTGATCCCGAGCGAAACGAGGACGTCGGCGACACCTTGAGCTCCAATCGAGGAAACGCAGATGATCCCGACTTTGGGGCAGGCCAGTTTCAGGCGTTCGCGGATTTCGGCGATGTCATAGACCTCGAACCCGTGGACCTCGCGCCCTATTTTGTCGGGGTCGGAATCGAATACCGATTCGATCCGGAAATTATACGCCTGAAAGTCCGTGAACCCTAGCAAAGCGGACCCCAGAGAACCGACGCCGACCAGCGTGGCCGAAGTCGCGTGATCCCATCCGACAAATTTCAGGATCGCATTGATGAGGTCATTGACCTTGAACCCGAACCGTTTGTTGCCCGGAAGCCCGGTCATGGCAATATCTTTTCTGACCATGATGTGAGGGATGCCCATATACTCGGCAAGTTCGGCGCAGGAAACCCATTCCTGTCCGGCGAGCCGAAGCTTGAAAAGCCGGTGCAGGTAGGTCGGCATTCGCCGCAGGGTCGGAGAGTTTTGTATTTTCATCGGCATCCTCTTTCGTGTGATTACATGTTCTTAATATATCATCATGCGCGCATTTTTCAATCCCGGCAGCGTATTTTTTGTTCGGAAAGACCGTTTTCCGACATCCCATGAACACAAGCCTGGACTCGTCCTGCTCGCTGTGCCGGGCCTTCCCCGAAGCCGCGATGGTTCCGGGGACGTCTTTCGCAGTCGCCGTTTGTCGTTTCAATTGTTTGTGATCGCCCGGGCGAGTGATTCAGCGCAGCGTGTGAGTTCGGGTTCGGTATGCGACACCATGACGGTCAATCGAAGGCGGGCGGACCCTTCCGGTACGCTCGGATACCGGATCGGGGAAACGAAGATACCCTCATCTCGAAGTCTTTTCGCCGCGGCATTTCCGCGTTTTCAGAAAAATATGCCGTAGTCCAGGCATGCCGACCAGTAGTCGGTCAGCTCCGGGTGCGCCTCGGTCTCCACGATGACCGTCGTGACCGCCGCCGACCGCCACGCCGCATCGTTCCACAGTTTCTCCAGAAACGCGCTGTCGTGGATGTCGTTTAAGCCGTAGCGCCAGGTCAGCCCGCGGTTGCCCATCGCAAGCAGGATCAGCCACGCGTGATCGGCGTAGGACGCCGGATTGTTGAAACGGCGCGCCATGTATTCGTCCGTGATGCCGAACGGGAAATCCCTGCATGTCCCGAGCGGGTCGTCGGTCTGCATGAACGATCCGTGTCCGAAATAGGTAAAGAAGTATGTGACGCATTCGAATCCCTCCGGATCGCCGCCGTACAGCTCGAAGCGTTCGGTCGCGAGGGCGAAAAGATCGGACAGATAAAGGTTCAGGTCGTCCCGCGTGCCGTCCTTGACCAGTTCGGAGTGGAAGAAGACCGTCCACATGAGAAACCGTTTGAACAGCTCTTCGTACTCCTCATCGCGAGCATGCACGCATTCCTGGTAGTGCGCGGCGAGCCAACGCGTGACGGCTGGCAGATAATGGGCGGATTCGTCGTAGGTCCCGGCGGGCGTCGACCCGTGAAACAGGGCCGTGAGCTCGCGAGCGTTCAGATAACATCCGTCCTTTTGCAGGATGCTTTTTTTCAGGTCGTCGCCGTAACGCTGATACGGATCGGACAACTGTTTCGGTTTCGGGTATTTTGCCGCCTTGATCTCGTGCATGAAAACGCCTCCGTTTTCCGTCTTCCTTTTTCGCCGGATTCGAGCTCAGAACCCGACCGCCGATTCCTGTTCGCGTTCGTAAGCGCCCTTTTTGACGCTGTAGTTGAAGAACGGGAAGATCGGGAGGAATCCGTTCGGGTTGATGTTCAGCAATCCGATCTGGAACGGGCTGCCCTCGAATGTGGTGTTGAACAGTCCGATCTGAACCGGATTTCCTTCCGAGGTGTTGTTGACCACCCCGACCTGGAAGCCCTCCGTCAAATCGAGGTTCATAACGCCTAAATTCAGGCATTTCCCGAACGATCTCCCGCGATTGATTCCGACCTTCGGATTATATGTGACTGCACCGATCTGCGCGCCGCGAACGGCGGAGGTCAAAATCCCTCCGATCTGGCAGCCGGTTATCTCGCTGTCGTCATGCGTGGAAAAATCCACTCCGATCACCTGCAACCCGGCTCCCTCCGTCCCGTAAATGTTACAAAGACAGAAGTCAATTCCGTTGAATCTTTTTCCGATCGTAATCGCTTCGGCGGACAGTCCGTTTGTGCCGCTTCCGAAATCAATCGGAAAGATGGAAATGCCGTTGTGATTCCCTAAATCAATGGCGCCGACCGCGATCCCATTGAATTCCTCGGAGAGGCAAACCAGACTGCATGCCATGCCGTAGTTCCTGCCAATGAAAGATGTTCCGATCGGGACAAAAATCCCATACGAATCTATGTTTTGGACCGCCAATCCCGTGGAAATGCCGTAGGTGGTAACATCTCCTTCTCCAAATGGCAGCAAATACGGACCAATGCTGACCGGGGTGATCGGCACGCTGACCCATTCGCCGTCGGAATTGTACGCATCGTGCCTGCACCCCGTGCCGAGAAACACGAAAAGCGCGGCGGCGAAGACTGCGGCAAGCGTCCTATTGATCGAGTGTGCGGATGTCATGTCAAGACCTTTCCAGACTGTTCAATTGTCCTCAAAATACATGGAGACGCGATATTCGGCGCGGGATGCCTCGCTGTCGTTGATGAAGAGTTCCAGCTTGTCCTGCGTGTAGTTCAACCGGATCTCACTGCGGCCGTTCATCTCGACGACTTTCGTCCTGGAGTAGTCCGGGGTGAAATCCAGCTTGAACGGGACGTTCAGGTTGTCCCATGTGACGCCATTGACCTTGATATAGTCCGGGTAATCGAACGTCGAATGCTTGTACGTGACCTTGTTCCCGCTGAACGTGAAGAGCCCGGATCCGTCGATCATCCCTTCGAAGACGATCGACTTCTTCCGCTTCCCGGCCGATTCTCCGTTCATCGTTTCCGGGTCGAAGGGAACGGAGTTCACGCGCTTCGGGTTGAGTCCGCCGATCACCTGCTGCGCGGGCTTCTGCGACTGGGGCGCCGGGGGAAGGGCGTTCGAACCGAACAGGACGGCGAACGCCATCTTCGCACGGTCGAATTCATATACGGGGCAGACCAGCAGTTCCGCGCGCTTGTCCCCGTCGCAGAACGCCTGCGTGCTCCACTTCGACGCGCCCCGGAGAAGCATGGAGAACCCGTGCGACAGATCGGGCTTGAACGGAAGGCGGAACGGCTTCGACAGGTTGGTCCACGGCTTCCCGTTGACCATCACGACGGACGGCAGCGGCGCGTACTGGAACGGCTCGATGGTCAGGGCGTCGCCGTTGAGATTGAAGATGAATTGGTGGATGGATTCATATTCGATCACCAGCAGGTCCCTGTTGGAGGACTTTGCGGATTTTGCGACCATTGCATAGTCGATCCGCGGCGAATCGTATTCCACCTCGATCGTCCGTTCCGGATCGGTATCGTCCACGACGTATTTCCAGTATTTTTTCGCCTCGGTCGTGATCATCCTGCGGATCTGTTCGAGCTTGGACCGGTTCGACGCGTCCAGCGTGAGTCCGGCGTAATACCTGGCGCGGAGGAAGAAATGCGGCACAGCCCCGACATCGTAGCCGTGATCGAAGAAGAACCGGATGCGGTCCGCATCGGCGATGAAACACGCGCATTCCCACGCGGGGCCGGAATGGTTTTGGTTCGTCTTGTAATTTGCGCCAGGCTGTTCGGGTTCGCCCCACGCGGCGGCGAGGTCGATCAGGGAGTTCCGGATGGACGGATCGGCTTTCGCCTCGTCGGTTTCCGCCAGGGCGAGCAGCTGACGGCGCGCGACCGCGGGCGGGATCTTTTCCGTCACGAAATTGAGCTCGATCCTACGAAGGAGCGGCGCGACGGCGCTTCGCCTGAGTTCGAACGCCGCTTTCGGGTCCTCGTAGACCGGGACGACGGGATAGAAGTTCTGGAATTTCAGTACGCTGTTGTCGTACAGGAATTTGTCGAGCTCCTTCCCCTTGTACGTGATCCTGTCGAATGCCTTGAGCGCATCCTCGTAGCGGAGACTGTTCAGGTAGAACAGCGCCTGTTCGAAGCGGATCACGTTCTGATAATACGTGTCCTTGCTCCTCTTCAGCGCCTGCGCGAAGAGGCGTTCGCCGCAGTCCTGCACGACGGGGTCCATGTAGAACGAGCGGAACGTGAGCGGCACGAATTCATTGTTGAACATGTCGAGGTTGATGTAGTTGAACGACAAGAGAGGGACGCGCGACTTGTTTTCATCCTGTTTCATGCCTTCCAGAAGTATCTGCTTCATCTCGTGGCGGGAGCCGCCCCAGCGGGGCATGAGCGCGGTCAGAAGGTATCCCAGATGCGTGCCGGCTTCCGGCGCGATCGCGATGCCTTTCCTGAAATTCTCCAGTTCCTGTGCGGAGGTCCCGTGCCCCATGGCGGTCGTGATCTTTTCGCAGTAGGCGATGTAGTTGTCGGGATTGAGCTTGATGGAGCGGTCCAGGTAGCGGTCGGCGTCGTTCAGGTACAGCCTGAACTTATTCCAGCCTTCGTCGGTAACGGTCGACGCGGTGCCGATGCCGCGCGCTTCCCATGCCATCTGAATGGAGGTCCAGCCGCGCAGATAACTCGTCACCCATTCCGGTGCGCCGTTTTTTGCGAGGGTGTCGATCAGTTTCATCCGGTCGCAGACCCTCGGATCCGGCGGATAACTCGACCAGAGATTGATGATGAGGTCGGCGTTGTCGTCCGTGACCTTCGCCTTTTCGAGCCAGGAAGCCAGCATCTGATCCAGATAGCCCGCCTTATGCTTCTGGTAACGCCCCCAGACAAACCTGCCGAGCACCGCCTTGCCCACGATCACGCGGCTGAGCGTGCCCCATTCCTCCGCCCGTTCCGCCTCGTCCGCCCCGGGGAAGACGGCGTTCGGGTCGTTGACGAAATAGAAATCGCGGAGCTTGGCGGCAAGCTGGTCGAGGCGGGAATCCTCGTTGAACTTGAGCTGTTTCACTTCCTCCGGGAACAGGTTGTCCTGATCGTAGAGGAAACGTGCCGCGTCGTAGGAGACGAACCGGTCTTCCGTCTTCAGGATCTCCCACAGCGCCCTGTATTCCTTTTCGTCGATGCTTTTTCTGGTGAGCGGCGCTTTGTCGATGTTGTCGTAGATGCCGGCGAACCTGTTTTCGTCCTCGTCGTCGAACGCCACGCCCATCAGGCGCAGCGTCTTGCCCATGGATTTCTTTTCCGCGTCGGTCGCGGGCGGCAGGAGAGTATAAACTTCTTTTCGGATCAGCCATTTGCCGTCCTTGCGGACCAGTTCGACATGGATTTGTATGCGGCCAAGTGTCTGATCGCAGACCGTGACGTCCAGGGACGCGCTGTTGCCCTCGACCTTGCGGCTGTCCGGGACTACGGACATGGTCTGCAGCAGCATTTTTCCCTCCGATCTGTTCCGTTTCCGGTAATGCTCCATTAGGAATTCTTCCACCTCGCTTCCCGCGAGCGACTTCAGGTACTCCGAAAATGCAGTCCAGTCGGTCCCGGCATCGGTGTGTTCGATCTCGGACCGGAAAAACTCGTAGAGCGAATCGCCTTTGAGCCCCTGTCCCTGTTCGATATATTCGGCTTTCGTCCGCTGGACCGTGTTGACATCGACCTTGATGTAATCGTCGGCGAGGAAAGTCTGCACCTCGTCAACATCCAGCTTCGATTCGGCGGTCCAGAAATCCACGAGTGCCTGTTCCGGGGAACCGGCATCGTATTTTTTCTTCGCCGTCGTTTTCGCATATACAAGTTCAACTTCCGAGGGGGCTTCCCGCCCCGCCGTCAGCCGGCGTTCCAGAGAGGAAAGACGCCATTCCTTTCCGTTCTTTCGGAAGACGGCTTCAAATGGCTCCTCCGTGGAGGAGAGCTGAAGCCGTACAAGGTCCTTCGAGACCTCGAGAAACTTCCGGTCTTCGGAGAGGGTAAGCACGAACATCTTCAGCTGGAACGCATCGACTCCACGCAGGAATCGGCAGATACTCGGGAGCTGGTCGGTAATCTTTTTCCGCGAAGCGGCGGGGAGCGTGGCGAGAGATTCCCGGATTCCCGTGAATTCCTCGCTGCTGTCCGGGATCTCCGCCAGGATATCGAGCGCTTTTTTCAGGTTTTTGCCTTTGCTCAGGAGATCTTCCGCTTCGGTATATGCTTCGCAGTTCCATACACTCAGCAGCATGGGATCGGCCGTCGCCATGTCGATGGTTCCGGTCGCCTTTGTCCAGTCCTCCGCTTTGACCGCTTCGCAGAATTCGTTCAGGCACAGCTCCGCCCCTTCCTTCGGCGGCAGGGAACCGTCCGAGCAGGCGACGAGCCACAGGACCGCGGAAAGGCAGACCAGCGTCAGCGCTATGATCTTCGAGGCGGTTTTTTGAATGGAGGAGGCTTTTTCCGTAACGGACCGATTCTTGCGGGATATTGTCATGGTCTGCTCCTTGTTGAAAATGGGGAAAAATCGTCTGCCGCGGTCAGGCGGGGATTGCTTTTTTAGAAAAATGGAGTTGTTTTTTAGGATACTATAGCATGTTTTGACCAGATGTCAAGTTTGCAAAAAAGCTTTTTTTTGATGCTTTATTTGCGGCATTTCAAAATGGATCGAGGCGGAATATTTGTGACGAAGACGGACAGATGAAACGGCTTATTTCGCCTCATCCTTTTCCTTCAGATCGGGCTGCCTCTCCTCATCCTTCTGTTCCGCGGGCTTCGATACTTCTTTTTTCCCGGCCGGCGGCTTCCGGTTCATGTACTTGTCGCAGTATTGGAGGACGGCCTTGCGGAAGGTCTCCGTGCTGTCCGGGTCGTCCCAGAGCATGTGGTTGGAGTTCGGGAAATCGACACGGACGTTCGGGACGTGGTGCGTTTCCAGCGCCTTCGCGAGCTCGTCGCGGTGAATCGGCTTGACGAGATCGTCCTTCCCGCCGTAGGCGAAGACGGTCGGAACGGATTTTTCATTGACGAAGTGAAGCGGGGAAAGCGTGTCCGCCGCCGCCTTCAACTCGGGCGTGTCGAGTTTCTTCGGGTCGACCGCGACGCGCGCGCCGTAGCCGATCAGCATCGCGGCGATCCGGTCGCCCCAGAATTCCATGTGGAACGACACCGGGCCGACCTTGTCGAACACGAACGCGACCGGGATGGCGGATTCCGAGGCGCGGGAATAGGCGTACAGCAGCGCCAGGTGTCCGCCCGCGGAGAAGCCGCCGACGGCGAGTTTCGGGGCTTGACAGCCTTCCTTCGCGAGCCTCTGTTTGAGCGCGGCGATGCACGCCGTGATCTCGTCGAGCATGGTCTTGATCGTGACGTCGTTCTTGTCCGAGACCAGGGAATAATCCATGGTGGCCGTGATGCAGCCGTTTTTCGCGTAATACTTGCAGGCATATGCCATGTCGCTGCGGCTCCCCTCGGTCCAGGATCCGCCGTGGATCAGGAGCAGAAGCGGCGCGTCCGCCTTCGGGTCGAGGTCTTTCGGGAGATACAGGTCGTACTTGTTCGAGGCTTCCTTGCCGTAGGAGAGGCCGGAGAGCACGCGGCCGTCGTCCTCGCTCCACGACTCCATGTAGCCGCCCTGCCGGAGGTTTTTCTGAAGGGCGTTCCTTACGCATCCCGCGCAGAGCAGGAGCACAAGGCACACCGCCGTTAAACATACGATCAAAATCCGCCGGATTCTCTTGCCTGACAACTTCATGGTATAGCCTTTCTTTTTGAAGTTATGCGAGGAGGAAAAAATATCAGTTCTGCCCGTCTTTTGTGCGTACGTTTTTGGGATTAAAGACGCACCATTTCCTTGCGGACCTGTTCCGCGAAATAATCCTGTCCCAGAGCTCCCATCGATACCACGTCTACAGGCATCTTCAGGAATTCAGACCATTCAAGCTCAAGGCGCATGTGGTCAAAGGCGGACGCTCCGTGAAATTCGACGATGAAATCGACGTCGCTGTCGGGGGTCTCTTCCTTGCGGGCGCAGGAACCGAACACATAGACCTTGCCGGCCTTGTGTTTTCTGGCGATCTCATAGATTCCGCCTCTTAAACGACGCAATCTATCGAGCTGGCACATCGTTTTATCTCCTGCGTTAAAATGCGTTTCCTGTTCAATGTCTATACATTACGTCCGAATCAGGGAAAAGTCAAATCCCATTCGGAAAAAAACAAAGTTTTCTTTCGGGAATCATTCGGCTGGAGACGATAGATAGGGTATACCTCAAGGCCTCAAATGAAGAATTTCCGGCATTGTTACCGTTTTTTCGCCATTCATCAATAGCCCAACGACAGGTTTCTGTCGCCTTCCTTCTGGTTGAGTAATATCTCGAGACGCGTACTGACGCCCTCGATTTTCTGATCGCGCCGGTTCAACGAAAGACTGATCTGTTCGATTTCCGCCTTCCCGAAGTGATTGCCGCACTTCAGGAAGATGTAGATTCTTTTCGACTCGAACGGGTAGTGCCCGGTTGCGTCCGCTTCTCCAAGTTCGATTACGATTTCCTTTTGGTCATATCCTGTTTCCGGGGCCGCCGTATGGATTTTTTTCATCCGGTCATGCGTCACATCCGGATCCAGTTCATCGATCAGGATCATGCCATCGTCCGGGTCGTCGGAGCGGAACCGGATGATGAACGCGGAGGGACACGGAATCGTCCGGTACAGGGCCAGGGGATCGCCGTAGACGATTTCGCCGCGTTCGTCCCGCCTGAAATCCAGCTCGATATACTTGGCGGCTTCCGGTTTCGTCTTCAAGCCCGCGGTCGCCTGTTTCAGCTTCTTGAGACGGTCTTTGTCCTTCTCCTCTTCGCTTCTCTCTTTTCTGGGCGCCGCGCCCGTTTTCCGAAACGCCGAGAGGTCGCAGATCGTTCTGGTCTCCCCCTTGAAATCGTATTTGAGGTCCGCGCGGATGCCGTTCAGCATTTCGGCGGAAGGAGTCTTTTGGAACATCTGCACGCGAAGGGTTTCCCCAAGCGTAACGGGCGACGGATCGCTCCGCATGAAATCAATTTGAAATCTGCGGCTTTCGATGAAATAGCCGTCTTTCCTGAAAACGAGGTTGAGATTCGTCCAGCCTTTTCCCTGAATACGGAGCTCGGAATCGATCGTTTTCGCTTCTGTTTTCGATTCCTTTTTTTTGCTGAAAAGAGGATATTTCATGTCAGGACGGCTGAATTCGATTTCCAGCCTGACGCCGTTCAGCGGTTTGCCGTCGCCGTCAGTCACGTTCACGAGGACGTTGAATTCCGAAGATTCGATATTGTCCTGGATCTGCTCCTGCAGAAGACCTGTGGCTTGTTCTTTCGAGATTACTCCATCCGCGGAAAAAGACTCCGGCCGTTCCGAGGCCGGGGAGGCATCGATTCCTCCGCAGCCTGTCATGCTCCAGCTGAAGACAGCGGCGCAAAGCGCTGCTGCGACCAAGAAAAATCGGTGTTTCATGTTAAATTCTCCGTGGTGTCGGGGGTAGTCGGCTGGGGGGGAGTCCGGCGGGCGTCACTTTGGGCGGATGATGCGGTAGGCGGGGAGGCCGGGGACGTCGAACGCCTTCATGATGGCGGCGGTCTCGGGGGCGGAGGGCTTGTCGGCGTGGACTTTCAGGAAGATCATGCCGTCCATGGCGGCCTTGACCGCGGGATCCTGGAAGGTGGAGAGCTCCATCGCCTTGCAGTTCTTGCACCAGGCGGCGGTGAAATCGAGGAGGACGGGGCGGCCGGTGGCGGCGGATTCCTTCAGCGCGGCGTTGATCTCCGCGGTCGCTCCGGCGGATTCCTGCGCGGAGGCGATCCCGGCGGCTTCGGCGCGGCCGTCGGCGAAGAGGGTCCAGGCGGTCCAGCCGTAATACGCGGCGAGCCCGAGGATGAACACGCCGAGGAGCTGTTTCACGCGCATCATCCAGCGTCCTGGCTTCGGGAAGAGTCCGATCCCGGCGGCGGCGACGGGCCACGGGAGCGCCATGCCGAATCCGAGCGCGAAGGGCAGGGCGAGCCCGTAATAATCGCCGTGCGCGACCATTTTCGCGGCCTGCACGAGCGCGGCGGCGAGGACCGGGGCGACGCATGCGCCCGCGAGCACGGCGGACAGCGCGCCCATCAGGAAGATGCCGCCGAAGTGGGCGGATTCGGGCATGCGGACGGACGCGCCGAACCGTGAGAAGTCGATGACGAAGAGGTCGAACATGGCGAGCGCGAGCACGACGAAGATCACGGCGACGGCGGCGTTGAAGATCCAGCTGGAGTCGATGCCGCCGAACGTGGTTCCCATCAGGACGGAGAGCACGCCGAGCAGGCCGTAGGTGATCATGATGCCCGCACCGTACGCCATGCCGTGCCACACGCGCGTGAGCTTGCCGTTGCCCGACGCCTGGCCCGCGCCGATCATGGCGAGGTTGACCGGGAGCAGGGGCAGCACGCAGGGCGTGAGGTTGAGCGCGATGCCGCCGAGGATCGCGAGCAGGAGCATCATCAGGAAGCCTTTGCCCGCGAACGTGAACGCGGAGTATTTGGATTCGTCTCCGGTGAGGAAACCGAGGAATTTTTCGGCGGGGAGATAGCCGTCGGCGGAGCGCACCAGTTCGAACGGCAGAAGCTCGACCGCGGCGGCGGATTCGTCTTTCGTTTCTGCGGCGGGTGAAGCGGAAGACGTTGTTTCAGCGGTGGCTGAGGCGGCTCCGGGGACGGCGAGTTCGGCGGAGCCGGGCATGTAGCACATTTCGCCGACGCAGACCTGCCATTTGACCTTGAGCTTGCCATCGAGCGCGGCGGCCTGCGGCAGGACCCACGTGATGACGCCCGGCCCGACGTAGAACGAACCGAGTTCGCCGGTCACGACGTCCTTTTCCTGTTTCGGGGCGGGTGCGGAGACCGGCGCGACGCCGTCGGGGAGGACGGGGCCGGTCGAGGCTTCGTAGGCGTGGGCGTTGTCGGGCAATGTGAGCGAGAGCGCGAGGTTGTCCCCCTGTGCGGCGAGTTTCCACGAATCCTCGTTGACGGGCGGCGCGGCGAAAAGTCCGGCGGCGAAAGCGAAAAGGCAGAAGAAAACGGAGAAAAGTTTCATGGCAGGCGGTCTTTCCGTTCAGGGTTCATCGGTTGCGTCCGCATCGCCGGAAGCGTCGTCCGCGCCGGACAGCGGCAGATCAAGTTCATCAGACAGGGCGGGACCGTCGTCTGTTCCGGCGTCGTCCGGTTCGGATTCCGCGTCCTCGCTTATGAGGATCGTGAGCGGGTCGGAGGAGAATTCGGGGGCGGTGAAGCGTTCGGGTATCTTCTGGTCCTTCTTTGCCGGGACACCGAGCGCTTTGAGCTTTTCGGCGGACCCGAGGAGTCCCTGGCGTCCGCTGAGCGCCTTCACGGCGGCCTCGTACTTCTTCCCGGTCGATTCGAGCTGACGGCCGACGTCGTCGAACACGGCGAAGAAGCGCTGAACGCGCGCGAGCAGGGTCTCTGCGGTCTTCACGATCTCCTGCTGGTTGCGTTCCTGCGCCATGCGGTTCCACGCGACCTTGATGATGTAGAGGAGCGTCATCAGGTTGAACGGGTTCACGATGAGGATGCGCTGCTCGAACGCGCGGTTCCAGAGGCCGGAATCGCCCTGAAGCGCGGCCTGGTACGACGGGTCGTTCGGGATGAACATGACCACGAAATCGACGGAATCGCCCTTGCGGAGGTAGGCGGAGTAGTCTTTCTTGACGAGCTCGTCGACGTGCGCCTGGACGCTGCGGATGTGGCGCTGGAGGGCGTCCTCGCGTTTCTTCGGGTCGTCGGCCGCGACGTAGTCCGTGTAGGCGGTGAGGCTGACCTTGCTGTCGATGATGACGGCCTTTCCGTCGGGGTAGTTCACGATCACGTCGGGGCGCATGATGTGGTCGGACGCGCTTTTGACCGTCTTGCCGGAATCGTCGCGGATGGTGTCCTGCGTGCGGTAGTGGACGCCCTTCACGAGGCCGGAATTGCGGAGGATGGTCTCGAGGATCATTTCGCCCCAGTCGCCCTGCGTCTTGCTCTGGCCCTTCAGCGCGTTTGCGAGGTTGTTCGCGTCCGTGCCGATCTTCTCGGTCATCCTGACCATGGATTCGTACTGGTGCTTCAGGGATTCGTTGAGCTTGACGCCGTTTTCGCGGACATCGTCCATGGACTTCTTGTAGACGGCGAGCTGTTCGCGGAGCGGGGCGAGGATGGCGCCGAGCTGCTCCCTGTTCGCGGTCTGGAGATTTTCGGTGCGCTCCTTCAGGATGGTCTCGCTGAGGACTTTGAATTCCTGACGGAGATGCTCGGTGCGTTCCTTCGTGACCTTCTCCATCTGCGCCTGCGCCTCGCGCATGGCGGCGAGCTCAGACTGCGCCTTGCATTTTTCCGCCTCAAGTTCGGCGGCGGCGCGGCGTTTTTCGGCATCGAGGAGCGCGGCGGATTTGCTTTGTTCGGCTTCAAGCTCGGACGCGGCACGGCGTTTCTCCGCATCAAGTGCGGCGGCGGCCTGATTGCGGACGGATGCGAGTTCAGCTTCATGCGCCTTCGCTGCTGCGTCCGATTCTGCCTGCGCCGCATGCCGGGCGAATTCGAGTTCACGCTGCGAGGAGAGTTTGAGCTGTTCGAGCGCGCTTTCCGCGCGGACCTTGTCGGCGACCGCCTGATCGAACGCGGCGGTGCGGGATTCGAGTTCGGCGATGCGTGCGGCGTCGGTGCGCGATCTTGCCCTCATCCACAGGAACAGGATGAGCGCGCCGAGGATAAAACCGACGACCCCTCCGATGACTGCTGCATATAAAAGCATAGGAAATCAAAACCCTTTCAAATTAAAATGGAAACTCAATCGAAACTGACGACCGGATCCGCCCGGAGCGAACGGAACCGCCATTCGCCATCGTCATAGACCATCTCGGCGGAGATCAGACGGCCTTCGCGGAAGAAATCGCCGTTCTGCGTCGTGCCGGTCGCCATCGCGGAGCATTTGACCGAGGCTGCATCGTGAGCGTCGTTCAGGAAAGCGACCTCGATCTCCGCGAGACTGACCGAGAGCGACGTGATTAGCGGACGCAGCATGAAATACGAGGAAATGACCTGCGCGCGTGTGTCGGCGGACAGCGTGTAGGTCTGGCCGCGCGATTCGCCGGAGATGCTGACGTCGGTCTCCGTCGTGAAGAACTCGCCGAGCGCATGCGCCATGCCCGCGCTCTGAAGATTGAAGCCGGAGCCCTTGGGCTGTTTTTCGGCGAATTCGACGGCTTCGCGGAGACGTTTTTTGACGATGATCGCGTCGTCCGTGCGGAAATAGAAAAACCAGACGGCGGCCGCCGTGGCGAAAATGACCGCGGCGAGCGCGAACCATTTTTGTTTCGTGAAGTGAAGTCCTGCCATGAGCGCTCACCAGATAGGGACGCCTGCGAGACGGCTTTGGTCGATCATGCCGCCCATGTGCTCCTTCATGGGCATGGAACGGTTGTCGCCGAGGACGAATATCTTGCCTTTCGGCACCTCGCGGGCGGACATGTCCCAGCTGCATCCGTTCTTCATATACGGTTCGTCGAGCGCCTTGCCGTTCACGTACAGGACGCCGTTGCGCATCTCGACCGTTTCGCCGGGGAATGCGAGCACGCGTTTGAGGAGAAAGGTGTTGAACCCGGCATGCTTGAGGATGACGATCTGGTGGCGTTGCGGGTCGTAGAGCTTGAAATAGGGCAGGAAGGCGAAGGTGAAGCCGCGGCTGGAATAGGTGGGCATCATGCTTTCGCCGTTGATGACCATCGGGCGGAGCACGAAGAGGCAGACCAGGACGGTCGCGCCGGCGATGACGCCGATGCGGATGCAGGCCGTCCGCCAGTCCGTTTTCTTCGGCGGACGTACGAATGTACTGGATTCCTCCTGCGGAGCCTCGTTCTGAGGAGTCATGCGGACACATCCTCCCCGAAGTGCGAGAAATGCTCCGTGAACGCCTTGAATGCGCGTTCATAACGTTCCTTCGCGACTTTCGGCAGGGCCTTCTGACAATCCGAGCGTATCTTGTCGAGCGCGGGCGAGGCGAGCGCGAGGCTGTCGAGCGCGAACTGGCGGATGCGGCCTTCCGAAGCAGTGAAAACGGCTTCCGCGTCGGACAGAGTATCCTGGAACTGAGCGGGGAAGAGGGGCGAGGGGAACCAGCGTGCGTCCGCGGCGAGTTCGACGCCGGAGCGCGCGGCCATCGCGATCTGCATCACGAGGCGGAGCAGGAACCGCACGAACGCCAAATAGACGGAGACGTCCAGCGGGATTTCCTCCGCCTGTTCGAAAACGTGGTGGATGGAGGCGAGATTTTCCTCCGATTCCTGTAGAAGCGTCCTCACCACGCGCCAGTATTCGAGGCGGATCATGGGGGCGGGCGCGGAATCGCCGGGCGGCGTCGATTTCCGGATCAGACGGACCGCCCGGTCGAAGGACGCATCGGCACGGGCGAGCCACGGCGGGACGTTGATCGCGGAGAGGGAACCGAATTCCTTCGCGCTGTCGTCGCCGAACCCGTCGGGAGAGGTCATCCGGAGCATGTTGCGCCGGACTTTCTCCAGACGTTGACTGCCGCTGCCTTTCGCGTCAGGCATAGGAGACAGACGCTCCTTACTTCTTTACGACGTTGCCGGAGACCTGGATGTCGCGGTAGAAGAAGAAGACCGTGGGGACGAGCCAGCCGGTGGTGCGTTCGGTGGTGACGTCGGTGATGACGGAGGCGTTGAGCTTCCTCTGGGTGTTGTGGGTCAGGAACGAGATGGCGTTGCTGGTGTCCACGGTGTCGCTGAAGACGACGCATTTGCCGGGTTCGACGGAGCTGCCGGAGATCACGGGCAGGCCGAAGACGTACACGCCCCAGATGTCGGCGTTCACGTGGCCGAGGGTCTCGGCTTCGCCGGTCGTGAACTTCACGCCGTTGGTATTCGTGGCCATTTCGAAGGAGGAGCAGGCGGAGAGAGCGAACGCGGCAACGGCGCAGGCTGCGAGGCAGGCAAGTTTTTTCATCATGGTGGAAAATCCTTGTTTTGAGTTTGATTTCAATTTGTTGTATGTGAAAAGTGATATTCTATCACTATACTGTAGCTTCGGGAACGAAAAAATCAAGGCGGAATTCGGAAGATTCCTCTATTTTTTCTGATTTTATAGAAACGCGCGTACAACGCAAGCCGTACTGAGTCAGTGTCCGGCTATGTTCGCACCGCAAGTGGTGTCGATCGGGTCCGGCTGGTTCGGACACGAGGTCCTTCAGTTCGGAAGAAGGACCGCGCCGTCCTCGAGGCGGCGGACGGAGAGATTTTCGCCGTCGAAGAAGCCGAAGGTCGGAGGGAAATTGCGTTTCGGCAGGGAGATGGAACCGGGATTGAAGAGGGTGACGCCTTCGGGCAGGGGGCGGATCTCGGGGATGTGGGTGTGGCCGTGCGCGAGGATGGTGCCCTGCTGGACCGGCGGGACGTTCGCGGCGTTCCAGAGATGTCCGTGCGTGACGAAGAACCGGGCGTTTTCGGTGAGGATCTCTGAGAAATCCGCCATGATGGGGAACTTGATGAGGAACTGGTCGACGTCGGCGTCGCAGTTGCCGCGCACGGCGAGGATTTGGTCGCGGCGGGAATTGAGCAGGTCGGCGGTCTTCTGCGGATCGTACCAGCCGGGGACGCCGTTGCGCGGGCCGTGGTAAAGAGCGTCGCCGAGCAGGACCATGCGGTCGGGCTGAAGCGCGTCGGCGTGTTCGAAAAGGCGTTCGAGCGTGCTGGGCACGCCGTGGACATCGGAGAAGAAGAGCAGTTTCATGCGCGGAAGCCTTTCGTTGGACGTCAGTTCGTTTTTTCAGCGGGAATCAGTTCGCCGTAGAGGGTGGTTGCGGTGGAGCGCACGATCTTCACGCGTACGAAGTCGCCGCACTGGACGGGATGCGCCGGATCGGGGGTGAAGACGGCCTGTTTGAACGTTTCGGTGCGTCCGCTCCAGCGCGCGGAGTTGCGTTTGCTGGGGCCCTCGACGAGGAGTTCGAACGTCTGCCCGACGAGCTTCTTGTTGGCTGCTTCGGCGCGGCGTTCGAGGTCGGCGAGCAGGATCTGGTTGCGCTCCTCTTTGACCTCCTGCGGGACATCGTCGGGCATCTGCGCGGAACGCGTTCCCTTGCGCGGCGAATACTTGAAGATGAACGCGTTGTCGAATCCGACGCGGTCCATGAGCGCGCGCGTGGCCTGGAAATCCGCCTCGGTCTCGGTCGGGAATCCGACGATGACGTCCGTGGAGAACGAAATGCCGGGGGCGGCCGCGCGCAGGCGGTCCGTGATCGAGAGGTATTTCGCCGTGTCGTACGGGCGGTTCATGAGCTTGAGGATGCGGTCGGAGCCGGACTGAAGCGGCAGATGCACGTATTTGCAGACTTTGTCCGTCTGGGTGAATGCGTCAATGAGCGCCTGCGTGAAGTAGGCGGGGTGCGGCGAGGTGAACCGGATGCGGCGGACGCCGTCGATGGCGGCGATGCCTTTCAGGAGTTCGCCGAAGGGGGAGGGGGCGTCGTCCGGCGGCGGGGCGGTATTGTCCAGCCCGTAGGCCGAGACGTTCTGCCCGAGCAGGAAAATTTCCGGCACGCCGTGCGCGGCGAGGGTGCGGCATTCGGCGAGGATGGAGTCCATCGGGCGGCTGCGTTCCGGTCCGCGCACGAACGGCACGATGCAGTAGGAACAGTAGCGGCTGCATCCGCGCATGATGGAGACGAATGCGGAGTGGGGCGACTCGGCGCCGTCGAATCGGTGGGAGTCGATGCCGGGCGTCTCGGCGGACGCGCGGTCGAAGGAAGCGGTCTTTTCGTGTTTCGCGGCGATCTGCTCCACGATCTCCGGGATGCGGTGGATCTGGTCTGTGCCGATGGCGAAATCGAGGTGTCTGATCGACTTCAGCAGCTCCGTGCCGCGGCTCTGCGCCATGCAGCCCATGATGCCGAAGATCATCCACGGGCGTTCGCGTTTGAGCTTGCCGAGGAATCCGAGCTTGCCGATCGCCTTGCGTTCCGCCTGGTCGCGCACGCTGCAAGTGTTCAGGATCACGAGGTCGGCGTCGGCCTCGCCCTCGGCGGGCGTGAAACCGTGTTCGATGAGGAGCGCGGCGGCGGAGTCGGAGTCGCGCAGGTTCATCTGGCAGCCGTAGGTCTTGATATAGAATTTCATGGAGGAGCAGGGAGTGAAAATGGAACGCGTCAGAGCAGGACGAGGTTGTTGCGGTGGACGACTTCCTCTTCGGCGTCGCAGCCGAGGATGGAGGTCAGGTCGCCGGATTTGTGGTGCGCGATCCGCGCGGCTTCTTCGGCGGAGAAATTGGTGATGCCCTTCGCGAGGACTTCGCCGGACGCCGCGCGCACGATGCGGACCACGTCGCCGCGTTTGAACGCGCCGGTGACGGAGACGATGCCGGACGGGAGCAGGCTGGAACCTTTTTTGACCAGGGCGTTCGCCGCGCCGTCGTCGATGGCGATGACGCCCGCGGGGCGCGAGAACGAGGCGAGCCAGCGCTTGCGGGAGCCCATCTTGTGCATGCCGTCCTGCGGCAGGAACACGGTGCCGACGTCCTCGGCGGCGAAGATGCGCGCGATGATGTCGGCGTCCTCGCCGGAGGCGATCCAGAGTGCTTCGCCGGCGCTGTTCAGGACTTCGGCGGCCTTCAGCTTGGATGCCATGCCGCCGATGGAGAACGCGGCGTCGTCGGTGCCGGACGCGATCTCCTTCAGCTGGGCGGTCACGCCGTGCACGACGGAGATGCGGTCGCCGAGCGTGCCGTCCGGGTTCTTGTCGAGGAGGCCGTCTACGGTAGTGAGGATGATCGTGAGGTCGGCGCGGATCATGGATCCGAGAAGCGCGGCGAGCGTGTCGTTGTCGCCGAACTTGAGTTCGCTGACGGATACGGGGTCGTTCTCGTTGATGATCGGGAGCACGTCGTGTGCGAGCAGCGCTTCGATGCAGTTGACGGCGTTCAGATGGCGTTCGCGGGAACGCAGGTCGTCGGCGGTGAGGAGCAGCTGGGCGGCGCGGAAATCGTACTTGCGGCATTCCGCCTCGTACATCGCCATGAGCGTGGCCTGGCCCATGGCGGCGAGCGCCTGGACTTCGGAGAGGTGGCGCGGACGGCGTTTGAGCCCGGCGGCGCGCATGCCCATGCCGACCGCGCCGGAGGAGACCAGGATGACCTGGCGGCCGGATTCGCGGAGGGCGTGGATCTGGGAGACCAGACGCGCGATGGCGGTCCGGTCGGCGAGGAGGCGCGTCCCGACTTTCAGGACGACGCGTCGGCAGGATTTCAGAACTTGTTTTCTGGCCTGAATAGGATCAAGCATAATGGATCATTCCACAAAGAGGTCGCGGCTGGCGAATTTTGGATCGCTGGTGAGGTTGACGCCGAGCTTGCGGAGACCGGCGGCGTCGCCCTGCGCGGGGAGGTGGGAGAGGTGCATTTCGCAGCCGTTGAGCTGGGAAAGATGGTTGAGCGCGAGCTTCGCGGCGGGGTTGGCGGTGGTGCTGACGGCGAGCGCGATGAGCGTTTCCTCGAGGTCGAGGCTGACGCGCGGGTTCTTCAGAGTTTTCTTGAGGTGCGCCACGGAGTCGATCACGTCCGGGGAGAGCAGGTCGAGTTCGTGCGGCAGGTTCGCGAGTTCCTTCAGCGCCTTCAGCACGCACGCCGCGGCGGCGTGGAGCAGAGGGGAGTTCTTGCCGGTGATCATGCGTCCGTCGGGGAGCTGGAGCGCAGCGCCGCAGTAGAACCCTTCGTTGCCGTGTCCGGGGATCTTCGCGGCCTGCGCGGCGGTCTCGCGGGCGGGGATCACGACCGGGCGGTCTTCGCCCTTGATCCCGAGGTTGTCCATGAGGATCTGCACGCGCTGGACGGTGTTGAGGTCGGTCGCGCCGAGGGCGTATTCCGCGCTGTAGCGGAACCAGCGGCGGATGATCTCCTGCTTGGAGGCTTCGCGCACGACGGCGTCGTCCGAGATCGCGAATCCGACGCGGTTCACGCCCATGTCGGTCGGGGATTTGTAGACTTGGCCTTCGCCCATGATGCGCTCCATGATGCGGCGGACGACGGGGAAGATCTCGATGTCGCGGTTGTAGTTGACCGCGGTCGTGCCGTAGGCGTCCAGGTGGAACGGGTCGACCATGTTCACGTCGGCGATGTCGGCGGTTGCGGCCTCGTAGGCGATGTTGACCGGGTGGTTCAGAGGGAGGTTCCAGACGGGGAACGTCTCGAATTTGGCGTAGCCGGCGGCGACGCCGCGCTTGTGCTCGTGGTAGACCTGGGAGAGGCAGGTCGCCATTTTGCCGCTGCTGGGGCCGGGGCCGGTCACGATGACGATCGGACGGTCGGTCTCGACGTACGGGTTCGCGCCGTATCCGGCGTCGCTCACGATGAGGTCGACGTCGGCGGGGTAGCCCTTGATGGTCTTGTGCTTGTAGACGGCGACGTTGCGGCGTTCGAGCTTGGTGATGAAGTTGTTGACCGCGGGGTGGTCCTCGTAGCGGGTCACGACGACCGCCTTCACGCTGATGCCGAGCGAACGGAGGTTGTCCATGATGCGGAAGGTGTCGGCATCGTAGGCGATGCCGAAGTCGGCGCGGATCTTCTTGCGTTCGATGTCGCCCGCGTAGATGCAGATCACGACGTCGATCTTGTCCTTCAGGCGCTGGAGCAGTTTGAGCTTGACGTTCGGGTCGAAGCCGGGCAGGATGCGCGCGGCGTGGTAGTCGTAGGCGAGCTTGCCCCCGAATTCGATGTAAAGTTTGTTCTGGAACCGCTCGGCGCGGCGCAGAATCTCGGCGGACTGCTCCTCCAGATAGCGTGTGTTGTCAAAACCGATCTCGTTCATCGTCGTTTCCCGTGTTTTCAGGCGCGCGCCCGCCCGCATCCTTGAAATCCGCCAATCTCCATGCGGCACATTCCGGTTCGTGAACCGGGCATCCGTCAGGGCAGGGGAACAAAGAAGACAGGGGGGAAGCGCGTCTGTTTTTTCAAAGATTTTTCTCCTAAATAATATAATCGTGAAACGGGGATTTATCAACCGTGAAACGCCGTTTTTTTCGGAGTGTTTCCAAAAAAGTCCCGGACGATGCCGGGAGACCATTTTTCGGCGGCGTCCTTTGCCGGAAAAAAGGAGAATTCAGGCGGTTTTTGCGTTTTTTTCCGAAAATGCGCTTGAAAAAAAGAACACGGCATGCTACATTAAACTCAATCACCTTATTATGACCGCCCGGAACTCTGTTGTTTCCCGGCCATTCGGTCATAAAAATCCCCGACCCGTCCGGCAGGCATCATCCGCCTGTATCATGTTTCGGACGGTTTGTCGCCCCCCCCGGAATCCGTTTGCCCTGGACGGCGCAAAAAACGCGTTCCGGAAATCACAACCCAAACGAACCCGCACGGAGACCGAAGAGTTGAACCCTCTTGCTCTGACAGGCGGAATCGCATGCGGAAAAACGACGGCAGGCCGTTTCCTGCTGGAAGCCGGATTTTCCCATCTTTACGACACCGATGCGATTTGCCATGACCTTTATGAACATCCCACGCCGGACCTGCTGGCCGGAATACGCAAAAACTGGGGCGGCGACGTCGTGTCCCCGGATTCGCGCATCGACCGCGCGGCGCTGTCGAAACGGCTTTTCTCCGCATCGGATCGCACGGAGGCATTTGCGACGTTGAATGCGCTGGTGCATCCCGCCGTGGAACGCCGGTTGCAGGAAGTTATGGCTCATGATGGTGTTGGGGAAAACGAACTGGTTCTGGTCGAGGTCCCGCTGCTTTTCGAAATCGGCTGGGAATCAAAATATTCGCATACGATCGCGGTCTGGATGCCCCGGGAAAAGCAGATCGAACGGCTGATGGCGCGCAACGGTCTGACGCGCGAGGATGCGGAATCGCGTCTGGACGTGCAGATGTCCGCCGATGCGAAACTTGCCCGCGCCGATTTCGGGTTGATCAACAACGGCGGACTGGAACACTTGCGGAAACAGTGTTTCGAGCTGGTCGCGAAGTTGAAGTCAAACCTGCCGTAACTTTCCCCATATTAAGTCTTTTATTCAAAATTCATAATAACACATCAGAAAGGAAAAAAAGATGTCCGACGAAATGGAAGCAATGCAGTCCGAAAACCAGAATCCCGCACAGAATGAAATGCCGGAGCAGGCCGCTCCGTCTGTGGAAGCGGAAGCCGACGCGCCCGTGAAAAAACGCCGCGGCCGTCCGCCGAAAAAACGCACCGAAGACGATGCCGCCATGGATGCCGCGCCCGATCTGCAGCTGGAATCTGCACCGGAAGAAAAACCCGCCGCGCCGGTCCAGGCCACGTTCGGGTCCAAGTCGGCGGCCCACTCCGCCGCTTCCCGCAACAGCGCGTCCGACGCGGATTTCGGAGAAGACGGCGATTACGATCCCGCGTCCGTCCAGCATGTCGAATCCTTTACCCCGACTTCCCGCAACGGCCTGAAAGCCGTTCGCACCTATAAGTTCAGTCTCGACGACGATGGCGATTTCGACGGCGATTCGCAGGACCAGGGATTCCCTGGCGGGATCCGTCCGAACGAGATCGTGGTCGCCGGCATGAACGAGTCCGGCGGCGCGTCCGTTGACCTCCCCCCCGACGACGACAGCATCGTCTACGTTCCCCCCGCGCCGAAAGCGCCCGCGCGCATGCAGCAAAACGAAGCCCCCATGCCGGATTTTCCGGACGACAACATGGAGAGCCGCGATCTCGGCGAACAGGTTCCCGCGGAATCCCGTCCGCAGGGCGAGTCCGCCGCTCCCGCGCAGGGCGGACCTGCCGCACGTCCGGCCGCGCAGCAGAACCAGCAGAACAACCAGCAGCGCAATCACGGCCAGAACCAGCAGAACAATCAGAACCAGCAGAGAAACAACAAGCACAACCGCCAGTTCAACAATAACAACCAGCAGAACAACCGCCAGTTCAATAACAATCAACAGAACAACCGCCAGTTCAACAAGCAGCAGAATCAGCAGAACCAGCAGAATCAGAAACGCCGGTTCCAGGGCGGCAACGGCGGCTACAACAGCATCCGTCAGGGAGGCGACGATCCGACCTACGCCGAAATCCGCCGCCTCATGAAGATGACGCAGCAGAACTACAACAACGGTCCGCGCGTGGAGTACGACGAGGAAGGCAACCCGATCCCGCCGCAGACCCTGAACATTTCCGAGCTTCAGCAGAAGTCCATCACCGAGCTCAGCCAGATGGCGCGCGAGATGGGCATCGAGGGCGTCGGCGTCCTCACCAAATCCGAGCTTGTGTTCGAGATCGTCCGCGCAAACAGCGAAAAATGCATCCTTGTCGGCGGCGGCTTCCTGCGTTCCCCGTACTACAGCTACCTGCCGTCCTCCGAGGACATCTACCTCAGCCCGAACCAGGTGCGCCGTTACGCCGTCCGCACCGGCGACTTCATTGAGGGCGAGATCCGTCAGCCGCGCGAACAGGAACGCTTCTTCGCGATGTTCCGCGTGACCAGCATCAACCACCAGTCGCCCGAGTGCAAGCGCGACATCATCCCGTTCAACGAACTTAAGCCGTATTTCCCGACCCGGCGTCTCTTCCTGGAGACCACCCCGGACGAGCTCTGCGGGCGCGTGGTCGACCTGGTGACGCCGATCGGCCTCGGCCAGCGCGGCCTCATCGTCGCGCCGCCCCGTACCGGCAAGACCGTGCTCCTGCAGAAGATGGCGAACTCAATCATCAGGAACAACCCCGAGGTCATCCTGATCATCCTCCTGATCGACGAGCGCCCCGAGGAAGTCACGGATATGAAAATGAGTGTGAGCTCGAACGCGGAAGTCGTGAGCTCGACCTTCGACGAGCCGCCGGAACGCCATGTGCAGATCGCCGAAATGGTCATCGAAAAGGCCAAACGCCTGGTCGAATCCAAGAAGGACGTCGTGATCCTGCTCGACTCCATCACGCGCCTTGCCCGCGCCTACAACACCCTCCAGCCCCACAGCGGCAAGATCCTGACCGGCGGCGTTGACGCAAACGCCCTGCACAAGCCGAAACGCTTCTTCGGCGCGGCGCGCAACATCGAGGACTACGGCAGCCTGACCATCATCGCCACTGCGCTGATCGACACCGGCAGCAAGATGGACGAGGTTATTTTCGAGGAGTTCAAGGGCACCGGCAACATGGAGCTTCACCTCGACCGCCGTCTCGTCGACAAGCGTGTCTATCCGGCCATCAATATCGAGGCCAGCGGCACGCGCAAGGAGGAGCTCCTGCTCCACCGCGACGAGCTTCCGCGCGTCTGGACACTCCGCAAGGCCATGACCGGCGTCCCGCCCGTCGAGGCCATGGAAGTCCTGATCTCCAAGCTCAAAAAGGTCTCGACGAACGCCGAGTTCCTGATGTCCATGCCTGCCTCGAACTGAGGCGGATTCCCAAGGAAAAGCCTACTCCGGAGGTCCGATGATGAAAGCCCTTTCCCTTCTGTCCCTTCCGGTCGTTTTCGCCTGCATCCTTGCCTCATGTGGTCCTGCCCGGACGCCGCGGAATACTGTGTCTTCGGAGTCCGCATCCGCGCCCAAGGCCGATCCCTTCGCGCCGAATCCGCCCGCCGGCATGAAACTGGTCTGGTCCGACGAGTTCAACGTGGACGGACGGCCCGATCCGGCGAACTGGACCTACGAGACCGGATACGTGCGGAACCATGAGGCACAGTGGTATCGTCCGGAAAGCGCCGAGGTGCGCGACGGATGCCTGGTCATCACGGGCGAACATCACGACCAGCCTCTGCCGAATCCGCGCGGAGCCGGGGGCAGGTTCGGGTTCGGCGGGGACAACCGCCCCATCGAATACACCTCCGCCTGCCTCATCACGAAGGGATTGCATTCGTTCCAGTTCGGACGCATCGAAGCGCGCGTCAAAGCGCCCCTGATGGAAGGTTCCTGGCCCGCGTTCTGGACGCTCGGCGTGTCCGAGAACTGGCCGTCCTGCGGAGAGATCGACATCTTCGAGTATTACAAGGAAACGGTCCTTGCGAATTTCTGCTGGTCCGCGGCAGGCGGCCAGTGGTCGCCGGAATGGAGCACCGTCCGCATTCCGCTCGGCGATTACCGGAAGGACGACCCGGAATGGGCGGACAAGTTCCACGTGTACGCGATGGACTGGGACGAAAACCGCATTGTGCTGTCCGTGGACGGGCGCGCCGTGAACGATTCCTCCATCGCCGGGGTCAAAAACGCGCGCTATCGTTCCGTCGAAAATCCGTTCCGTCAGCCGCACTATCTGCTGGTGAACCTCGCGCTCGGCGGCGACAACGGCGGCGACGTCACCAAAGTGCCGTTCCCGGTTCACATGTACGTTGACTACGTCCGCGTCTATCAGAAAGCCGAGTAATACTGTTGTTTTTTGCTCGTCCTGCTTGACTTTCCCGGAAAAAATGTTATATTAATGGAATAGTCCTTGTTCTGAAATATCGCACCCCCCAAGGAGTCCCCATGTTCCCTTTAGCTCTGAAACGGTTTCTTTGTAATTTTATCCCCGTCCGGGAGGTCCGCAAAAGAGCCCGCAAACGGGTCGTGTTCGCGCATTACATCAAAATCCGGAGCCGCAAGTGCAAAATGGGTTATGCTTCGTACGCGGGAGAAGGGTTCGGGGTCTCGAACAAGGAAACGACTGTCGGCAAGTATTGCTCCATCGCCCGCAATGTATGGCTCGGGCCTTCGCAGCATCCGATCGATTTCCTTTCGACCCATCCCGTGATGTATCTTGATATGCCGTACGGCCCGAACCTGCCGCCGGAATGCCGCTGCAAGTTCGACGGCGAAAAGCCTCCGTGCCATATCGGAAACGACGTGTGGATCGGCATCAACTCCGTTATCATGGACGGCGTCACGGTCGGGGACGGCGCGATCGTTGCGTCTAACTCTGTCGTGACGAAGGACGTTCCGCCGTATGCGATCGTCGGCGGCGTCCCGGCCAAACTGATCCGCTACCGGTTCTCGCCGGAGATCATCGAGGCGCTGCTCGAACTTCGCTGGTGGGATCTTCCCGTCGAAAAATGGAAGAACCTGCCGTTCAATGACGTGCCGCGCTGTGTGGAGGAACTGCGGAAGATCCGTGCCGCGGAGGCGGCTTCGGGGGCGGGACACTGATCCGCGCCTGCGCTCGGCCTTGATTTACATTTCCTGACAAAAGAAAGCCCCGGTCGCTTTGAGCTGGCCGGGGCAATTTGTATTTGTCTTCGTGCCGTTGCGAAGCAAGGCACTGCCGCAGTGGAGGGCTTGCCCTCCTTACATGTTGACGAAGAACTGGAATCCGGGATAGGCTTCGCCGCCGTGTTCGCAGAGGTCGAGGCCGCGGAGTTCTTCCTCTTCGCTGACGCGGATGCCGGAGATTTTCTTCAGCGCGAAGAAGATCGCGAAGGAGGATGCGAAGGACACGACGCCGACGACGGCCGCGCCGAGGAGCTGTACCTGGAACGTGTATTCCGGCACGACGGAGAAGATGCCGACCGCGAGCGTGCCCCAGACGCCGTTTACCAGATGGACGGAGAGCGCACCGACCGGGTCGTCGAGGTGGAGCCGGTCGAAGCACACGACCGCGGGGACCACGATGACGCCGGAGATGAGGCCGATGATGACCGCCGAGCCCACGCTCACGCAGTCCGCGCCGGCCGTGATGCCGACCAGACCGGCCAGGCAGCCGTTCATGGTCATGGAGAGGTCGGGGTGGTGCAGCATGACCTTGCTGGTGAGCATGCTGGAGACGACCGAGGCGCTGGCGGCGATCATGGTGTTCACGAGCACGAGGCTGACCTTGCTCGGATCGGCGTTCAGGGCGGACGCGCCGTTGAAACCGAACCAGCCGAGCCAGAGCAGGAAGACGCCGATGGTCACGAGCGGCATGTTGTGGCCCATGATGGGCATCACCTTGCCGTCGACGTACTTGCCGATGCGCGGTCCGAGCAGGATCACGCCGGAGAGCGCGGCCCAGCCGCCGACGCTGTGCACGAAGGTGGAGCCGGCGAAATCGTGGAAGTGCAGGGCGTCCAGCCAGCCGCCGCCCCAGCCCCACGAGCCGACGATCGGGTACACGACCGACACGTAGATGGCAGTGAAGATCAGGTAGCTGCTCAGCTTCACGCGTTCGGCCACCGCACCGGACACGATGGTCGCGGCCGTCGCGGCGAACATCCCCTGGAAGAAGAAGTCCGTCCAGTACGTGAACTCGCCGTTGTGGTACGCGATCGGATCGCCCGCGGGCAGATGCAGGCCGAATCCGGCGAACCCGAGCCAGTTGTTCCAGATCCAGTTCACACCGGGGTACATGAGCGCGAATCCGCAGACGGCGTACGAAAGGAACCCGATCGCCGGGGTCATGGTGTTCTTGAAGAGGATGTTGTTGCAGTTTTTTGCGCGGGCCAGGCCGGACTCCACGCACGCGAATCCGAGGTGCATCAGGAAGACCAGCATGCCGCCCGCCATGACCCACAGGTTGTTCACCGCGAACATCGCATAATCGGCGGTCGAGGGCGCGGGCGCTGCGCCCTCCTGAACTGCTTCGGCTGCCACGGTCACATGGGTGATAGCTTCCGCCGCTTCCTCGGCGCCGGCGCACATGCCAACAAAAACGAGGCTCATCAGAAGCGCTGTCATCATCTTATTCATAATGATTGAATTCCTTTCCGATGTTGCGGGGTTATCCGATTGCCTCGTTGCCGCGTTCGCCCGTGCGGATGCGGATGCATTCGTCCATGGGGAGCACGAAGATCTTGCCGTCGCCGATGTGGCCTGTGCGCGCGCCCTCGCAGATGCCTTCGATGCTGGTCTCGACGAACTCGTCGTTGACCGCGATCGCGAGGCGGACCTTCTTCAGTAGGTTGACTTCCTGAAGCGCGCCGCGCCACATGTGGACGTATCCGCGCTGCTGGCCGCAGCCCAGCGCGTTCGTGACGGAGATTTTGAAGATGCTGCGGGCGTAAAGCGCCTGCTTGACGGGATTCAGCCGGTCGGGCTGAATGTACGCGATGATGAGTTTCATGTAGGTTGACTCCTTGTTTGTTTCGAAGTGATGCCGCCTCGAAGCAAATCCCGTGCCAAACTTGTTTCCGCCTGATTTTCCCCGAAAAACATCTCCCGCCGCCCCAAAACTTTACAATTTCCGCCAATCCCCCGACAGAAAACGTAAAACATGGTTTCCCGTACAGACGATAATCATCGACTCTTACTATTCACGCATACGAGACTTACTTTGATTTGCACTTAAATAAACTAACATATATTAGTATGAAATGGTTGGCAGGGATTCGGAAAAAGGCGGTCGACCGTCTTACAATCCCTACCGGTTGTTTGCCGCCATCTTGTATGCGTTTTCCAAACATTCAGGAAGCGTCAGGCGAATATAAGACAGCAACAAGTTTGATACGCGATTCATTTATCTGATGGAGCCGGAAGTCCCGTCTTATTCCACCATTTCGAGGTTGTGCAACAACACAGTTGTTGCACAACGGCAAAAAATCTTATCGTGCGTCATGAAAGAGATCATCCGAAAATACGGGATCGACACATCGGATACCTTTGTTGATGGGACAAAACTCGATGCGAATGCCAACGTATAAATTTGTCTGGAAGCCAAGGAAAAATCACGACAGGCTGAACGAGGGGCTTCGAACTGTCATTTCAGCGTTTTCCCATCTCACCTCCCCCCGGAAAGAAAGTTTTTGTGACCAAGGATGTAGCCGGATTCCTTCCTGAACTCAGTCAGAAAATTACGGAGATAGACCTTGAAATCGTGAGCGGTCCGGGCCCCGTCAGTCCCCTGATGAAAAAGAAGACAAGCGGAAAAAACGATTCGTTCCGAAGCACAGGCCGATATGGGAAAAGGGGTGCTACAAAACGGTGAGGTTTTGCAACAGCCCCTTTTGATTTGAGGAATCCAGGGAAAGATATCCTCGTGCAGCACGAAGGGGACCTCCATGCGCTTTCAGTCCTGTATTCAGATGACGGACGTGTAGCGGTATGTCGGGTTGGGACGGCCCGGCATCAGGCATTTCAGGTTCGTGATCGAAGCGGAGATTCCGAACGCGGAAGCCGTTTCCGGGAGGATGGTCTCGACGGCCTTCTGCAGCGCCTCCGGGGACATCTGAACGCGGGCGTTCAGGGTCATCACAGCAGATGCGCCCTTCACGCCGGATTCGCCGCGCATGTTCACCGGGCCGCCGATCGCGCCGACGTTGCCGAGGACGGCCTTGCCGCCGCAGGTGAGCGATAGCTTCATGTGTCCGATCTCGGCCTTGTCAGCGCGGAATGCGTCGCGGAGATTCGCCAGAAGCTTTTCCGCGAAGGCGTTCCAGTCGGTGTCCGCCGCGCCGGAGAGCTTGATCGCGGCGTTCAGCCAGCCCAGGACGGCTTCGCCGTGAGCATAACGGTCGTAATCGACTTCCATGATATGCGCGCCGGCGGAACCGCCGGACAAGATTTCGTCCAGCCAGGCGTCAACACCTGCGCCCTTGAGCGCGGAGACGGCAGCGGCAGGCGCAGAGAAGTTCTGTTTCAGCAGGGCGAGTTCTTCTTCGGCCTGCGCCGGAGAGAGCGTGTCGGCCTTGTTCAGCAGGATGCGATCGGCTTCTTCCAGCTGGCGTTTCACGATGTAGAGGGCGTCCGGGTGGGTCAGGCTGGGGACGAGTTCCAGCGCCTCCTTCAGGCGGACCGGGTCGACCAGGACCGTAAGCGGAGCGAGGTCGATGTCGGCGAACATGTCCTTCACGGGCTGGAGGATGGTGGCGGAGAGGTCAGTGCAGCTGCCGACGGGTTCCGCGACGATCAGATTGCATCCGGCATTGATCAGCGACTGGATCGCTTTCATGAATCCGGGGAAGTTGCAGCAGAAGCAGCTGCCGGAGACTTCGCGGACTTCCACGCCCGTGCAGGTCAGGATGGCGGTGTCGACGAGGTCGGCGGCCTGGTCGTTGGTGATGAGCCCGACCGAGAAGCCGCGTTTCGTGAGGCGTCCGGCGAGGGCGTTCAGCATGGTGGTCTTTCCGGCGGCGAGGAATCCGCCGACGAGAATGAGTTTCACTTTGCTCATGGTTCTGTATTCCTTATTTCTTGCCGCAGCAGCATTCGCCGGGCTTTTTGTTCATCAGTGGTTCATAGAGTTTCGTGAAGAGGAGCGCGGCGATGATGCCGCCGACGATCGGGGCCAGGATGTAGACCCAGAAGAATCCGCCGCAGGCGTCCGGCAGGGCGGCCTTGCCCCAGCCCATGAGCATCGCCACGACGCGCGGACCGAAGTCGCGGGCGGGGTTCAGTCCGGCCTGCGAGAGCGGCGCGACCAGGCAGATGACCGAGGAGACGGTCAGGCCGATCCAGAGCGGCGCGGAGTCGCTGGAGGGACGTCCCACGTTGCAGCCTTCCGTGAGGGCGAAGATCAGCAGGACCAGCAGGAACGTGCCGAATCCTTCCGCGAAGCACGCCAGCCAGAACGGCACGGTCGCAGTCGGGTAGTATTCGCCGAACATGCGCCCGGTCTTGACGGATGCTTCCGTGCCGCGCACGATCGCGTGCGTCGTCTCGAAGTCCTGAATGGACGTGAAGAACAGCAGATAGATGATCCAACCTGCAACGAATGCGCCCAGGAACTGCGCGACCAGGTAGGTCGGAACTTTCTTCCAGGTCATGCGTCCGCTGCATGCCATCGCCACCGTGACGGCGGGATTCAGGTGCGCGCAGCACAGATGACGGGTCAGGTAGATGGAGAGTGTAACGCCGATGCCCCAGAACAGGGCGATCAGCGCCAGGCTCACGTGGGCGCCGAACAGCGTGTCGACCGCGACGGTCCCGCAGCCGAAGAGGACCAGGAGGAAGGTCCCCGAAAATTCACCGAGAAATTCTCGTTTGAACATAGATACTCGCTTGTGTTTGAGATTGAGGAGGCAGGAAAAAGACTATGGGAGGGCGGCCGCGTCCTGTCGCGCGGCCGCTTGTCTTGCGATAAAAACGTGATAACATTCAGGCGGAGGGAGGAGAATCCGCCCGATGAATCACGGATCGCGCCCTCTTTTTTCGATGGTCTTGTAAGAACGGACCTGTTTTTCAGGCTGGAAACACCGGCCTTCCGACCGGATGCAGCCCGCAGGCAATACCCCGAGGAAATATGTTGTGAACGGGGCGAAATGGAGTTCGATGATCGCGGCGATCAGCAGGACGCCGGCGGCGGTCAGGAACAGAAAACCGGCAAATAGAACGGTCAGGTTGAGCGAGGCGAACGCCGCCAGAAGCAGCAGAAGCAGCAGGGAAATGCCCGCGCTTCCGAGGAAAAGGCACAGGTTTTCCGTCAGGTACAGCATCACGAGCATCCGGCGCGGCCAGCCGGTCTCCGCCAGCAGGACGGTTTCATCGCGGCGGGCGCGCAGGTTGCGTGTCATGAGCAGGACCAGCGCGCCGAATCCGAGCAGGAATCCGAGCACGCCGAGCTGAAGGAAGATCGCCAAATAACGGTTCTGGAAGCGTTCGGCGCGGGCCATGAATTCATCCGTACTCACCAGCTCCAGCCCGAACGGCTCCAGATACGCGCGCCACGCGGGCACATCCGCCTCGCTCCGGATCAGGAAGAATTGCGCACCCTCGGTTTCCGGGAACAGGCGTTCGAACGTCTTCAGTCCAGTCAGGACGCCCCCCTGAAAGACCGAGGCTTTCAGCACGCGGTCCAGCGTGAGCGCGCCGTTGGCGTACTCCACGGCGTCGTGCTGTTTCTTCTGCAAAATCCACTGTAGCGACTCCGCATCGACTGCCGCCGAACCGTCCGCGAGGAAAGCGGAATCGCCCGTGAGCGCTTCAAGGTCGGCGCCGTACACGGTCGGATTCGCCGCGAGCAGCAGATTGGAGCAGTCCGCGCGGTCGGCGGCATGGACGCGCACCGGGAGGCCTCCTGACGGGAACGGCGCGTCGTATTCTGGCACGACTGGCAGGAGCGTTGTTGCGACGTAGGCGTATCCGAACGCGTTCTCGCCGCGCGCTTTGATGCCGAACGTACCGACGCCGAGCGTGCCGAGGTAGCCCAGCACCAGCAGGACCGCGCACGGGGCGTACCGGCGGCATTGGCGGACGAGCGAGAGGAATCCGATCCCCCAAACTGAACGCACACACGAGGAATGCGACAGGCAGAGTTTCGTTTTGTTCTGTTTGGAGCGCACCGAAAGCATTACGACCGCCCACGCGCATGCCGCCGAAACAAGGAACGAAATCAAGTATGACAAAGGTTTCCCGTGGAACCGGATGTGATCCATCAGGACGATGCCGTTCCAGGAATGCTCCAGCAAAAATATCTGGAACCGGCAGAGGAACGTGCCGGCGACGAGTCCGGCGAGCATCCCAGGAACAAGCACGGCGGCGAATTCCGCCAGCAGGAAACGCCGGACGCATTTCAGCGGCATGTAATCGCGCAGAAGCGCGAGTTCTGCTTCGCGGTCCTGAATGTGGAGTTTCAGGAGCATCGCGAGTACAAGCAGCCCGGAGACGATGAGGAAGAAGCTCAGGCCGAGGAACAGCGGCGCGAACGGCACCCCGCGGTTCACTTTGTCCGCCGACCTGTTCATCAGATCTTCCGCGCGGCTGTATTCCGGCATGGTGCGGAGGACGTTCAGCGTTTCCTGCCGGACGCGGACGGCGGTCCAGTCAGCCGGATAAAGCGCGGCGGTACATTGTCCGGGCGCGAACATCTCCTGCGCCTCTTCGAAGTTCAAATACGCTTTCGGCTTGCTCCTGTGCTCGTTCCAGTAGGTTTCATCCTCGTCCCGGATCCGGTCGAAGTCGATCGGGATCGCGGCCTCCCAGCCGGAGCACTCCGCGGAATCGGTCAGTCCGGGTATCTCCGGCGAAAGCGTGTCCGTGATGCCGGAGTCGTCGACCGTGCCGGCATGTTCCAGCATTTCCGTCTTGCGAATGATCTTCCGGAAGGAATCCGAGGTAAAAAACGCAAGTTCGGCGGGGCCCTTGAAGCGTTCCTTCAGCCCGGACGAAACGAGAATCTGGCCGCGTTCGACGGGAATCGGGCCGTTTTGGATGGCGCTCGCGAAGAAATAGGACAGATCCGTCGTGCCGTCGGTCAGCGTCTCCACGAACAACGTTAGTATCTGCGCTGCATCCTTCGGCAGGGCGTCCGAAACGGCTTTCGGCAGGAAATACGACCGGCTTTTCAGGACGGACCGCCCCTCCCATTCGTCCAGGACGAGGCCGGAGAGCTCCCACAGGACATCGTCTGAGAGTTGAATCGGTTCCTGCGACCAGATTTCATTGACTGCGCTTTCCGGCAGGTCCAGTGCCTGCGTGAGCGCCTCTCGGCTCACGAAAAGATTGTACGGCGGCAGCTGCGGATCGTCGAAATGCACCTCGGCGCGCGGGTCGGCCCATTCGCCGCGCCAGACGAACGGCGTCTGGCGGAGTTCCGGCGGTTTCCCCATGGCGCTTTCCGCCGGGATCGTGCTCAATTCCTGCATGCGGACGGAGATCATCTCGCCGTCCTGTAGATTCAGTTTCTTCGCCAGCGCGGAACTGCCCCGGGCGTCGCGCCCTGAAATGGAACCGTCCGGCAGTGCATACACGTCGACCGGGATGCCGTCCTTCGTGAATCCCTTCACATGAATCACGCCCATGCCGTTTGGGATCGGGCTGGACACCGGAATCGGGAACCGCTGGCGGTATCGCGCGACCGAGGCGTTGTCCTCCACATGGTCCATCAGCGTGCCGCGCACGCTGTCGCCGATCAGAAATGCGCCCGTCAGGACCGCGCAGATCAGGCATGCGGCAACCATCAGGGAGGCGAAGCCCTTCCAGTGGTACCGCAGATCGCGCAGAAAAAAACGGGCGAGGGAATTCATAAGCTCACCGACCGGGGGAAGAAGTCCAGGACACGGGTGTTGTGCGTGACCATCAGGATCGCGGTCCCGTGCGTCCGATTGACCTGTTGAAGCAGTTCAAGCATGGCATCGGTCCGCGCGGCGTCGAGCGCTGACGTCGGTTCGTCCAGCAAAAGGAATTCCGGTTCGAGGATCAACGCGCGCGCCAAAGCGACCCGCTGGAGTTCGCCGCCGGACAGCTCGGACGGGAAATGTTCCGTCCGTTTGCCAAGGCCGAATTCCTCAAGCAGCTGTTTCGCACGGTCGGAACAATCCTTGCCTTCGCCCGCCGCCGGTATCTGTACATTCTCCAGCGCGGTCAGCTGGGGCAGCATCCGGGCGTACTGGTCGGCAAATCCGATGTGGCGCAGACGAAACGCACGGCGTTCCTCGGAAGACATTTCAAAGAGATTTTGACCGTCGAACAGGATCTTTCCCTCATTGGGCGGTTCCAGTCCGGCGATCATCCGCAGGAGCGTGGTCTTGCCGCTGCCGGACGGTCCGAGCACGGTCAGCGCCTCGCCCGCGTTCAATATCATATTAAAATCGTGGAACAGTTCGATGGTCTCGTCTGCCCTCGAAAATGTCTTGGTCAAATCAGTAATGGTCAGGTTCATGGTTCAGACTCCTTTTTTTTGACTTTGACGTAGAAGACATTGCCGTATTCGTCGGAAACGGCGAGGAGATTTCCAGCTAAAGTCACGCCCGATTTGAAGTCGGACGGGAAATTCGCGATGACATACTGTTTCCAGCTTCCGGCCTCAAAAAAGCTCAGGCGGCCCCGGCGGGAAATCGTGTAGACGCCGTTGTCCGAGCCGGTGCAAATCGGGTTCAGGGAGTCGTCGGACGGCAAATCTGCCAGATACGAACCGTCCGCGCGTTTGTGAACATGGATTTTTCCGTCGGAGTCCGTCAGGAAGATGTAGGATTCCGTTACGAAGGGTGAGGTAAAAAAGGTATATTCCGTTTTGACGCGATAGAGGACCTCGAAGCTGTCGGCGTTGACCGCCGCGAGCTCGCCGCCGTGGGTGAGAGTATACAGCACGCCGCCGGACAGGACCGGGGTTTCCGGGATGTAGGATTCGAAATCAAGCGACTTCACGACCTCGCCGGTATGGATGTCGATCTTGCGGAGCTTGCCGTCGCAGCTGCCCAGGTACACGCAGGCGCCGTCGAATACCGGAGAACCGTTGATCTGCCCGTTGCATTCGACCTCGTAAACGAGCTTGCCCGAAGCGTCCAGCGCGTACAGCGAATGGTCGTGCGAACCGAACCAGACGAGACCGTCGGAATCCCGCACCGCGCCGCCCGTGATCTGGTTTCCAGCACGGAACGTCCACAGCACACCGCGTTCCGGCGTGAACGCCGCGAACGTGCCGCTTTCGTCGCCGACGCAGCAAACGCCGTCGAACTCCGCGACCGGCGCGGAAATTGAGATATCCGACACGGAAACTGTTTGCACGGGTTCACCCGGACGGAAGAACTTCACCTCGCCGCGGGCGTTCCCGGCGGCAAGCGTCCCGTCAGATAAAACTGAAAGTTCGCCGAGCGGGGAAGTATCCGTCAGAAGTGTGCCGGACGCCTGCTTTGCCTCCGCTTCATTCGCAGTTTCGCTCATGCGGAAATACCACACAAGGCACGCCGCCCCCAACAGGAACAGGACGATCAGCACTGCGATGCGGAAAACCTTCATGGCGGGTCAGCTCCTGTTTTTCAGGGACAGCGCCCCGGCCGGGCAAACGGCGCAGACTGTCGCGGCGGTATCCGCATCAAGCGATTCCCAGCCGTCGGGACCGGGCGAGATCACGGCGCGGTCGGCACGGTTGTGAACGGCGAGTCTTTCATGCGAAACGCCGACGCACCGCTGGCAGAGGATGCACTTTCCGGCGTCATAAACAATGTGCGCGGTTTCGACCGGAGCGGGGAAATCCAGCTCGTTTTTCGGCTTTTTCGCGCCGTATTCACGGACGAGGGCGAAGAACTTGCACTTTCCTTTCGCAGCGCAGGAACCGCAGCGGAAATCGTGGCGGACCAGCATAAGCGACAGCGCCTCGCGGCGGAACGCCCGGACCCGGTCGGAATTCGTTTCGTAGATATGCCCGCGCTGGATGAGCTGTTCGCAGCCGGGCACGAATCGCCCGAGCACAGCATCCCACACGGCACAGACCATGCAGTGCGCGCCAGTCCCGCCCTGTTCCAAATAGCACAGCGTGGGAAGCTCGATATAGTCCAGCATGGTGCGCCCGGGCACGAACGGGTGCTCCGCGCCGTCTATCAAAACAATGTCGCCCTCGACCGGCGCAATACGGGCTTCTTTCGGGAACGGCAGTTCCTGTTCGGGGCGTTCGCGGCACGGGTTCACCACGGCGTGTTCGGGGCAGACGCTCCGGCAGACGCCGCACCGGACGCACTGTTCGGAGAGGATGCGGGCGCTTTCCAGCGGCTCGCACTCGATGGCCCCGGCGACACACGCCTGGATGCACTTAGTGCAGCCGATGCAGTCGTCCGTGATTTTGAACTCAGTCAATTCCACACATTTCCCGGCGGGACACTCGTTGTCGAGGTGCGCTTCGAATTCGGCGCGAAATTCATGCAGCGCGCTCAATACCATGTTCGGCGCGGTGCGGCCAAGCGCGCAGAGCGAACCTTGCTGTATCTGCCGGGCCAGGTCTTCGATACGGTCGAGCAGTCCGGGCGGCTTCGGTCCCTTGTGCGTGAGGGATTCCACGAGGTCGCAGAGGTGCGCCACGCCCTCGCGGCACATCACGCACTTGCCGCAGGATTCGTTGCGGAGGAACCGCAGAAAATACAATGAAATATCGACCATGCAGTCGGATTCGTCGATCACGATGAGGCCGCCGGACCCCATCATGGCGCCGTTTCTCTGGAGCGTCTGGTAATCGACGCGGATATCGAAATGGCGTTTCGGGATGCAGCCGCCGGACGGGCCGCCGATCATGACGGCTTTGATCTCGTGGTTCTTCTCCGCGCCCCCGCCGTACTGCTCCACGATCTCGTCGATGGTGATGCCGATGGGGACCTCGATCAGGCCGCCCTGCCGAACTTTCCCGGCGAGGGCGAACGCCTTCGTGCCGCGGGATTCGTCCGTGCCGACCGCGTTGAACGCCGTGCCGCCGTCCGCGAGGATGATCGGGACGCACGCGAACGTCTCCACGTTGTTCATCAGCGTCGGAAGACCGCGGAGGCCGCCGTTCACGGGGAACGGAGGACGTTTGCGCGGGATGCCGCGCCGCCCCTCGATGGATTCCAGCAGGGCAGTTTCCTCGCCGCAGACGAACGCGCCCGCACCGCGGAACAGCACGAGGTTGAAACCGGGTGAAATGCGCTCGAAAACGCCGGATGCGCGGAGTTTCGCGATCACGCGTTCCAGCACGGATACCGCCTGAGAGTATTCTTCGCGGATATAGATAATGGCGAGCTTCGCGCCGATGGTTCGGGCGGCGATCAGGATGCCCTCCAGCACACGGTACGGATACGACTCCATCAGCATGCGGTCCATGAACGCCCCGGGGTCGCCCTCGTCGGCGTTGCAGATCACGACCTTGTCCGCGCCCGGAGCCTCCAGTGCCATGCGCCATTTTTCCCCGGTCGGGAATCCGCCGCCGCCGCGTCCGCGCAGTTTGGATGCTTTCAGTTCGTCCACGATCTGCGCCGATGTCATATCGAAAGCGCGTTCCAGCGCGGCGAATCCTCCGTGGGCCTTGTAGTCGTCGAGCGATTCCGGGTCGTCCATGCCGCTGTTCCGGGTCACGAGCCGAAGTTTGTCGAGTTCCGGCGGGAGCTCCGCCAGCTTCAAGCAGCCCTGTGCCCTGCGGCTGTAGAAGGCGTCCAGGAACGCCCTGCCTTTCCAGCCGAGTTCGCGCGTGAAGAAATGCTGCGCCACGATCTGCCGCACGTCGTATTCCTGCACGTTGTCGTAGTGGTAGACGGCGTTCTCCAGCACAACCGTGACCAGCGGAGCGCGGTAGGACATGCCGTGACAGCCGACTTCCTTGACTTTATAGTCGAACTTGCCGCTGCGGCGTTCCGCCTCGAACAAGTCGAAGATGCGTCCGCTTCCCGCCGCCCGGCAGGACGAACACCGGCAGATACGGATTTCCGGCTGGCGTTTCTCCTGTACGGATTCCGCCGCCGCATTCGCGCCGGACGCCTCCTCCTCGCGGACCATCCGCAGGAAATCCTTCACTACGGTCCCGACCGTGCCGGGCACGACATGACCGAAGATGTGCTTGTCGATCTGCACCGCCACGGCGAGCATGCAGCAGCCGAGGCAGGCGACTTTGCTGACCGTGAAGAGTCCGTCGGGCGAGGTATCGCCGCCGTCCGGGATGTTCAGATGCTTGCGGAACGCCTCGTAGACGTGCTCCGCGCCCTTCACATAGCAGGCGGCTCCGACGCAGACCTTGATCTGGTGTTTGCCGCACGGGGTGAACCGGAACGCCTGGTAGAAGCTCGCCACACTGTACACGCGGTTCAGCGGCACGTTCAGGCGCTCTGCAAGATCCTTCATCGCCTCCGGCAGCAGGCAGCGGTCGCGCCGCTGAAGCGCGATCAGCTCAGGCAGAAGCGGGTCGATGAGGTCGATGCGAGGGGCGGAACCGGAGGTCATTGTTTGGCCTCCAGGCAGATGAGTTCATTTTCGGCCGTGCGAAGAATGATATTGCCTTTATGGAACGCCGGGACACAGACGACCTTTTTGCCGAGTTCAAACTTGCCCCTGATTTCGATTTCGTCCTCTTCGGGCTCAAATTGGTAGAGTACGCCGTCCAGGTCGACCGCCACAACTTTGCCGCCGACTGTCACGGGCGAGGCATAGAAACCGTTGTCGAGGTCCTCCTCGTAGAGCTCATGCCCGTCCGCCGCGTCGATCGCGATGATCGTGCCTCCGCTGCCGAACAGCAGATACTGGTCGCCGAACAGCACGGCGGACGCCACGTCGGGAGCAGGCGAATCGTCGTTCCGGAACAGGATCTCCCCGTCTTTCACGCCGAGCGCTCCGGTAAAAGCGCCGGAGTTCGAGAAAAAGATCTTACCGTCGCGGACGGACGCCGAGGCCGCTACCTCGCCGCCCATGCAGTCCTGCGACCAGAGCCGTTTGCCGGTTTCGAGGTCGAAGAGCTCGGCGCACATGTTGCCTGCCGTGAAAACCATACCCTTGCCGTCCGCCACGACGGCCTTCGGGGACGACCACGACTGCGCACTTTCGCGTTCGGTCTGCCACATGGTTTCCCCTGTGAACACGTTCAGCGCGAAGATCGTCTGTTTCTCGTCCATGTCGTACTGCACGACGAGCTTGTCGCCCATCAGCAGCGGCGAGGAGGCGTAGCCGTACATGATGACGGGATCGGGCAGCTGTTTGTGCCAGAGAAGCGTGCCGTCATGCGCAAGGCAGAGCACCTGGCCCGTGGCGAAGACCGCGTAGACGCGCTTCGAGTCAGCGCACATGGTCGGCGCGGCGTATCCGGTGTCCTCTGTGACTTCCGGCATGTTTGCCGCCGGGGGCGCCGCCGTTTTCCATTTGAGCTCGCCGGAGTTCGCGTCATAGCAGAACACTGCATGGTTTTTGCCGTCGCCGCCGGACAGGAACACGAGATCGTCCCAGATCACCGGCGAGTTGTTGCCGGAAAGCTCAATGGGACTGCTCCATTTCCGCTGGAAATCCCAGCTCGCCGGAAGCGCGTTCGAGTTCGGTAGAGTGGAACCGCGGAACTGCGGCCACTGCGTCTTTTCCGCCTCAAGCGCGGCAAGAAGGTCGATCGTTTCCGTTTGAACAGGTTTTGCCTTGCCGGACTGCTCGGCCGTAGTGTTTGGAGCATCCGCGATCTGCGCGGGCTTTTTCGCCTCCGACGGGACAAGCACGATCCGCAGGACCGCGAGCGCGACCGCCATCACGACGATCCCGCAAGACGCGAAGATGAGCAGCTGGCGGCGTTCCTTCTCCGGGACGGATGCCGTTCCGCGCGGTACCTTCAGTTTCGGCGCGAACCAGAACATCTCCGCGCCGAAGAGTCCGCAGAGCAAGAAGAACGCGATCCCGAGCAGGAGCACGCCGCGGCGCTGTTTGTCCTTCGTCTGGAAATATGCGGAACGATACAGGTAGTCCAGATCCCGCACGGTCTTCGCAAGCTTGGCGTCAGCCAGGTCCTGCTGTTTCAGGTCGGCGAGTTCGTCCTGCGCCTGCTTGATCGGGGCGCGGCTCCGGTACATGTCGTACGCCAGCAGCAGGCCGAGCGTGAGGATGAATGTCAATGCCGTCCATTGCAGAAAACGCAGCGTCCGGCGCATTTCGTCATTTTTCATGGTGTTTCTCCTTGCGTTCCAACGGGCATGCGGCGTAGCATCTGCCGCAGCAGAAACAAAGCGATGCGTCGATCGAATAAACTTCCTCTTCCCTGCGGCGGCGTGCCTCCGCGATCAGCTCGGCCATCACCAGTGCGCCGAACAGCACACCGGCGGCGGTCGAAGCCAGCAGGACGCCGTTCTGAAGTTTCACCACACGGGCGCGGAGCTCCTCGTGCGTGGTCTTTGTGCTTTCGAAAGCCTCCACGGCCTCGCTCCGGATCCCCGCGTCCAGCTCGTTCTGGAGCCGCACGTCACGGTGGAACGAACTCAAAACCGGGGCGCTGAAATAGCCGAACAATCCGCCCGCGAACAGCGCGAACGGGATGCAGGCGACGAGCAGGGAGATGCGGCGGGAGCCGGTCCGGTGCTGAACCGCGGTCTCGGCGTTCTCCGGCGGCAGAACCGCGCCGTTCGGACAGCCCTGTTCGCAGAGACGGCAGTTTACGCATTCGTGCGAGGTGATCTGAGGTTTCAGCAGGCTGAACATCGAGAAGAACCGGAGCAGGACGCCGTATGGGCAGACATAGCGGCAGAACGGACGCGAGATGAAGAGCCCGACGAGCAGGAAGACCGCGCTCAGAATCGCGAACGGCGTGGCGAAGTCCAGCAGGAAGACCGGCAGATAGGGTTCCAGATAGCACAGCGGGAATCCGATGCCGAAGATTGCGCAAACCGTGAAAACGAGGAGCAGAAGCACCGGGATCAGGCGCAGGATGCGGTCCAGCGGACGCGGCACGAACACGCTCTTCCAATGAAGCAGCTCCTGGATCGCGCCGAGCGGGCATGCCCCGCCGCAGAAAACGCGTCCGGCGAACAGCGAAACGGCCAGCGGGATTGCGAAGAGCAGCAGGACGCCGGGCTGAATGTACGAACCGGCAGCGACCCCCTCGGCGATGTTCTGGAACATGCCGACCGGACACGGGCAGGACGCAAAGATAAACCCGAACACCGCGAGCCCGGCGAGGGAATAAGCTAGCATGGCCTTGCGGGAACGCCATTTGTAGAAGCAGAGGGAACCGACGACCAGAAACACGCACAGGACCAGCACGCGCCACAGCACGGAGTCGGAGGCGAGTTCCTCCAGCGACATCTCCGGCAGCGTGTAGGACTCGAACTCCGGCGCGGGAAATCTGGCCTGAGCCGCCAGCAGTACGGACAGATGCGTCATGACTTCACCTCCGGCGGCTTGCGGTAGATGTACGGCCGGTCGGCGGGAACGCGTACGAACGCGTCGGCGGGACACGCTTTCGCGATGCGGCATTCATTGCAGTTTTTGCACAGGTCGCGCCGCACCTGAAGGAACAGCGAGCCGTTGCCGAACGCGAGGCAGCCCTTCACGCACTTGCCGCAGCCGATGCACTTCTCCTCGTCGATCTTGTACTCAAAATACGGGTCTTCCACATAGGTGCGGATGATCGCGTCGGTCGGACAGCGCATATTTTCGCCCGCCGTATTGAACTCGATCCGCTTATCCTGATAATACCCGCTGCAGAAGAGACAATAGCCGCAGGATGCGTACTGGTGCACGCACTTCACCGCAGACAGGGGAAGGATGCACTCCGTCTCGCACTTGCCACACTGCACGCATTTATCCGGGTCGATCTGCCAGAAATACCCCGTCCCCGTCTCCTCGCGCTTGCGGAACAGCGCGGCGAACGGGGCAAGGATCACGGCAAGCAGCCCTGTGCGGATCAGATCGCGGCGGGTCATGAGCGGGAGCCCTCCCGTCTGACAGCGGCCTTGAACGAACGCGCGGTCGGGTGGCCGCAGTAGTCCAGCGCGGCGCATGTCCGGCAGTAGCCTTTCGGATCGGTGCAGACGTCCTGCGTTTTCCGTCGGGAGGAACCATGACGGAAGATAAGCGAGAGGAGCCCGCCCAGCAGCAGGAACCGGGCACTCCAGCCGATGAATTCGCGGCGGGTCATGGATTTAGACTCGTTCTTATTCATGAGACCTCCCAGTGCTGTTTCGTGCCGGTGTCGTACAGATGGACCTTGCCGTTTTCGTCGCGGCCGAGATAATAGTTGAACTCGGAATCCGAGAGATTGTCCGTGACGATGCGTTCGAGTTCGCCCGACGGCAGATAGACGCACGCACGCCGGACGCCTTTTTCCATGGTCACGAACCGTCCGCCGGGAAGCGCGGCGAACCGCACGGGATTGCAACAGCCGCCGAATGCCTCGCGCGGTTCCCACGAGGCGATGAAACGTCCCGTGGCCGGGTCGAGCTGTTCCAGCCGCTTGCGTCCGATGTTCGCGACCCAGAGTTCGCCATCCTGCGACAGGTCCAGCGGGAACGCCGCGCCGGGCACGATGAATTTGTCCGCGCCATGCGATTCCCATGCGGGGCCGCCGGATTCCAAGCTTGCCAGCACGGTGCGTTTCGCCCGGTCCACCTGAAAACTCATGCCGTTCAGAATGTGTTTCGGCCGCACGGCGAACTCCGGCGGAGCGAACGGCGTTTCCGGAATTATTTCCGGCGGCGTCTGAAGCTTGCGTCCCACCAGCCATCCGAGCAGGCCGAGGGAACATACTCCGCCCAGCCAGAGAAGAAATTCGCGTCGCGTCATTTTCATGGTTCCACCTCATTTCGCAGATCGAGACACACCATCGAAGTGCTGTCCCGTAAGATCATCAGTCCGCCGGCGAACGCGATCGGCCCCCAGGAATCCACTCCGGGCAGGATCTTGTGATTCGCCAGCCGTTCGAACCGGTCGTCCTTATACTCATAAACCGAAAGTACGCCCTCGTCGTCCAGAATCCAGAACGCGCCGTCCGCGTAGAGATAGGGGCCGAGCCCGAACCGCGCGTCCTTGCCGCTTTCCGCCTTGATCCCGGGCAGCGCGGAAACGTCCGCCGCGATGAATTCAGCACGGCGCGCACCGGCGTCCTTCGGCTGGATCACGAACATCGTGTCGCCGATCAGGATCGGGGTCTGCTGTTCGGATGCGGGGCCCTGCGTCGGCTTCCATTCCTGTTCGATTGCGGCGGAGAAAACGTCCCCGTCCTTCTTCACGGCGAGCAGAGCTGAACCCGCGCCGTATCCCGCGGTCAGGAACAGCCTGCCGTCGCCGATCGCGAGCGGAGTCGGAGCCCAGACCGCCGGTTTCCATTTCGTGCAGGTCCAGAGGGTTTTTCCCTGTAAATCACACGCGGCGATCCCGCCGATCCCGGCGTAGATGTATTGTTTCGTGCCGCAGAGCGTCGCGGACACGACGGAGGAATGCGACATCTTAAAGCCGTGGTCGTTCGGCGTTTCCCAGACCGTTTCACCCGTCTTCAAATCAAGCGCAGTCATCAGAACCTTTTCGCCGCCGACGCCGAGGATCACCTTGCCGTCCTCGATCAGCGGGCACTGCCCGGCGTACCACTGCGGGATCTCGGCTCCGTAGGCTTCCACCAGGTCACAAGACCAGAGCAGGTCGCCCGATTCCGCGGCCACGGCCATCACATGCGCCGCGGGCCCGAGCGTGACGACCACGCCGTCGGAATACGCCGGGATCGTACGGGATTTGCCGTGGTTGCGCCGGATCGGGTTCCTGTAGCCGCGCCGCCAGAGTTCTTCGCCGCTGAACAGCTCGAAACAGCGGAGCGCGTCAGACGAATCTTCTTCGATGTAGTCCAGCACATACACGCGGCCGTTCGCGATGATCGCGCCGGAATACCCCTCGCCGAGCGGCTTCCGCCAGAGCACCTTCGGACCGGCTTCGTCCCATGTTTTGGTCAACTTGCCGTTGAATTCCGCCAAATTGTCGCGCGCCGCGCCGCGGAAACACGGCCATTCGAACTTGAAATTCTGAACGGATATGTCCGCGTCGAACTTCTTGAAATCCGCGCCGATCTGCGTCGTCATCTTCTTCACCACGCGGTTTTCCGATTTGTCGCGGACGGGTTCCGCGTACTCCACATGGCGCGGCGTGGTGTACGTCAGATAATGCCAGATGCCGAGGCAGGCCGCTGCAACGGCGAGCATCTTCAAAAAAAAGTTCAATATCTGCGCCGTCATGAGTGCACCGCCTTTGCCAGAAAGATCGGGGCGTACAGCTCCTCGCTGTACCACAGATGCGCGAAATACAGCCCGATGGGCTCGGCGGGGAGCGCCTCGGGATGCGCCGCGTAGGGTTTCAGAAACGCACCGTCCAGTTTCAGCGCGGACGCACAGCGGGCGGAAACGCAGAGGGTTTTCCACAGGCCGTCCGGACCGCGTACCGAACGCAGATACTCGCGGGTCTTCTCCAGGAACGGCAGATCGGCGCCGTCGAGGTGGGACAGCACGACCGCGCTGCCGTATTCGGGGGCTTCTTTCGAGGGGGTTGTCTGGTCGCCGAACCAGAGCGGAACGAACGATCCGTCCGGCCTTTGAACTTTCTGAAGATACCGCACGATCCGCTTTTTCGCCCGGGATACGCGGCGCTTGAGCGCGGGCGGAAGCTCGTTTTCGTACAGTGAGAATGCCTTGTAGGCGTGGGCGGAGATATCCGGGCAGCTGCGGTCGAACGGTAGTTTTCCCCAGCCTTTGCAGAAGGTCGGGATGCCGCCGTCGGAATTCTGAAGGTTCAGCAGCCACTCGATGCCGCGGCAGACGGCTTCGGACGCATCCTTGCCCAAAGCGTGAAGCGCGATCAGCGCCGCCGAGGTATCGTCCGCATCGGGCACGCCGCCGGAATATGTGGTCCAAGCCCAGCCGCCGGGCGCGGAACGCGTGAACGGATGTTCGGTCTTGGTCTGGGCGGCCAGCAACCGGGTACGGTACAGGGATTTTTCCTCCGCATTCAGCGAGGGAGCGAGCACGTCCAAAGCCAGCGATGTCGTCCACAGGCGCAGATCGCGGTCGATCGGCCACGAGCCGTCAGCACGCTGTGTTTCCGTTAGGAAGTTCACCGCGCGTTTGGCCGCGGGTTGTTCGCGCAACCCGGCGGCGCAGAGGCAGATCACGCAGAACCCGGTCAGCGGCGCGGCCTCCAGGAATCCGCCGTCCTCCGGCTGTTTCTCGACAAGCACGCGGAGAGCTTTCTTCACGGCGAGCTCACGGAGTTTGTTCGGACGGTGTTTGAGCTGGGCCAGTCCGACGCAGATCAGAGCGGGGATGGCGTAGCTCACGACCGGAAGATTCAGGTATTTGAACCACGATTCGGGCAGGACCGCGGCTTCGAATGGGAAATTGGGCATCCGCCGCCAGGCATCCGCTGCATCGGGGAAGAACCCGGACGCCGTCGCCAGCGCCAGCAGAGGCACGGAAAACGTCAGATCCTTTCCGTATTCCTTGAGCAATCCGGCTCGGACCGATTCGAACTCCAGTCCGCCGAAGGTTTGTTTCAAGTAGGTTCCCGCCTCCTGCACGGCATCCGCATGGGATTCGCGCAACGCGGCGTAGGCGAGGAACGTCGCGGTCAGGTTGGGCGGGGATTCCGGGGAATCGCCGTACAGGCCGTCCGCATTCTTATGTTCCAGCAGCCATTTCCGGCCCGCGTCGACCGCATCGTCATAACCGCCGAAGAGTTCCAGCGCCACGCACGCGACCGCGGTCGAGACCGCCGAACTCGAAAGGCGTCCCTCTATGAAGCCGTCTTCCCGGCGGTGCGACAGGATGAATTGTTTCAGCGCGTCCGTCATGCCGTCGCCCCCATGGCCAGCAGGCCGTACACCGTGTATTCGAGGTCGCCGGATGGATCGCCGGGAACCGCGCCGAAGAGGCCGTCCGGACGGAAACATCCGCTCAGGAAATCGCACACGTCGTATTCCACCCGATGCCCGGTACGTTTGAGCGCATACAGTGCGACCGCCGCGGACAACAGGTCGCCGCCGGGGAACGTCCCGTCCGGGTTCTGAAGCCCGGCAAGCGCAGCCGCGGTCGTTTCGTCGGGATGGAGACATAGCGCCGCCGCGGTCGCCGCAACACCGTACTCCGGGGAGCCTTTCAGGTTGGAGTACAGGCCGTCCGGCAGACGGTACGCGCTCAGATCGGCGGACGTATCGTTCCGCAGGAAGCAAGAGTACGGCGAATACCGGTCGCCCTGCGGGAATGCGGAATCCGGCAGGTCGGGAAAATCAAGTTTCGGCGCGGAAAACGGCAGATTCTGAATCGCTCGAGGCAGTTTCATGAGTTTCAGCAGATTCCGGCTGTGCGCGAGCGCCGCCCGATGCACGAGATCGACGGGCGCGGCCTGTTCCAAAGTCTTTTCACAAGTTCCACGGTCGATTTTCGCTTCGGAAACGTACGCCAGACACAGCCCGAACAGCGTGTAGTACAGGTCGCCGCGTCCGCTCCGGTCGGGGAACAGTCCGTCCGGTTTCTGCATGAGCTGCACGATTCCCCGAAGCGCATTTTGGGCCTCGTCGGTCATCCGGTCAAATCCGGCGGTGCATGTCTTCAGAAAGTCGAGGTCAAACATCTTTCAGCACTTTTCCGGCGAGGCGGTACAGGAAGATCTTCAACGGCACGTCGCCGACCTGTTCCAGAAGTTCATAGATATCCTCGCGCTGCTCCTGATACAGGCGGACTGTTTCCGCACGCGCCGTCTCGCGGTCCCACCCGTTCGACCGCATGAGAACGTCGACCGCCGACGCCGGATTGTCCTCCGTGTCCTCCAGGTCGTCATAAAGCTGATATGCCACGCCGAGCTTGTCGGAGAACGCATGGAACAATCCGCGGAGCCCGTCGAAGCGGCCGGCGGCGATCGCGGCGGCGTAGAGCGCCACTCGGAAGGCGGGCGCGGTCTTCAGCCGATGAATATCGAGACATTCCTCAATCGTGAATACGGGCTGCCGGAGCGCTTCGAACTCCTTCGCCTGACCGAGAGCAAGCTCGCAGTGGGCGAGCGAGGCCTCCTCGCAGAGCGCCGCGCGCATTTCGTGCGGAACGGATTCGCTGCAGAAGAGACGGTAGCCCAAGCCGATCAGGTAGTCGCCCAAGTTCAGCGCGGCGGGCAATCCCAGACGCACATGGCATGTGGGCTCGCCGTAGCGTTCCGCATCGTCGTCCTCGATGTCGTCGTGGATCAGCGACGCCTTGTGGAAACACTCCACCGCCAGCGCCACAGGTTCCAGATAGTCCGGCAGGTCCGGCACGGATGCGGTCAGCGCGCCCCAGCATCCCGCCGTGATCTTCGGACGGTAATGCTTGCCATGGGCGCTCAAAGCGCGGACAGACTCTTCCTTGAGGAGATTGTCCGGGATAAACTTGGAAACGCCTTCCGGCGTGAACAGCGCATCAATCCGTGACCGGGCCGTGCCGTAGGAAAACTCGTACAAGACCGTGTCTTGCGGAACGGCCAGCGCCCGGTTCAAATCTTCCGGGTCGAACGCCGTGTCCCTGCATCCGTCGCGGAGCAGCGGCACGGCGATCCCCGGCACGGCGGAGCGCAACATGGCGGGGAACGACTTTTCGAGCGAATCGAGGCAGGAAGCGCCGACGACCGCCTGTATCTCGCCCTGTTCCACCCAGTCAGCCACGGCGGAACTCGACTCCGCGACCAGCACGGGCATATCAAGAGATTCAGCTTCGTCGGAGAGGCGCGGGATACTGCATCGTCCGCAGCCGCGGCAGATCAGACCGAGGTCGTCATGCGCAGCGGGACATTCGGGCTGTTTGCGGAGGCAGAACGGCAGAAGCAGGAGGCGTTGTTTCCGTGCGATATGCGGGAAATACGAACACCAGAGCGCATTGTTCAGCTCGATCATACAGTAATGGTCGAATCCCCGTCCCTTCAAGTCGAGCCCGACAAGCATTTTCTCCGCGTGCCGGGTCAGCAGATTCAGGCTCAACGGGGGATTCAGCCCGGCCTCCTGCACATACTCGGCGGCGGCAAGGCGGATTCTTTCGCGGATCGCGGCGTCCTGCGGGACTGTCTGTTTCAGCTCGCTCATCCGTACGCTCCGAATCCGAAGAAGTAGTTGCGTTTCCCGAAACGGTACGCCGCATCCTGTTCGGGGATCTCGAAGCCGGGGACGTCGTGGCAGCACATCGGAGGGCGGTCGGCGAGCTCGCGGAAGAACCCGTCGCGCCCGGAGGAATCCTGCGCCCCGTTCGACTTCAAATGATCGCAAAGTTCGTGCGGCGAATGCAGGACCATGCAGTCGCGCCCCTGTGACGAACTGAACTCTCGTAGATTCGCCAGCATGGTTTTCTGCTGGAAGACCGATTCCAGATTGGATGCCGTTTTGTCCAGGAAACCTCCGGCTGCCTGCATGATCGGGCAGAATTCCACGGCTCCGTTCGGAGCGATGTGATGGGACAGCCCCATGGCGCCGGGACACAATGCGCGGCCATCGGCGTCCCAGTAGGCGTCAAGGATCAGGATCTTTGCGGTCCGGCGCTGCTCCACCAGGAATTGCCGGAGCTTCAGCACGTGCTCGCGGTCGAGGGCGTTTTCATACTCGGGATCGGTCCCGCACGGACGGTAGATGAAATACCAGATGTAATGCACGCCTTTTCCGACGAGGAAATCAAGATATTCGCGGCTCACAAGCTCGTCGAAATTCTGTTTGTTGATGCTCGCGGTCACGCCGGTGAACAGTCCCGCGTTCACGGCCGCTTCAAGTCCCGCCATGGAGCGCGCGAACACGTCGTCGCGGCCGCGCCTGCGGCGGGACTCCGTCTCCAGCCCCTCGATGCTCACGAGCGCCGTCACGTTGCCGAGCTTCGCAAGCTCGGCCGCCGTTTTCTTGTCCAGCATCGTCCCGTTCGTGTACAGCTGGAAATAGGCGCGGGGATTGTTCCGGAAGAGCGTCTTGAGGTCGGGATGGAACAACGGTTCGCCGCCGAGGATGCCGAAGAAACGGGATTTGTACTTCGCGGCGGTGTCGATGATGCCCTGCATCTGCTCCAGAGAGAGATGACACGGCGGATTCGTCTGCGAGACCCAGCAGCCGCGGCATTTCAGGTTGCACCTGTTCGTGATCGAGAGCATCAGGAACGCCGGGAAGAACGGTTCACCCCGCTTCATCCGCCGTTCGAACGCACGGACCGCGCGATGCCCGTTCCAGGCGAACCGCAGCAGATTGCGCTGCGCCCGCCACGAGCATCCTGTCATGATTCGTGTGATGGCGGATAGGTTCATGGTCCTTTACCTCATTTTGTCGCGGAAGAGCCGTACCTTCTTCCGGTATTCCAGACGCTCGCGGAACGAGGTCTGGTCGTCGGGGGACGGCTTCACGGGTTCGGACAGTGCGCCGTTCAGGCGGTCTTCCTTGGATTTCGGGAAAATGATCGCGTTCGCGGGGCAGATCCGGGCACAGGCAGGACAGTCCGTCTTGCACGCCGCAGGGTGCACGACACGGAACTTTCCGTCGACTTTCTCGTACACGCCGAACATGCAGAAGTCGGCGCATTTGCCGCAGTTCACGCAGCGGGAGGCGTCGATCACGGGGAACCACGGAGTCCAGTCCGGCGGCGTGGCAAGAGCATGAACAGCCACCCGGACTGCCTCCGGCGAAATCTTCTGCGCATCCAGACAATCGACCTCCGCACCGAACATCGCCCGGACCGCCCGAGTCTGGCAGGCCAGGACCGTTTCGCCGTCCGCAATCGTCCGGCCGGAAACAGCCTCAAGGCAGAGATCGGGCAGGATTTCGCACGGGACGCCTTCGGACGCCGTGGCTTTCACGGCTTCATCCAGCACGTCCTGCGGGAGTTTCCGGTATTTCCGGCATGCACAGATAACAAGTTTCTTCGATTTGATCGGATTTTCGCTGGTCATGGTCTATTCAAAGAGAATCGTTGAGCTCAAATCAAGTTCGCGCGCGTGCGTGCGCAAAGCAAGGCCAAAAACGGAAACATAAAAGATGATTCCAGTACAAACAGGCTCAGCGTACAGGCACGGGAGACGGCCATTTTTCCGGCAGGGCGGCATTCAGGCACAGCATGCCCGAGCTCACCCCTGCCGGAACAACACAAACCGGGCGAAATTACTTCGCCTTGATGTCGAACGCGCCGAGGACGTTTCCGTGACGGAGATACAGTATGCCGTCGCAGATGACGGGATGCGCCCAGTGCTCCTTGTCGCCGAACTTGATCTGGAAACTGCTCACGATGTCAAGCTTTTCGCTGGGCTTCGCGATCGCCAGCGTGCCGCGCTTCTCCTCGTACATGTAGATCAGGCCGTCCGCGTAGATCACGCTGCCTTTGCCGAGGTTGCTCCACGGCACCTCATAAAGGGTCTCGCCCGATTCCCAGTCCACGCACATCCAGTTGCCGGCGTTGTTGCTGGCCCAGTTCGAGCCGTAAAGCTTGCCGTTAACCAGCACGGTGCAGTCGTGGTGCGGATCCAGGTTCTTGTTCGTCCAGATGACGTTGACGCCCTTGCCGTCCTTTTTCAGCTCGTACAGCACGCCGCCAGCGTTGTATCCGGCGGACACGAAGAAGCGGTTTTCATCCACCGTGGGGGAATTGCAGTTCACGCCGCCCATGCCGCTCACGCCGGCGGTCTTTGCGTAATTGTCTTCCCACATGACCGTACCGTCCTTGAGGCTGATGCCGTTCACTTTTCCGGCGGTCATCACGACCAGCTGGTCGCCGACGATGACCGGGGTCACATAGGCCAGCGTGTCGCCGTTTGACTTGGCGGTCCAGACTTCGGAGCCGTCGGCGACTTTCAGCGCCACAACGAGCGCCTTGCTGCCGCCCGCGGTCACGAAGACCACGCCGTCCTTGACCACCGGATTCTCCGCCATGGCCCACATGCCGAACTTCGAGCCGTAGTCGTTCGCGATATTCTTCTGCCACAGGATCTTCCCGTCGGCGGCGTTCAGGCAGAAGAGCTCGCCGGAACCGGTCGTAACGAGCAGGCGGCCTTCGCCTTCCTTCTCGCCGGGCACATACGTCGGGGTGCAGCGGGCGCCGGGATACGAACGTTCCCAAGCCGAACCGGTAACGGTCTTCCAAATCTCCTTGCCGTCCAGGTCAAGGCAGATCACGGATTCTTTCCTCGGGCGTCCGGTGCCAGTGCCGGTGGTGTACAGGCGATTGCCGACCTTTGCCACGCTGGACCAGCCTTCGCCGAGTCCGGAATAAGTCCATTTCGGGGTCAGACCTTCCTGGGGCCAAGTCTTCAGTAAATCTTTTTCTTTCAAGTACATGCCCTGCGAGTTTTCCCCGCGGAACCGGAGCACATCTCCTGCGAACAGGGTTGCGCCGCCCATAACGACCAGCACTGCTGCCAATAATGTCTTGTTCATACTGTCGATCTCCAAGCTAACGCATCCAGCCGCGTTTCTTTCACGGACTGAAGCTGGGTTGTGGACCCGGCGGAAAGTTCGAAACGGGACCCCCGTCCGATGCGTTTCGGAGGGGAGAACAGTCGCCGATTGCCGATTTATTATAACAATATACTCCGCAAAAGCGTTAAGTCAAATGTTTTTTCTACTTATTTTCTAAATAATTCTAGGTCATGGATCGAAACGCCCCGTTTGCTCCGTTTCAATCACAAGGGGAGGCATCCGCTTTGTTACACGTGCGTTTTTGCAAAAGACCAAGACAATCCACCATCGCCACAAACAATGTCACTGTTTCGAACTCGTATTGCACAGTCATCCGCGACAGGTTGGACGGAATCACCGGCTATCGGCCGTTCGGACACTTCAGCAACGGCCGGTACGGAGGGCTTCAACAACAAAATCCGTTGGCTCATCCGTCAGGCTTACGGCTTCCGAGACAGGGAATACCTCAAACTCAAAATCTACCAACTCCCAGAGATCAACCAAGAGAAATCACTATGACTTTTTGTCAGAAACCGTCGAAGAGGCACAAAAAAGCCGGACGAATCCCCGTACGCGTACATGTAAGTCCGACCAAGAACCTGTCCTGAGACGTAAGAGAAACGCCCAGTAAGACATGAAGACACCGTGGTCCTTGCTAGTCAATTTCATTCTCAGGACAAAAGGCTTTTTGGAAACTTGGTCGGTTTACATGTACTTTTGCTGAAACAACCGATGAAATGAGCACGAAACCGGATTCCCGAAGGATATAATCCGATTCCAATTCCCAATATACATCCGTTCTAAAAGAAAAACAAATCATTTTTTTTGTTTTTAATAAAAAACGGTTTTCTCCTGCCAGACTGGTGCGAACCCCGCCTTGTTCCCCAGAGAATAGGCAAAGATTCAGCATAAAACGCACATGGCGTGGGTGGTGATGAGGCAGTTTTTTGCAAACATGAACCTTCTCCCGACGAATTGATCGGGCTCGGTCGATTCGTCGGAATGGTGCCGTTCGGAGGGCAGGGTGGTCAGCGGGGCTTTTCGATCACGAACGTGGTGATGGAGAAGGGAGCGAGCTGGACGGCGAGCTTTTTGTCGCGGACCGGGACCGCCGGGATGTCTTCGTTCCAGTTCTCGCCCTCGTTCACCTGTCCGCTGGTGCGGATGACCTTCGCGGATGCGGCGGGGATGCTTGGGAACGCGGCGAGGTCGAACGTCATGGGGCGTTCGTTCGCGGCGCTGTTCACAGCCACGACCACGATCTTGCCGGATTCGCGGTTGTATGCGGCGAGGGTGGACGGCGAGGAGGCGATGATGCGGTCGCCGGGGCGGATGTAGCGCGTGAACTGGCCGAACGCGTAGTAGCGCTTGCCGAGGAGGAGTTTTTCTTCGATGTGGTCGCAGATTCCGGTTCCCCAGTATGCTCCCTTGAGAGAGGTGTTGTTGCGTTCCATATTGTTGAAATCGGAACGGTGGCGGTCGACGACGAGCCAGATGACCCAGGCGGAAGGCATCATGCCGTTTACGTCGGTGATAATACGCGATGCGAGCCAGAGCGGGCTGCCCATGTCGCCCGCCGCCTGTCCGCCGAGCGTGCCGATGCCGTCGACCTCGCTCATCCAGAGATGCTTCTTCTGTTCTTTTGCGAATGCCTGGAGTTCGGCGCGGCGGCTGCCTCCGTAGGTGTGGGTGTTAATGCGATCCGAAACTTTTTTCGCCTCGGGGGACAGCGCCTTGAAGGTGTCGATGGCGAGGTCGATGGAGGTCTCGTCGGCGACGGCGAGGAGGATGCCGTCGCGTACATTGCGGCTGCGGAGCGCCTTGTCAAGTTCGACGATGACGCTGCTCTTGACATTGTTGTCTCCGATGTTGCACCCTTCCTGCTTGTTGCTGTATGCGCCCCAGATATTGGATGAGGGTTCGTTGAACGGGTCGATGCTGTTCAGCTTCATGTGGAGGTCTTCGCGCATGTGCTTCACGACGTCGGCGAGAAACTCGGCGAAAACGGGAATGTATTCCGGCCTGAGGTTGTTTCCTCTGTGTTCTCCCACGCCGCCGCTGGAACATCCGCTCCAGGTCATGAAGTACGGCGGGGAGTTGGAGAAGACTTCGACGAGCGCGTCGGGGTTGCGCTTGAGGAGCTTCGTGAGCACGTTCATCTGGTTTTTGTCGCGGTCCCAGTCGTACTGATAGATCACGATGCCGTCGTCGTCGACCTCGAACGCGCCGTTTTCATTGCGGACGGGCTGCGCGAATCCGGGCATGTTCGAGTCGGAACGCGTGATGTGGCGGTGCGAAGGATCGTCGCCGCCGCCGATGTTGTAGCGCACGATGTTGAGTTTTAGCCCCTTCGTCTGGTCGAAAAACGCGTCTACGGCGAGGTCCGTGAGCTTGTCGCTGTAGCCGACGCGGTTCGCCCACCAGCAAAGCGATGTGCCCCAGCCCTCGAACACGCCGTCGTTGAACGGCGAACCCTTGGCCGGGTCGAGTACGACGACCGATGGCGTACGGCGGTTGGACTGAGCGGAGAGGACGGTGCAGAGCATGACTGCGGCGAGGACGAGAATGCGGCGGACGGAGGATGCTTTCATGGCGGTGATTCCTTCGATGAAAGTGAGGTTTTACAGAATATGGCGATACTATAGAACCTAAACCATGAAAAAGCAAATGCCGAACAAAAAAAAGTCGGAAAAAAGAATCGGACAGGCGGACGGCAGGGCAGGGGGATCAGCGGATCTCCTGCCCGTTTTCATCGAACGTGCGGGCGCTGATGATCTCGCATTCGATCGTATCGTCGCTGGACGCTGCGGTCTCGCGGATATCGTCCTGTCCGAAGTCGTCCCGATCAAACGACGGATGGCGGCGCGTCTTGCGGCGGAGATAGAGTTCAAGCGGAGAACTGCCCGTGACGGCGTTGATGACGAGCCAGACGAACCCCGCGATCAGCAGAAGCGGGATTATGATCGCCGCGAAAAGGATCGCGAGAATGACCAGAAGCACGATCATCCCCGGCGTCAGGTTCGTGCGGAAGATTTGCATGGGGCAGGGGGCTCTGTTTTTTACACCCCGCCGCGCCTCGGAAAAAGACCGGGCGCGCGACGAGATTATGAGGCGAAAATCAGTTTTTCGCGGAAACGATGTTGCAGGAGACGCCGGCGATCTTGCCGAGTTCGGCGGCGAGCGCGGAAGCGGTTTCCGGTGATGCGTCCAGCACGATGCTGATGATGCTCACGCCGCGGGAATGGTACGGGATGCCCATGCGGCCGACGATGAACTCGCTGTAGGCGTGGAGGATCTTGTTGATCTGGTCGGAAGCGGCGTTGTCCTCGACGATGACGCCGAGCAGGGAAATGCGTTTGGAGTCGTTCATGGTTGATGTCCTTTCGTGCGGTTTGAGCGTTGGCGTCCGTCTGCCGGAACGCCCTTTGCGGATAATATACACGCGGAACCGGAAATAACAAGCGGGAAACGGCGTATCCGGAAAGAAAAAAACGCGCCAGCTTCGGAGAAAAGCCGGCGCGGAGCATATCGCACCCGAAACGGGCGCGGATCAAATCGAACGGATGCTTATTCGGCGGGAGTGGAAGAGCCGAACGTTGAGGCGGGGACTTCGCCGAACTGGTTGGCTTCCGCCTGGCCGTCCTGCATACAGAGATAAACCAGGACGAGGATGTCGACGACGGGGACGAGCATGAGCGCGGAGGCCCAGCCGGTGATGCCGAGGTCGTGGAACCTGCGTGCGGTGGCGCCGAAGATCGGGATCAGGAGCACAAGGCCGATGCAGATGAACACCAGAAGATATTTCAGGACGAGCGCCGGAATCATGAACAGCATGTAGTCCATCTTGCTCATTCTGCCGTCGAAGCAGGCGAACTGCTTCGTCAGGACTTTCAGGAAATGGTCGAGAACCTGTTTGGGATCGATGTTTTGTGCCATGGTGAAAAAACCTTATGTTGTTTGGTGTTTATGTGGTATGTTTGAGGTTGATTTCAGAAGTCCGGCGCGGCTGTCCCGTTCGAAAAACAGGCTTGCACGCGCGAGTTGAAGATAATATAACATTCTTCCAGTAAAAAAACAAGGCGGAATCGCGATTAAAACCGTTTTTTCCCGGCTTTTTTCAGCTATCATTTAGAAAGTTACATTTTTCAAACGGTTCCGGACAGAAAAACGGAGGCGGCATGCCCCGAAACAGGGGATACGCCGCCTCCATGGCATTATGCTTTGCCAGAGGGTCAGTTGAGGAGGAACTTGAAGACGACGAGCAGGATGACCTGGATGATCAGGACGACGATCAGGAGCCTGTAGACAATGTTCAGGATGGGGGATTTGACCGCGTCGGGATCGTCGCCCGCGGAGGCGGTGTTCATGGCGTAGAGCGAGAACTTGCCGGGGATGCGCGGGACGTAGGTGAAGATGCGGCCGAGCGCGAGGGTGAGGCGCATTTCGCGGTTCAGTGCGCAGCCGTTGGCTTCGAGGAAGCGGGTGAGGCTGCGGCGGAAGAGCTTCAGGAGCGAGAGGATCACGAACGGCGCGCAGATGATGATGAAGATGCCGAGGAGGACGGCGAGGATGCGCCAGACGGAGACGCCCTGGAGGCTCTTCGCCATGAAGGCGAAGCTGCTGCCCAACGCGGCGATGCCGACGCCGCCGCCCATGATGAGCATGGGCATGTTGATCCCGCCTTCTTTTTTGGGCTGGTCGCCGCCCGCGAGCTTGGCGTCGACATTCTTCGTGACGTCGGCCTCGAGCGCGTTGGTCTTGGCGGCGAAGTGCTTTTCGGCCTGGGTCTGGATGATGTCGCCGATGCGGTAGAACGGCATGAGGATGGCTTCCTTCAGGGAGACCGGCTGCTGGATGAGGTCGGTGATGACGGCGTCCCAGATGAGCCCGTCCGGGGTGTAGAAGACGCCGGACTTGCCGATGAAGAGGCGCCGCATGGTGCCGGCGGTGACCGCGACGGCGAGCGTCATGGACTTGACGGCGGGGGCGGTGCCGGTGGTGGCGTTGATGTACATCACGCAGACGTTGCTGGTGGCGGCGATCTTCTTGTGCGCGGCGACGTCGTGGACGATCATGCACATGTGGAAGTTGAAGCCGTTCATGACGAGCTTGCCCGCGAGGATGAAGGAGCGTTTTTCGGGGGAGAACAGCGCCTCCATGTTGATGAAGTTGTTCAGGAACTCGCGGAGGTTGGTCTGGCAGATGATGACCTTGCGGACGAGGTCGCAGCAGGTCACGTTGTTCGAGACCACGGCGTCCTCGTTGATCATGGCGCGGATGTTTTCGAACGCCTTGGACGCGGCGACCGCGCGGAGGCGTTCGAGGTCGAGGCCGTCGAGCTTGTCGGTGTTCTTGCGGCCGGTCCAGTCGCCGTAGGGCGCGATGGCGGCTTTGAACGCGGTCCATTCGGATTCGGAAATGGAGGCGGCGTCGCCGGGGACCGCGGCGCGGAACGCCTCGAAGAACGCGGTCAGAGCGCCAGCGCGGTTCGGGTTCACGCGTTCGTTCAGGTGCAGGATGCACGCCGGATCGGCGGGCGCGAGCGGAGCCTTCTTGAAGAAGTCTTCGACGGAGGAGGAATCGTTCGGGTCGAAGGTGTTGGTCGGGACGCGGGAGCCGGAGTCGTGCGATCCGGCGAAAACGAGCGCGTGGCAGCTCTCGAAATAATCGTCGACGTCGGCGGCGACGGCCTGGTACGCGCCCCAGAGCCCGGCGGTGGCGTCCGCGTAGGGGAAGAGCGCATCCTTGCGGGCGATTCCCTCGTCGGTCCATGCGAGGAATCCGTTCAGCATTCCTTCGAAGATATCGAGTTCGGAGGCGCCGATGCCGTCCGCGCCGGAAATATCCTTCTGCGAGCCGACGGCGGCCATGGCGAACTTGATGCATTCGGCGGTGATTTCATCCTCGACCGGGCCAGGCGGGATGATGCCGTCGCCGTTCTGGAGCGCGTTGGAAACGAGCGCCTTGAACTCGTTGATCTGTTCGATGGTGATTTCCGAATCCGTTTTCGCGCCGATGCGCTTCAGCGCGAGCTGGGCGGTCTCCTTCGCGCGGAGCCCGTCAGCGTCTTCAGTATTCAGCGCGGCGAGGCGGAGCGCGGGGGCGGCGGTGATGAAGTCGGAGAGGTCGGCGACGGCGGAGATGACCCACTTCAGGAGGTTGCGGACGTCCTTCACGTGGATGCGGCCGGAGGCGTCCTGCGGGATCAGGGCAAGGAATTCGGCGGGGCAGAGCAGGTTTTTGGCCGGGATGCTGGTGAGCGTCCAGTGCGCCGGATCGAGCTCGTAGGCGTTGCGGAAGTCGTTCGCGGATTCGATGACGAGCTGGGAGGAGCCGCCGATGCGGCGGAACTTCATGCTGGTCTCGCTGACGTTTTCAGGATTGTTCATGGTGGGTTGTCTCCTGGTTGTCGTTTTGTTTGGGTATCGTTTGAAATTGCAGCAATGTCAGGATCAGAAGGATCACCGCGCCCTGCGCCAGCAGCACGAAACACGTGCGGGCGTCGCCCCAGAGCAGGGGGATCGCGCCCAGCCCGGCCACGACGGACAGCAGGTGGATGATCCGGACGGCCTGCGGACGGGTGAGGCCCATTCGCACGAACCGGTGCGAGATGTGGTTGTGGTCGCCGATGTAGAACGGCTTGTGGTTGTGCAATCGGATGAGCACGACCGCGAAGGCGTCGAAGATCGGGACGGCGAGGATGAAGAACGGGATCAGGATGGCGTATTTCCCCGCAGCTACCTCGGGATTGTAGTAGGTCACGCGGGCGCTGACGACCGCCAGCAGGAACCCGACAAGATGGCTGCCTGCGTCCCCCATGAAGATTGACGCCGGGGCCTTGTTGAAGAGCCAGAAGCCGCAGCAGGCGCCCGCCGAACACGCCGAGAGCGCCGCCACGAAGAACTGCCCGCCGTTCCATGCCGCGACAGCGAAGAAGAGGAACGCGATCGCCGCCGTGCCGACGGACAGCCCGTCCATGTTGTCGAAGAAGTTCATGGCGTTCATGATGAAGACGATCCAGAAGACGGAGATCGGGACCGTGAGGAACGGCGAGGAGATGAAGGCCGTGATGTGCAGTCCGCCGAAAAAGACCATGGCGAACGCGATGATGAACTGCCCGGCGAACTTGAACGAGGCGCGCATGGCGTGCTTGTCGTCGATCACGCCGAGGACGACCGCCGCGGCCGCGCAGACGCAGATCATAGCGAGCTCGTGTGAGATGTTGCGGAATCCTCCGACGATCTCCTCCGGGAACCGTCCCGGCACGGCGAGAAGTGCGAGCGCGCCCGCCAGGACCGGAGCCAGCCATGCGATCAGGATCGCCACGCCGCCCAGCAGAGGTGTCGCCTTCCCGTGCAGCTTGTGCCCCTCGGATTTCGGCACGTCCATGATCCCCGTGCGGCGCGCAAGGACCCGGCAGAACGGCACGGCCGCCAGCGAAATCAGAAACGACGCCGCGAAGGCCGCGGCATACAGCCAGAGATAACGGTTCACGATAAAAGCCTCAAACTTGAATATAGAAAAGGAGCGGTCAAAGCTCCGTACAATTTGTTAATATATCGTAAGGGAAAAGAAAGTCAAGCAAAAAGGCGGAAATTTGTTTTACGGGATCGGCGCGATTCAGGATTCGATCCCGGAATCTTCGGCTTCCTGCTGAAGTCTTTCCGTTTCCTCGCGTTCCTGTTCTTCCTCCGCCTGTTCCTTTTCTTCAAGCTCGCGGATGCGGCGTTCCTCCTCTTCCTCCAGCGCCTCGATGACGTGTTCGCGGTAGCGGTCGTAGTGGTTCACACCGTGGTCGTTGACGAACGAGATCGCGGAGATGTCGAGCTCCATATCGGGATAGAGCACCGCGTCCGTGAACGGGATTCCGAAGAGGAGCCAGAGGCCGAGGCCGACGGCGAGGAACGGCCCGAACGCGAATCCGCGGCGGCGGAATTTCGGGTGCTTGAGCGTGTAGACCGGCATGAAGACGACGGCGATCAGGGAGCCCGCGAGCATGATCCAGAGCGCGGGGAGCGCGCCGAGCGCGGCGGCCAGTCCGGCGATCAGCTTCACGTCGCCCAGACCGAACGCCTCGCGTTTCAGCGCCTTTTCGCCGAGCCACGCGAAGAGCGTCAGGAGCGTGCCGAAGAGCCCGGCGGTCACGACCGAGATCAGGAATCCGCGCCAGTCGAGCAGATGCGGATACAAGCCGACGCCGTGGACCAGGTGGTACAGCGGCGCGAGGACCAGCAGCGAATACGTGAGCTCGTTCGGGATCAGGCGCACCTTCATGTCGATCAGCGCCGCCGGATACGCCACGGAGACCGTCAGGAAGTAGATGAACATGGTCGGCAGAGGGAGATGGAAGCGCAGGACGTACACGAACGACGCCATGTACATGAGCCCGACGAGCATTTCTCCGATCAGGTAGCGCGGCGAGATCGGCGCACCGCACCAGCGGCATTTCCCGCGCAGGCACAGGTAACTGAAGATCGGGATGTTTTCCCACACGGATATCTTGTGGTTGCAGACCGTGCAGTGCGAGGGCGGCGAAACCAGACTCATGCCGAGCGGCAGACGGTAGATGCAGACGTTCAGGAACGATCCGATACAGCACCCGAACCAGAACGCGACGAAAGCATAAAAGACCGGATACTCGCGGAGCGCCTCCGAGAAGATGACCGGATCGAAGATCGCGATGCCGGGGGCGTCCGTGAAGAGGTCCTGAAAAAAGGTCAGGATGCTGTAGGATGAGGATTGCATGTCCGTGTTTTTATTGCTGTTCGTTTTCCGGTTACTTCAGGTCGTCGAGCCAGAGCGCCGGGGAGGCGTCGGACGGCACGCGCCAGCCCGCGCGCGGCGAGAGCGAGAGCGGGGAGACCGCGGGGCCGTCGGGCGAACACGAGCGCTTGAACTGCTGGGAGAAGAACCTGCGGAGGAAGAGTTCGAGCGTGCGGCGGATTTCCTCCGGGGCATATTTCCCGGCGAAGACCTTCTTCGCCTTGCGGAGAATCACTCGGGGCGCTTCGTTGAGGCGCACGAGGTGGAAGAGATAGAAATCGTGCAGTTCGTATGCGCCGAGGATCTGTTCGGTCTTGTGGCCGGACTCGCCGGATTTGGAGGCGGGGACGAGCTCAGGCGAGACGGGCGTGTCGAGGATGTCCTTCAGCACGGGCGCGATCTTTCCGCCGTGTTCGCCCGCGTAGAACGCGACGAGGTGGCGGACAAGCGTTTTCGGGACGCCGGAATTGACCGCGTACATGCTCATATGGTCGCCGTTGTAGGTACACCAGCCGAGCGCGATCTCCGAGAGGTCGCCCGTGCCGACGACCAAAGCGTTCGAGCCGTTCGCGATGTCCATGAGGATCTGGGTGCGTTCGCGCGCCTGGGCGTTCTCGAACACCACGTCGGCGACCTCCGGATCGTGCCCGATGTCGGCGAAATGCTGGAGGCAGGCGGGGCGGATGTCGACGGTGCGGCAGTCGCAGCCGAGGAGTTCGGCGAGGCTCGCGGCGTTGCTTTTCGTGCGTTTCGTGGTACCGAATCCGGGCATGGATACCGCGATGACCGAGCTGGCGGGGAGATTGAGCGCGGCGGCCGCCTCGTGCGCCACGAGGAGCGCCAGAGTGGAGTCGAGGCCGCCGGAAACGCCGATCACGAGCTTGTCCGCGTGCGCGGTCGTCATGCGGTGCGCCAGGGCGGATTCGAGCGCGGCGGCGATCCAGATCGTGCCCGCGCGGTCCTTCGGCAGGAAGGGCAGGGGGTCGCGTCCGAGCGCGGCGAGGCGCTTCGGGTCTTCTTCAAAAGACAGGAGATACTGCTTCTGCGCGGGTTCGAACTCCGCATCGAACTCCAGCGAGGGACACGGATCGGAGAGGTCGGCGAGCACGGATTCGCCGTTTCTGACCATAACGTTGCAGCAGACAGGCATCCCGTAGAAGCCGTCGGTCACGGATTCGCCGGATTTCGGCGCGGCGAGAATGAAATCCGCCTGGTGCTCCTTCGCCGCCGCGAGCGCGAACGAACGAAAATCCGAGGGCGTCATGAGGGCGGACGGGACCGCGGACGGGCAGAGGATGAGGCGTTCGGGGTTGCGTTTGCGACGCGTGGAGACGAGCTCGACCGGGGCGAAGACGGTGGCGGGGGCGTCGAGCGGCTTTTTGTTGCGCGCGATGATCTTTCCGGCGCGGATGCAGATCGTGACGGCGTACAGGACTCCGGATTTGGCGCGTTCCGGGATGCCGACGACGAACGTGACGGGGAGTTTGGCGGTCTCCTTCAGCAGGAACTTGACGGCCTTCTGTGCGGCGTCGAGGAGGATGTTCTGGCGGAAGAGGTCGCCGCAGGACGCGCCTGTGACGCAGAGTTCGGGGAAAACGACGGCCCCGACGCCGAACGACGCGTACATCTCGAGCGCGGCGAGGATTTCGTGGGCGTTCCACATGGGGTCGGCGAGGCGGAACCCCGCGCCGGAGACGTCCGCGGCGGCTTTGATTCGTCTGGTTTTCGGGAGGACGGCGGGAGTTTTCGTGTTTTTTCTCGCGGTCTTTCTTGCAGGCATGATACGTGCTCCTTTGTTGTAATGCCTTCGTTTATTTCCGTCCGAATCGGCGTTCGATTTCGGAGATGGAGATGTTGAGCATGGTGGGGCGTCCGTGCGGACAGGAATAGGGCAGGGCGCAGTGGGACATCTGTTCGATGAGCGCGGCGGCCTCCTGGAGGGACAGGCGGTCGTGGGCCTTGACGGCGGCCTTGCACGCGGCGCGGGCGAGGGTGTCGGTGGCGAGGCGCTGTCCCGCGCCGATCTCGCCGATGCGCGCGAGCATGTCGTGGAAGAATCCGCCGACGTTCTCCTGTTTGATTGCGGCGGGGATCGAGTTCAGCTTGACCGTGTTGCGTCCGAACGGTTCGATCTCGAACCCGATGTTCTCGAACTCGTGCAGGTTGCGGGCGACGTACGCCATATCGGCGGGCGAGAGCTCGATGGTGATCGGCATCAGGAGTTTCTGCGAGAGCGTGCCGTCGATGCCGTTCAGAATGCGTTCGAAGAGGACGCGTTCGTGCGCCGCGTGCTGGTCGATCAGGACGAGACCGCCGGGGATCGCCGCCACGATGTAGGAGTTTTCCAGCACGCCGAGCAGGCGCAGGCCGGTGCCGCCGAAATCGGTCGCGGGGGCGTCCTCCGCCACGAGGCGGAAATCGGGACGCAGCTCGTTTTCGGACGGATCCCGCAGCTGTTCCGGCGGGATCGGCAGTTCGGCGTCTTCCGATTGAGGTTCGGAGGCGCAGCTTGTGTTTTGTGGCGGCTGTGCGTTCCCGAACGGCGCATGGAGCATGGGGCCGAGGACACGGTATCCAACGCGGGCGGATTCGAGCAGAGAATCGACGCTTGTGACGATGCCGGACGCGGGGACCGGGGCATCTTCGACGGAAGACTTGTTGATTTCCGGTCGTTCAAATGGCCCGTCCTGCGCCTGCATATCCGGCGAAAAATCGGGGAAGAGGCGCGAGGCGGTTTCCGCCGGGTCGTTCACGCCCTCCGCCGTGACCGGGATCACGGCGTCGTTGGTGCGGAGCGCGGCGGATACTGCGGTGCGGACCGCGGCGATCACGTCGAATTCGTTGCGGAACCGTACCTCGCGTTTGGTCGGATGGACGTTCACGTCGACGGACCCCGGCGGCATGGAGAGGTAGATCAGCGCGGGCTGGAAACGGCCGCGTTCGAGCATGGGACCGCAGGCTTCCTTGATAGCGCGGTAGACGGGGGCGGACTCGACCGGGCGGGCGTTCACGAAAATGCGCTGTTCGGCGCGGGAATTGCGCGTGAATCCGCGCCGCGCGATGAAGCCGTTCACGGTAATGCCGCGTTCGGTGCGCGAGAACGGCAGCAGCGCGCCTGCATATTCGCGTCCGAAGAACTCGCTGATGCGCGGGAGGATGGAGGGCGCGGACGGCGTGGAGAGCAGAATTCGTCCATCGGCCTTCAGGATGAACGCGACATCGTGGTGCGCGAGGGCGATGTTCGAAAGGATTTCGACGATGTGGCGTTCCTCGGTCGCGACGGTGCGGAGGAAGTTCTTGCGCGCCGGGACGTTGAAAAAGAGATCGCGAGCGCAGACTTCGGTGCCGGGCGGGCATCCGGCGGGCTTCTCCGAGACGGCTTTTCCGCCCGCGATGAAGACCTCGACGCCCTCGGGCGTTTCGCGGCGGCGCGTGCGGATGGTCAGGCGCGTGACGGCGGCGATGCTGGGGATGGCCTCGCCGCGGAATCCGAAGGACGCGATGTCGAAGATGTCGGCCTCGGAGGAGATTTTGCTGGTGGAATGCGGATCGAGGCAGAGCAGGGCGTCGTCGGCGTCCATGCCCTCGCCGTCGTCGGCGACCGAGATGGAGCGCCGTCCGCCGTCCTCGATCGTGACGGTGATCTTCCGTGCGCCCGCGTCGAGCGAGTTTTCCACGAGCTCCTTCACGATGGACGCGGGGCGTTCCACGACCTCGCCCGCCGCGATCTTGTTGCAGACCTCGTCGCTCAGCTGTCTGATCTTGCTCATGACGCGGTCCGTTTCTCCGTTTCCGGGGCAGGCGCCGTACCGGACGGGATGCTTTCGGGCATGGGCGACGGCAGCAGGAAGTACATGCGTTCGTCGTAGTAGTCCGCCTCGTTGTCGCGTCCGGAGGCGTGCAGGATGTCCGACAGCAGATAAGTGACCTCGAAATCGTCCGGGTAGAAGAGGAACAGCGTGCGGAGCAGGTCCTCGGCGCGTTCGTATTCGCCGTCGTTCAGCAGGCGGCGCGCCTCGACGATGTCCTGCTGGATGCTGGGGCGCGAGGACTGCGCGGTCTCGCGGGAGACGGGGTAGAACCCCGGGAACAGGAAATCGTCGGAGAAGACGACCGGTTCGCGGGCGTTCAGGGCGATGGTGAAGCCGGAGCTTTCCGGGGCGGAGGATTCGTCCTCCTCGGAATTGATCCTGTAGATGGACATGATGATGACGGTCGTGAGGATCACGAACGCCATGAAGATGATGAACGGGGACATGTCGCCGGCGGGGCTGTCTTTTTTCGCGGCCGGAACGGATGCGGAGGGCACGTCAGGCCTCCTTCCCCGTCATGCAGGGTGGATAATGGCAGGCGCAGGCGTGTCCGGGGACGAGCTCGCGGAGAACAGGCGGCTCCTCCTGACAGCGGCGGCGCTGTTCGGCTGTGAGCGAGTCGGCGTGTTCGCAGCGGTCGCAGAACCGGCAGCCCGGCCCGAACTTGTCGGGGGATGGGACGGTGCCGCGAATGGTGTTCAGGCGGTTGTGTTCGCCGCCGAGCACGGGGACGGCGCGGATGAGCGCGGAGGTGTACGGGTGCTTCGGATGCGCGATGAGCTCGGCGACGGGCGCGGTCTCGATGATGCGTCCGGCGTACATGACGGCGACGCGGTCGGCGAGTTCGGCCACGATGCCGAGGTTGTGCGTGACGAGGATCACGGCCATGCCGCGGTCCTTCTTGAGCGAGAGGAGCAGATCAAGTATCTGCGCCTGGATCGTCACGTCCAGCGCCGTGGTGGGTTCGTCCGCCACCAGGATGCTTGGGGCGCATCCGAGCGCCATGGCGATCATCACGCGCTGCTGCATGCCGCCGGACATCTCGTGCGGATACTGTTTCGCGCGGTTGGCGGGGTCCGGGATGCCGACCTGGCGCAGGAGCTCCACTGCCTCGGCGAACGGGTCGGAAACGTCCTTGCGGTGAAGTTTGACCGCCTCGGCGATCTGGTCGCCCACGCGGAACACCGGGTTCAGCGATACGGACGGTTCCTGAAAGATATAGGAGATGCAGCCGCCGCGCACCTGGCGCAGACTGCGTTCGTTGAGCTGAAGCACGTCCGCCGCGCCGCCGAGCGCCGGGCCGCGGTCGAGCAGGACTTCGCCGGAGAGCATGACAGGGGGTTCCGGGAGCAGGCGCGCGAGCGACATGCAGGTCACGCTTTTGCCGCAGCCGCTTTCGCCGACCAGCGCGAGCATTTCGCCGCGTTCGAGCGTGAACGAGACGTCCGTGACGGTGGGCAGAAGCTTGCCGTCGGAGCGGAACTGAACGGAAAGGTTTTTGACGTCGAGCAAAGGCATGGATGATCTCCGGGTAAATACACTATAATAACATACAGCGGGAACAGCGGAAATCAATCCGGAAAGGCAAAGAAAACGCCAAAAAAACCTTGACATTCCGCAGAAATCATGCTATATTTGCCCCGTCCGCATTGAAACGTGTATCTTTTTCAGCCAAAACGGATCTCTGATATGAAACTGAACCGACTGTTTCTGCTTGCCGTCCTGCCGCTCGCCGGACTTGCCTCCTGCGATTCCTCCCGCACTCAAAATGCCGCCTCCGCCATCCCGGAAAATGCCGTAGTCCTGCCTGCTTCGCAGGGGAAATACGATTTCTCGAAGCTGAAAATGGAAAAGCTCGGACGCGGCCTGATCGCGGTCCGCCGGAACAAGGATGAAGTGTTCGTCACGTGGCGGTATCTTTCGTCCGATCCCGCCGATGTCGCGTTCAACGTGTACCGCGACGGCCAGCGCATCAATCCCACGCCCGTGAGCCTGACCACCTTTTTTATTGATTCGCACAAGGGCGGCGGCACGTACAGCGTGAAGCCGGTCGTAAACGGCCGTGAGAAGGATGAAAAGAGCGCATCGTTCACCCTGCCGGACAAAGCGCCGGAGGGCTACATCAATATCGCGCTCGACAAGCCCGCCGACGGCGTGACCCCGTCCGGCGAGAAGTACACGTATTCCCCGAACGATGCGTCGGTGGGCGACGCGGACGGCGACGGCGAGTTCGAGATCATCCTGAAATGGGACCCCTCGAACGCGCACGACAACGCACACGACGGCTATACCGGCAACGTTTATTTCGACTGCTACAAGCTCGACGGCACGAAACTGTGGCGCATCGACATGGGCAAAAACATCCGCGCCGGGGCGCATTACACGCAGTTCGTCGTGTACGATTTCGACGGCGACGGCATCTCCGAGCTCGTGGCGAAGACCGCAGACGGCACGGTCGACGGCACGGGCAAGGTCATCGGCGACCCGGACGCCGACTGGCGCGAGAAGGGCAGCGACATGGTCCAGCTCCCCGAGGTCGATTTCCGCAAGACCGGGGCGAATCCCGCCGGGACGCACAACCGCGGCCGCATCATGAGCGGCCCGGAGTATTTGACCGTGTTCTCCTGCAAGGACGGTGCCGCGCTGAAGACCGTCGACTACGAGCCGCCGCGCGGCGACGGCATGGAGTGGGGCGACAACTACGCGAACCGCAGCGACCGTTATCTGGCTGCGATGGGATTCTTCGACGGCGAACACCCGAGCGTGGTGATGTGCCGTGGATACTACACGCGCGCCGCACTGGCTTGTTACGACTGGGACGGCAAAGACCTGAAAATGAGGTGGAATTTCGACACCGCGAAAGATCCGCGCTGGAAAGGCTACGAGGGGCAGGGCAACCATAACCTGCGCGTGGGCGACGTGGACGGCGACGGCAGGGACGAGATCGTGTATGGCTCCTGCACGATCGACGACGACGGGACCGGGCTCTACACGACCGGGCTCGGACACGGCGACGCCATGCAGATGACCCAGTTCGCGATGGATATGCCGGGGCTTCAGGTGTGGTGCTGCCACGAGAACCGCCGCGACGGCGTGACGCTCCGCGACGCCGCCACGGGCAAGATCATCTTCCAGATCAAGAACAATAATGACGTCGGGCGCTGCATGGCGGCGGACGTGGATTCCGTGAATCCCGGCCTCGAAATGTGGGCGTGGTCCGGCATCGGCATGCAGAGCGTGAATGGCGAGACCGTGGCGGCGAATCCGCGCGGGATCTCCGTGAACATGGCGGTGTGGTGGGACGGCGACCTGTGCCGCGAACTGCTCGACAAGAACCGCGTCTCCAAGTACGACTACGACAGCGGCGCGTTCGTTACCATGATGACGTTCGAAAACTGCGACTCCAACAACGGCACGAAGGCCACGCCGTGCCTCCAGGGCGACCTCTTCGGCGACTGGCGCGAGGAGGTGCTGATGCGCACCACGGACGACCGCAACCTCAGATTATACGTTTCGACCATCCCGACCACCTACCGGTTCCATACGTTCCTGGAGGAACCGATCTACCGCATGAGCCTCGCGTTGGAGAACATCTGCTACAACCAGCCGACGCAGCCCGGATTCTACTTCGGACCCGACCTCTTCGGTTCCGGCACGTATTTCCGCGGCACCTATTTCCCCGAACTGAAAACCGTCCCCAAATGAACCATCCGAAGGAGACAGATTAATGTTGAACCGCTTTTTGTTTGCCGCCGCGGCTGCCGCGGTCATGACGTTTCCCGCGCAGAGCCTTTTCGCCCAGCGCGAACCGGAACCCATCAATCCGCCGACCAAGTACGATTTCTCCAAGCTCAAGATGGAAAAGCTCGGACGCGGCGTGATCGCGGTCCGGCAGAATGCAGACGAGGTGTTCGTCACGTGGCGCTACCTTTCGAAGGACGCGAGGAATGTTGCGTTCAACGTGTACCGCGACGGGAAAAAGCTCAATGAATACCCGGTCAGCGAGACGACGTATTTCATCGACAAGAACAAAGGCGGCGGCGTGTACACAGTGAAGCCGATCGCCGACGGGAAGGAGATCGAGGAGGATTCCGCCTCGTACAAACTGCCGGAAAACGCCCCCGCCGGATACGTGAACATCCCGCTGGACAAGCCCGCGGACGGGAAATCCCCGAACGGCGAGGCGTACACGTATTCGCCGAACGACGCGTCAGTGGGCGACGTCGACGGCGACGGCGAGTTCGAGATAATCCTGAAGTGGGACCCCTCGAATGCGCACGACAACGCGCACGACGGCTACACAGGAAACGTGTATCTGGACTGCTACAAGCTCGGCCGCGCGGAAAAGATGTGGCGCATCGACCTTGGAAAAAACATCCGTGCCGGGGCGCATTATACGCAGTTCATGGTCTACGACCTCGACTGCGACGGCATCGCGGAGGTCGTCTGCAAGACCGCCGACGGTACGGTCGACGGCACGGGCAAAGTCATCGGCGACGCGGACGCGGACTACCGTACGCCGCAGGGCCGCATCCTGACCGGACCGGAATATCTGACCGTGTTTTCCGGCAGGAACGGGGCCGCGCTCGAGACCGTCGACTACGACGTGCCGCGCGGCAACGTGCGCGACTGGGGCGACAACTACGGCAACCGCTGCGACAGGTTCCTGGCGGCGGTCGGGTACCTGGACGGCGAGCATCCGAGCGTCATCATGTGCCGCGGATACTACACGCGGGCTTATCTCGCGGCGTACGACTGGGACGGCAAACACCTGACGAAACGCTGGGTGTTCGACTCCAACGAGCCGGAGAACCGCGGCTACGCGGGGCAGGGCAACCACAATCTGCGCGTTGGCGACGTGGACGGCGACGGCAAGGACGAGATCGTGTACGGTTCCTGCACGATCGACGACAACGGCAAGGGCCTGTACACGACCGGGCTCGGGCACGGCGACGCCATGCACCTGATGCAGTTCGCCTGGGATATGCCGGGGCTTCAGGTGTGGTGCTGCCACGAGAACAAGCGCGATGGCGCGACGTTCCGCGACGCCGCCACCGGGAAGATCCTGCACCAGGTCCGCCACAACACCGACGTCGGACGCTGCATGGCCGCCGACATCGACCCGACCAACCCCGGCGTCGAGATGTGGGCGTCCGGCATCCCGCCGCAGACCGTGAAGGGCGAAGCGCTGGGCGGCAATCCGCGCGGGCTCTCCATCAATATGGGCGTGTGGTGGGACGACGACCTGTGCCGCGAACTGCTCGACGGCAACACGATCACGAAATACAACGCCACGCAGGGGACCTGCGCGCCGCTGATGCGTTTCGAGGGGTGCTCCTCCAACAACGGCACGAAGTCCACGCCGTGCATCCAGGGCGATATCTTCGGCGACTGGCGCGAGGAGGTGCTCATGCGCACCGACGACAACCGCAATCTCCGGCTGTATGTGTCGACCATCCCGACCGCGTACCGGTTCCACACGTTCCTGGAGGACCCCGTGTACCGCATCAGCCTCGCCACGGAGAACGTGGCGTACAACCAGCCGACGCAGCCGGGGTTCTATTTCGGTCCCGACCTCATCTTCAAGGCGGCGAAGCCCGACCGCGGTGTGCTGTTCCGCGGGACGGTGCTCCGGGTGTATGTGCACTGAGCACGGAAAACAGTTTTAAACGCATAATCCCCTCCGGCTGAATCATGGTCCGAAGGGGATTTCTTTATGGTTTGATTGCCTGTGTCAGAGGTCGAGGTGGTCGACCCGGGCGCGAAGCCATTCGAGCGACTGTTCCCGCGATTTGAGCTCGCCTTCGAGCCGGAAGTCTTCGGCCTCGCTGAGGATGCGGCTGAAGACGGCGCCGGGCTTCAAGCCGAGCGCGATGATGTCGTTGCCGTTCAGGAACGGTTTGCGCGGCGCGGGGAGTTTGGCGTACTCGCGCATGCGGTCGAGCATGAGGACGTAGTTGTCGAGCAGGCCGTGGCACGCGATGCAGTCGAGGCGGTGCAGCTCGAGTTCGAGCGGGAAATTCGGATCGGCGATGATCCGCATCCATTTCGCTTTTTTCATGAGGTGGACGGACGCGAACCGCATGTGGTGGCGGATGGCGGCTGTGATCGCGTCAGCCGAGGCGGACGAAAAACGCAAACGCGCGAGAATTTCCGCGGCCATGTCCGCACCGAGCGCCTCGTGCCCGTAGAAATGCGGCACGCCGTCCTTGAACGTCTGCGTGGCGGGCTTGCCGACGTCGTGGAGCAGGGCGGCCCACATGAGGTCGGGCGTGCGCCAGGCGGCGTGGCGGAGCAGGAGCATGGTGTGAACGAAGACGTCGCCTTCCGGGTGGAACTGTTTCGGCTGCTCCACGCCGCGCATGGCGTCGACTTCCGGCAGGACGACCTTCAGGATGCCGAGTTCGGCAAGCATTTCGAAACCTTCCGCGGGACGCGGCCCGGTCAGGATCTTTTCGAGTTCGGCGCGGACGCGTTCGGCGGCGATCAGACGGAGCTTTTCCGCCGCGTCGGCGGCTGCCTGTTTCGATGCTGGATCAACTTCGAATCCAAGCTTGGCGGCGAACCGGACGAGGCGGAGAATGCGGAGGTGGTCTTCGCCGAAGCGGACCACAGGATCGCCGATGGTGCGCAGGATGCCCGTTCTGAGGTCGCCGAGGCCGCCCACGCAGTCGACCACGGTGCGTTCCGCCGGGTCGAACAGCAGGCCGTTGACCGTGAAATCGCGCCGGGTGACGTCCAGGACCTCGTCGTCCGTGTAGACCACATGGTCGGGGCGGCGTCCGTCGCTGTAGCCGCGTTCCGCCCGGAACGTCGCGACCTCGATCGGGATATCGTCGACCACGACCGTGATGATGCCGAACGCCGCGCCGATGGGGATCGCCTTCTCGAACAGCGCCTGAATCTGTTCCGGGCGCGCGGACGTGGTGACGTCGACGTCGTCCGGGGCATGTCCGAGCAGAAGATCGCGGACGGCTCCTCCCACGAAATACGCCTTGTGTCCGGCTGCGCGGAGTACGGCGGCGGCCTTTTCGGCGGCGGCGAAGAGCGGGGTTCGGGGGATGTCTCCGGAAAAGGAAGAGATTTTCATGAAAAAACGGATTGCGGCTTGTCTTTTTAACAGATTCTGCTATGTTTAAAGGGTGCATTTAAAATACGCGCGGGTTTGCCCGAATGCAAGCGCGCATGAAAGATTTCCGCAAAAAGAACCCCGAAAAAGACCCGAATGAGTGAAAAAAACCTGACAGCCGTCTTCGGCGGCACGTTCGATCCCGTTCATATCGGGCACATCGGACTTGCGGATTATCTGCTGAAAACCGGCCGCGTGAGCCGCATCGTCTTTCTGCCCGCCCCTCATCCTCCCCACAAGCCCGGACTTGCGCCTGCGCCTTTTGCGGACCGTGCGGCGATGCTCCGCGCGGCAATCGCGGGACACCCGGGGATGAGCGTGAGCGAGCTTGAGGCGGAACGGTCCGGTCCGTCCTACACGGTCGACACGCTGGATATCCTGAAGAAACGGTATCCGGCGGAGCATTTCGTGTGGGTGATCGGGTCGGATTCGCTGAACCATCTGCATCAGTGGTACGAGGCGGAACGTCTCGTGCGCGAGAACCGGTTTCTGTCGTATCCGAGGCCGGGCGACGAAGCGGACCTCGATCTGCTGAAGTCGGTCTGGCCGCCGGAGCTTTTTGCGAAGCTTTGCGACAGCGTCCTGACCGGTGCGCCGGAATTCGACCCGAGTTCGACCGCTGTACGGCAGCGCCTTTCCGAACAGGGCGCGGACGCGTGCCGGGACCTGCTGCCGGAACTCGTGCTGAACTACATCGAAGAACACAAACTTTATCCTCAGAAAAACGGAGATACCACAACATGAACGACGAACAGGGAACCAAAAAACCGAAAATGAACTTCAAAGTGACGGACGTGATCGAGCTCTGCGAAAAGGAAGCCTACGATCACAAGGCCGAACACATTCTCCGGCTCGATATGACCAAGCAGGACGGCGCGATCGGCGACTATTACCTGATCTGCACCGGCCTCTCCGAACCGCACATCGGCGCCATCGCGGAACGCATCCAGCGCGTTGTGCGCGAGGAGTTCGGCATCCACCCGATCACGGTCGACGGCACCCCGCAGAGCCAGTGGATCATCGTGGACTACGGATTCCTGCTGATCCACATCATGACGAACGACACGCGCGACCGCTACCAGCTGGAACAGCTCTGGGGCGACGTGCCGAGCTGCGACGCCATGGCGAAGCTGGACGCGGAACACGAAAAGCTTGCCGCCGCCCGCCGGAAACAGGCCGAAAAGGGCATCAAATCCGGAGCGGACGAATGACCGACCCTTTCCGCGACGGCGACTACCGCGACGAATTCGAATGGGAGAAGGAGATCCGCAAGGACGATGACCGGGTGCATGACTACCTGGCCGAACTCCCGCGCTACATCGACCTCCCGGACGAGGACAAAGTCATCTCGAAACGCATCCGCAGGCGCGGATCAACATGGGACGACGATTTCGATGCGCCCGACGACGGCTACGACGACGATTACGACGACGATGTGCCGGAGGAGGATTTCACGCGGCACCGCGACGGCAGCGACGTGTACACGGCGGCATCCAAGATGGCGATCGACCTGACCGAGTATTTCGCAGTGGAGAGGGACCAGGCCGCCGCGCGCGCCATGATGCGGGCGATGACGCTCCTCGGGAAACTGATGGCGCGTTCGCTGGATGTGCTGCGCCTGGAGGACGGCGAGCTCATTACGTTCCGGATCGCGCTCACGAAGCGGTTCCTCGCCGACCTCAACGAGCTGATCGGCGAATACGAGAAGTTCCCGGAGGACATCCGCGACTTCTTCCTGAAGGACGCGTTCAAGATGCGCGACGACGTGCTGGAGAAGATCCGCAAGTACCGCCGGGAATTGAAGCGGAGATAAGCCCCCGCGGACATCTCCCGTCGAAAAATGCGGAAAGAATGCAGAATCCGCGGAACAAAACATCAAACGGTTTGTCTGTAGAACATAAGGACAGCGATGGAACAGGAACAAAAGACTCGTGAAGAAGCGCTCCTGAAGGCGTTCCGAAACGGCGACTCCGCCGCGTTCGACGTCCTGATCGGGATGTACTCCGCGAAGCTGTACAAAGTGGCCTACGCGCTGCTCGGCTCCCGCCAGGACGCCGAGGAGGTCGTGCAGGACACTTTCCTGCGGGCTTACCGTGCGCTGCACGCGTTCCGCGGGGAATCGAGTCTCGAGACCTGGCTTCACCGCATCGTCCTGAACCTGGCCCGGAACAAGTACCATTGGAACCACCGGCGCGGAGACGGCCTGAACATAAGCCTGACCGCGGGCGACGATTCCGACGGCGACTCCGGGGCGGACAACGAACAGGACGTGCCGGACCGCCGGATGGAACCGGACCTGATCCTGGAACAAAACGAAATCGGAACGAACATCATGAGAGCATTGAACAGACTGCCGGACAACCTCCGCGAGACCATGCTGCTGCGGCATGTGAACGATATGCCGTACGAGCAGATCGCGGAGAAACTGGACTGCAAGGTCGGCACCGTGAAGTCCAGGTTGTCCCGCGGCCGCGAAATGCTCCGCGACTACCTCGCCGCCGCCGGGATTCTCCCGTCCGCCGGCGGTGCACAATAGCTTCATCAAACGCAACCCCCATTTTGAGGCGAAAAAATGAACGAACAGGCGACTTCCCCCGGTTGCCCGGACTTGGAAACGATATCGGCGATCTTCGACGGCGAACTTGAGCCGGGCGAAACCGTGCGTGGTCATCTCGGCTCGTGCCCGGACTGCGTGCGGCGTCTGGCGGACTATGAAACGATCCGCGGCGTCCTGTCGCGCGCCGTCGCGACCGAGCCGGATCCCGGGATGAACGCCCGGATTTCGGCGTATGTCCGCGCGGAATCCTCAGGACTCACGTTGTCCGCCTCGCGCGAACGTGACTTCTCCGATTCCCGCACAGCATGGATCTTCCGTGTCGCCGCGCTGTTCATCCTGAGCGTGCTGTTCGTGTATCTCCTGTCGGATCAACTGCACGTGAACCGGACGAGAGCCGGACAATTGCAGACTGCCTCGGTCGAGTCGGCGCGTCCGTCCGCACGTCCTGCGAGTGCGCTTGACGCGGAACCCGGCGTCGGCGACTTCGTCCGGGCGCGGCTCGTTTCCAATTCGCCTGCCGAACGGAAATATGCGATCGACATTGATCCGGCGCTGGTCCCCATTGAATTCGGCGGTATTCCTGAAGACGAACGCATCCCGGTCCCATTTTCCCTCGGTACGGACGACGGCACGATGAGGCGTATCCCCCTTCATGGCGACCCGGCGCTCGACGCCATGCGGATGCTGGAGTCGATCCGGCGCGACCTGACTGCGCTGGACGTGCCGGGCGTCTCGGTCGATACGGAAAGCCGCGGGAACTCGCTTTTTACCACGATCCGCCTGGAATCCGCGGGCATGTTCGACATGAGCGTTACGAAGACGGACGGCCTGTTCGAGCTTTTCCTGATGCATGGGGAATCCACGTCCGAAGATGACGGCCCCGTGTTCCTGCGATTTGAATTTTTCTGTGAATGAACTTGGGCAGGCGTTCTAATGCATGCCGGAGAATCTTTTTTTTGTTTTTTTTTCATTAATTCCTAGATAAAAGACTTGAAAAAAAGAAAAATAGAGTTATTTTCTATATGTGAGATTTTTCTGAAAACAAATAAATCATTCCAGACATAATTGTCTGAATCCGGATGATACGGGTGTTATGACCTGGCCTATCCGGCAACCAACAAGGAGAAAAAAATGAAGAAAACATTTGTTACGACTGCCGTTGCATGTTTGCTGATGATCTTCGGTTTTGCCTCGTTCGCACAGACTCCGGCGGTTTCCCTCATCTCTGAAGGGAATGAAATGAAATTCTCTTCCAATGTGTCAAAAACTCTGAAGCTTCTTGCTGTTTCTCCTGCTGCTAAAGACGTCGATTTGGTGTCTGCTCTTTCCCAGCGTGCTCCGGAGAATAAAGTACTTGGTTTCAAACGGAGCAGTGGTGAATTTGTTTCCCTGTCGGATGCTATTGCTGATGTCCAGGCTGTCCCGGCAGAAACTTCCGCGAAGGTTTCGGTCATTCCGCTTGGTTCTTTCTCTAAAGATGAAACATTCCAGCTCGGATATGCGAATGAAAACGGCGAAAATTTCGAATCGCTTACAGTCAAGCATTTTACGGCGGCGGCCGAAGCAAATTATTATGCCAGCTATAATGCTGACAGTTTCTATCAGCTTGATTTTTCGGAAGATCCGTTTGACGGCATGATTGAAATCGTTGTCGGTGAGCCTCTGCCCGCGCCTGCTGTGACGCTGATTATTGCTCTGGCTGCCGGCTCGCTTTTCCTTCTTTACAAAAACCGCAGACAGCGTTCCATTCAGATTGAACAGGCATGACGGAAGAGAATGAACGGACAAACAACGACGGAGTGAATCCGTCTGGTGACAAAGAGTACCGGGAGATGTCCCGGTACTCTGTTCGTTCCATTCCGAAGGAGGGAGTTCCCGACGGGGAGCAAAACGAGGAGGAAAACAACGGGGGGGGCGGAGCCGGAGAAGGCATGCAGACCAAAGAACGTCTTTCCCGCGAGGCTCTTGAAGACAAATATCGAAACGATCCGCGTTTTTCCATGCTTTTTGAACATCAGGAAAAGGGCGGGAAGAAAAAGAATACGCATTATATCAAGGTTGGCGGAATACGCCTGACGCCGAAGCGTATCCTGATCCTTTGCGGTTTCTTGTTCGTTGTCCTGCTTTGTCTGGGCAGCAGTTTCTTCTATGCTTTCAAGGACCTCGGCAAGTTCAAAAACTACAAACGTGCCGTTGCCGTGTTTGAGGCTGGTGACTATGAAACGGCAAGAGAGCTTTTTGTTAAGGTCATCAACAATGATCCGAACAATGAGGATGCCATTAAAGCTATGGCACAGATCTATCACCATTTCGGTGATTGGACCAACGAGGCTTTTTTTCGGCAGCGTTTGATGCGTCTGAATCCTTTGAACGAGGATTATTTCCATGATTTTCTGAACGCCGCATTCCGGGCTAGAAATTTCGGCACGATTTATTCCCTTCTCAACTTGAAGGTCATGGAGAACCCTGAACTGCCGCCGGAAGAGGGTGCTCTGTATTTGATCTCAGCGTTGCATACAGAGCACGTTTCAATCGGAAAAGCTTTCCATAACGACAGAATCAAAAGCCGCCCGAAGTACTTTTCCGACACCGAATCCGGCCGCTATGCAGAGTTTTTGCTGAATGCTTCTGAAATCAACCGTGAAAAGATCCGGGGCATTATTGCCACACTTCCCGATATCAAGGACAGTCAGATTCGATTTGAGAAGATCAATACCCTGCTGTTATTCCTCTCGAAGCAAAGTGACCGGGAATCGGATGAACAAATGGAGAAATTGCTTCAGGAATCCGTTGAATTAAACGAATATGCCGGAGCGCCTATGCTGGCCGGTTATTATTTCTCCCATTACCGCTTCGAGGATTCACGCAAAGTCTGCGAGGATTTTCTCAAGACGAAAATGAATGCCATTATTCCGATTATGTATGGCGAGAGTTGTCTTCTGGGCGGTCGTCCGGATTTGATCCCCCCCCTTGCCGATAAAGTACGTCATTTGAAAGGGCGTCAGTCAAAGATCATAGCATCGTATCTTGACGCGCTGTATGCATTCAGTGAAGGCGATGAAACACGTTTGCGGGTTGCGATGATGGAAGCCGGGACCTCGATCGAGACACAAGTCTCCACGCTTATGAGATTTCAACTGGCGCTTATTAACGATTCTCCAAAAGAGATTCTTTTTATGCTTGGCGATATCATGAAGGACCGTCCTTTCCTGGATTTTCCGCAGCGGGCCAGAACTGCCGCTTTGGAATATTTGTTGAAGAAGGCTGATTCTTCCGATTTGGCATCCGATCCTGAACGTTTGAACGCCTGTGCTGAAATTGCGGAGCTGATTCAGACTCCAGGGGACGATGTTTCCTTTCTGAAACGTATCATTTTGCTGAATCAGTTTAAGAAAGATGTTTTGTTGGAAGAGGATCTTTTATCCGCGATGAAGACGTATCCGGGCGATCATGTCCTGCTGCGGATAGCCGCGGAATACTATTTGAAGCGAGGAAAAGCCGCCCGTGCAATGGATTATATTACAGAGTATAGTTTATTGGAAGGTATTCAGAATCATGATTCCATAGCAATCCTTCATGTCCTGGCGCTGGATATGCTGGGACGCACGGATGAAGCGGAAAAAGAGTTCCGGACGCTTGTGGAACGCGAAAATGAAGACGTTCTCCTTTCTTTCTATTTTGAGTTCTGTGTCGAAAACAGGATGATCGATTCTCTGAAGTCGCTTTCCTCCTGGATAGAGACTTTGCCGAATGATTCTCTGAAGCGTGCCGCCCTGCCGTTTATCCAAGCCGAAATCCTGCTTGCCGACGGGAAGGACGATCAGGCGCTTGCCCTGTTTGAGAAGAGTCCGTCGGACGATCCGCAGTTTGTCTTCCATGCCGCGTCGCGCCTTGCCGATGCCGGCCGGACAGATGCGGCGATCGCACGGTATCGTTCCATCCAGAATACCTATCCTGAAAAAGCGCTTGTCAATCTCAATCTTTCCGAGCTTTATTTCAAGAAAGGCGACATGAAGAATGCGCTTGCCTGCGCCCGGACCGCCTGGGAGGAGAATGTGAACGATCTGACGGCGCGGTACATCTACGGCAAGCGTCTGTTCGAGGCCGGTCAGTATGCGGATGCCGTTGCCGTGCTCAAATTCCCGCAGTTCAAGGCGAGTTTCCCGGAGGAGATGCTTGATCTCTGGGCAAACGCTATCCGGGAACAGATCAAGGCTGATTATGCAGCCGAACGTTATACTCCCGCCATTGAGGGGGCCAAGCATCTCCTGATCTATTTCCCCGATGATGAGACCGGCCAGGACATCGTTGAATGTGTCCAGACGATCCGCCGTCACGAGAAGACCGGCGGCAACGAATAATACTCTGTTGTTTTTGATCCGGGCTTTTCCGGGAAGGGGATATATCTTCTTTTGGCCTGTTTTGTCCATCGTCTGCATCCTCGGACTATTATGGACTTTGCGGGACTTTTTTGGAAACTTCGTTTTTTTAGAAGAATAAGGTTGACATTCTTCATTTCCGGCGCTATAATAATGCGTATCGTTTCATTTTTCATCCACCCCGAAACGTCCGGAGCAAAAGCATGAAACACTTCATCCTCCCCGTTTGCACGGCTCTCGCGGTCGCTGCCGCGGCGGCGTCCTGTGCGAACGAAGCCCAGTCAACGCTTGAACCTCAGAAGATCAACATGAGCAAATTCACGGAAAAGAACGGATTCCAGTCCGAAGACAACGGCGTCGTCACGTCGGTCGTCTTCTACACGCCTGAAATCGTCCGCGTCACCAAGACCCCGGCGAACAGCACGAAAACGCCGTTCGTCACGCCCACGGTCATCCTCAAGCCCGAAAAAGTCCAGGTCGAGGTCAAGAAGACCGATGCCGCGGTCACGGCGAAATCCTCCGCGCTGAACGTGGTCCTGGACCGCAAGACCGGCGCGCTCTCGTTTGCCAAACCCGACGGCACGCGCCTCCTTGCCGAAGACGCCGCGCAGCCGTTCAAAATGGCGCCCGTGGAGTATCCAAGCGGCAAGACTGATACCGTTACGGCGCGGTTCCGCGTGGATCCCGACGAGGAGATCTATGGGTTCGGCCAGCCGCAGAATGACAAGTTCTCCCAGCGCGGCAGCAAGTTCCCGATCCACCAGGGCTATCGCTTCGTCTCCGTCCCGATGTTCCAGACGGTGAAGGGCTACGGCGTCTTCCTGGACAATCCCGCCAGCGGCGAGTTCGAGGAGAAGGACAATGTGCTGAACTTCATGTTCAAGGACGGCGAAAACCTGGATTACTACTTCATGTTCGGCGGCAGCACCGACGGCGTGAAGGATATTTCCGTTACGCTGCTGGACAGCAACGGCAAATCCATCAAGAACGCACTGAAGAAGTATGGCGACACCACGGTCATCGAAGGGTTGAACCTGGAGATCAAAGACGGCGAACTGTTTACGCTGCTGGGGCCCTCCGGCTGCGGAAAAACGACGCTGCTGCGCATGATCGCCGGCTTCAA
>CACWOL010000001.1 GCA_902762495.1 uncultured bacterium | reverse complement strand
TGCGCGCCGTAGGGGATCATGCCCTGTACCACGCAGGACCCGGTGTCCAGGATGCTCGCGATGCGTTTGGCGGAGCAGTGGTACTGTTCGGAGAGCTCGCGCGCGATGGGACCCGCGATCACGATCGCCACGGTGTTGTTCGCCGTGAAGAGGTTGATGACTGCCACGAGGACCAGCACGCCGAACTCGCAGCCGCGCGCGGTGTGCACAGGTTTTTTGATCTTTTCCATCAGGTAGCCGATGCCCCCGTTGCGCCGGATGGTCTGGAGCAGACCGCCCGCGAGAATCGCCACGATAAGCGTCTCCGACATGCCGAGCGTGCCCTTCCCGATCAGGTCGAGCATGCCCCAGAAATCGAACGCGCCGTTCACGATCCCGGTGATCCCGGCGAGCACGGTCCCGGCGAAGAGCAGCAGCATTACGTTCCAGCCCAGCAGCGCGAAAACGAGGATCAGCAGGTACGGCAGCACCGCGAATGCGTTCGCCCAGGTCACGGCCTGCGCCGCCTCGGCCGCCTGCGCCCTGCCGCCGAAGAAAAGATAGATCGCCGAGGTCGCGGCGAACGCCGGCAGCACCAGCAGGATGTTCTGGCGGAACTTGTCGCGCATGGCGATGTTCTGCGTGCGCGTGGCGGCGATGGTCGTGTCGGAGATCATGGAGAGGTTGTCGCCGAACATGGCGCCGCCCACGATCGCGCCGAGCAGGATCGCCGGGGGAATGGACAAACCGCCCGCGAGTCCGGCGGCGATCGGCGTCAGCGCCGCGATGGTGCCGCAACTCGTCCCGACGGCGAGCGAAATGAAGCTCGAAACCAGGAACATCCCGAGCAGCATCAGCGAATCCGGCACGACCGCGCGGGCGATCGCTACCGCGCCGTCCACCGCGCCCATGCCCTTCGCCGTGGACGCGAACGCTCCCGCCAGGATGAAGATCAGGCACATGATCATGATGTTCGGTTCGCCCATGCCGCGGGCGTAGATCTCCACCTTTTCGGAGAGCGGACGCTTGTGGTCCAGCACCAGCGCGGCCGCCGACGCCACCAGGAACGCGGTCGGCATCGGCACTTTGTAGAAATCGTGTGCCCAGATCGAAAGACCGAGGTAGAACACGATGAAAACGAAAAACGGGATCAGGGCGCGGAACCGCGGTGCGCGGCATTCCATCTGCGGGAAATTGCTCATATCGGATAATCCTCTGTTGTTAAAGGATTACTATAGCATCTTTTTCCGTATTTTTCAATTCAGCAGGGCGCGATTCGCCGAAAAACCGCGCTTGATTCCTGCAAAAAACGGTTTCCGGGTTTCACGCGCACTCGCGCTAGTTTCAGTTAAAACAAACTTCTTTTAACTGAAACTAGAGTTATATGTTTTCACCTCAACTTGAATCTTTCTTTTGCCTTGATTTGTGTTCGAGCAAAGCCGGACACTGCCGCAATGGAGGCCCTGCCTTCTTTCCCGCCTTCCCGCGCATACACGCTAGTTTCAGTTAAAACAAACTCCTTTTAACTGAAACTAGAATTTCCTTTCCAATTCAACAAACAAACACCAAAAAACACACGTGCGACAGTTGAGGCTTTCTAAATGGGGAGCCAGTCCACGAACCGAAACCACGCCTTTTCCAGATGGTCCGACCACAATTCCTTCAGCGCATCGGTGCAGTACTCGACGGGCGATGCGTAGCCGTATGAATGGAGTTCGAGCCGTATGGTCCACTTCAGCGCTTCGAAGAAACGCCACGACCCGCGGTAATGATCCTTCAGCAGCCGCATTGCCGCGTTGTCCCCCTGCAGCGCGGCCTTCTTCAGCCACCTGACGCCCTCCGCAGTGTCCTGCGGCACGCCGTTGCCGTTCATGCAGTATTCCCTTCGGGAGCAGGGTGGTCTTGAGGTTGATATCGGCACTTTTTCCGTTCAACGTCCGGATCGCCAGGACGGACTGGTAGAAGGGGACTCCGGCCTCCGCATACCGGATCAGCGGCCTGTCCGACTGTAAGATTTCGAGGTCCTCGAATTCCTCATGGACATTCGAGATGATCCGGCTGATATAGTAGATTTCCCTGTTGTCCTGTTCGAGCATGTCATAAAGCCGCTGCACGGTCCGCTCCAGGAACGCAGCCGTATTCTCCTCGCCGAGGTATTTATCCAGACAGGTTTTCAGCGGTGAGGATTCCGGTTCGATGTAATAGGACATGTTGTCCATCCAAAGATACAGGTCCTTCGCGCTGCCCTCGTCCAGGTGTTTCATGGCGACGTCGAACGCCTTCCTCCGCCACCGGTCCGCCTCCTCGGAGACCACCACGATCTCCTCTTCCTCATACTCCTCGCCTTTCTCTTCGGCCTCCTCCTGTTTCGCCTCGATCTCGGCCTTGATGCGCCTCCATTCCCTCCATTCGCACACGTTCGCGTAATCCATCATGGCCTTCACGGACCCGAGTTCGGCGGCCTGACGGTACCACTCCTCGGCCTCCTCGCGCTGCCGTCCGTCGCCGATGTATCTCATTTCGCTCGCCGCGGCGAGCATCGCCTTCACATTTCCCTGCCGTGCCGCCTCGCGGAGGATGTCGAGCGCCTTCTCCCTGCGTTCCTTGAAATCCGCGCTGGTGTTGGTCTCGTTCGAGTCGAATCTCTCCAGCATTACGAAGGGATCGCCATTCGCCGTCGCCATCCGGCACCATTTCCTGATTTCTTCGTACATCATTTCTTTGGTTTTTCCCGTCAGGAAAGCGCGGTGGCCGACCACAGGATGAAGCCCGGCCAGGTAACTCTGCGCCAACGCGTTCTGCGCCTTTGCGTGCCCCTGCAGCGCGGCCCTGCGGAACCATTTGACCGACATGTACCCGGATTTCTCGATGCACCTTCCGCGCGCCTCGTCGATCTCCATGTCCAGGAACTTCAGTTCGTCCGGCGGGAGTCCGAGCTCGTGGCCGAAATAAAGGCAGCCGAGCTGGAACTGCGCCTCGGCGTCGCCCGATTCCGCCTGCTTCAGCACGTCTTTCAGGTCGTCGGTCCAGAACGACTCCTCCGGGAAGCGTTCGCGGAGAAGGCGTTTCTTTTCGTATTCGGAGACGTCGAGCAGCGCGATGTCCTCCAGCGCCTGCAGCGCCTCCTTCCGCTCGGCCGAATCCTTGTTGGGATACGCCCGCCAGATGTACTGCTGCGTCCGTTGCCCGAGGAATATCAGGGGTTCCGGGTCGTCGTAGTCGAACGGGAGCGGCATGACGTCAGTCTCCATGTCGATCACGAGGAAGGTGGCGAGCATCAGGAGGCAAAACAGCGGCGCGCCGAGCACGAACAGCAGGATTTTGAGGTTTATTCTCTTCATCGTCTGCACTTCCCGCCGGTTCATCGCCGCCGGAGTTCGTCCCATGCGTTTTCGATCGAGTCTTTCACCTGGTGGAACAGGTATTCGGTGATGGAATCATAGAGCGGATAGGCATCCGCCCGGATCGACCATTGGAACGCCTCGAACCAGCTTGTCGGCGGGTCGCCGGTGCGGAGGCAGTCGCTCAGCCTGCGCATCGCGGAAGTATCTCTTTTTTCCGCGGCTTTTCGCAGCCATTTGACGCCCTCCGCCTTGTCCGCCGGCACGCCGGTCCCTTTCAGATAGCACGCCCCAAGCCGGCATTGCGCATCGGGATTGCCGAACCCGGCGAGCTTGCGGAGCAGCCGGATACCCTCGGCCTGTTCCTCCGGGACGCCGCTGTCCAGCAGATTGTCGGCATAATCGATCTGATAAAGGTACATACCCAGCTCCGCGAACATGCGGTCGAGCGTGGGGTAGTCCAGTCCGGCGACTCCCATGAGGTGTCGGATGACCTGGGGCGCGTCTTTATAGTCGCCATGCCGTTCGATCAGCTCCCACAGTCGCGGCATGACCCGTGCGGCGAACTCCTCTTCGCTTTCCCCTCCGGTCAGTCTCTCCAGATATTCGGGCACCGAGAGTTCCCCGATTTTCCGGATCTCACTGGCGCTGCCCTCGTCCAGCTGCTTCATGGCGGCGTCGAACGCCTTCTGGCGCCATTCCCAGTCCTTGGGGATGGAATCGTCGTCCGGCTCCATCATTCTTTCGCGGTCCGTCGCGTATTCCAGCATGCTGCTCACGTCGCCGAGTTCTGCCGCCTTGCGTATCCATTCCGTGGCGCCGTCGAGGTCGTGAAAATGCCTCAGCAGGGATGCGGTCGCGCGCATCGCCTCGACGTCGCCATGTTCGGCAGCTTCGCGGAAGATCGCGAGCGCCACCTTTCTGTTCTTTTCTTCGTCCTTATCCGGGCCGAACCCCATCCACAGCGCAACGGGTTCGCCCTGCATGGCCGCCCTGGTGTACCATTCGTCGCCTTCGCGAGCGAGCTGTTCTTCGATCCTGAGCGTCAGGGTGTGCTCCGAAACATTCTTGTATGCCGGATGGCCGGAGATCATGCTTAAGACAAGCCGGCTCTGCGCCTTCGCGTGGCCCTGCATGGCGGCCTTGTGGAACCATTTCCACGCCAACGCCGGGGATTTCATGACGCGTTTGCCGCGGTCCAGGTCGGCGTCGGAGGCGCGGACATAGTTTCTCAACGAATAAAAACAGCCGAGCCGGAACTGCGCTTCCGCGTCGCCCGATTCCGCCCGTTTCAGCACCTCTTTCAGGTCGTCGGTCCAGAACGATTCTTCCGGGAAACGTTCGCGGATGAGGCGCGCTTTCTCGTCCTCGGGGACTTCGAGCAGTGCGATGTCCTCCAGCGCCTTCAACGCCTCGTTCCGGGCGGACGATCCTTTGTCCGTCGACTGGATGATATAGCGCTCCGTGCGTTCCGCGAGCTCCCACAGGGGTTCCGGGTCGTCGTAGTCGTACACCGGTTCGGAACGGGTCGCCACCGAGAGCGCGGCGAGCCCGGCGATCAGCAGGACGCATATCACCGGGATTCCCAGCGCGATCAGCAGGACTTTGCGGCTTCTCTTCATGAACAAGGCTATTCCCAATTAAGGAGAGGTGGTATTTCATCATAACTATATCACGCAAAAGAAAAGATTGCAAGCTGGAAAACAGGCGAAACGGGGAAAATCGTTGGAAACGGGACAAAAACAAACGAATTCAGCCAAATCAACTCTAGTTTCAGTTAAAACGGAGTACTTTTAACTGAAACTTACGCGTATGCGCGGGAACCGGTTTTTCAGTAGTGTTATGCCTCCAGTTTTGTCGAGGCAGCAATATATCCGAAAAATGTCAAAAATTCTTGAATATCAAACGATTGCTCTGGTCACACAACCGTCACTTGGAATTAATTCGGAGCTTTTGAACATACCCGCGTATGCGCGGGTGAGCAGGCAGGGGCGGCATTCTACTCTTGATCGTGTTCTTTTTTCCGGTTTCTGTGGCGGAAGGCGGAGCCGCTGGCTTGAAAAAGGCGCAGAGATGCATTATATTATTTAGATTAAACCAAAATACCAAAACCATAAACCATACATCCACAACAGGAGTTTGACACTATGTCCAAGATGATTTCCCCGCTCCAGCAGGTCCGCAGCGAATACGCCCCGAAACTGCCCCCCGCGCTCCGTTCCGGCGCGTCCGTGAAAGTCGAAAAAGGCGCCCCGCTGGCCGCGTTCGCCGACGCTGAAAAAATCGCCGCCCTCTTCCCGTCCACCAGCAACATGCCCGACCTGAAGTTCAGCGCGGGCGGCGCGGGCGAAGGCAAGCCCGTGAACGTGGCGGTCATCCTCTCCGGCGGCCAGGCCCCCGGCGGCCACAACGTCATCGCCGGCATCTACGACGGCATCAAGTCGCTGAACAAGGCCTCGCGTATGTTCGGCTTCAAGGGCGGCCCGAGCGGGCTCGTCGATAACGACTATGTTGAAATCACCGACGAATTCATGAACGCCTACCGCAATACCGGCGGATTCGACATGATCGGCTCCGGCCGCACCAAACTCGAACAGGTCGAACAGTTCGACAAGGGCGCGGTGAACTGCAAGGCGCTCGGCATCTCCGCCCTCGTTATCATCGGCGGCGACGACTCCAACACCAACGCCTGCCTGCTCGCCGAGTACTACAAGGCAAAAAACATCCCGATCCAGGTCATCGGCTGCCCGAAGACCATCGATGGCGACCTGAAGAACAAGTTCATCGAGACGTCCTTCGGCTTCGACACCGCCAGCAAGGTCTACAGCGAGCTCATCGGCAACATCTCCCGCGACGCCAACTCCGCCAAGAAGTACTGGCACTTCATCAAGCTCATGGGCCGTTCCGCCTCCCACATCACGCTCGAATGCGCCCTGAAGACCCACGTGAACGCCGCGATCATCTCCGAGGAAGTCGCCGCGAAGAAGCAGACGCTCTCCGGCATCGTCGACGACCTCGCAAAGATCGTCGCGAAGCGCGCGGAAAACAAGGAGAACTTCGGCGTCGTGCTGGTGCCGGAAGGGCTCATCGAGTTCATCCCCGAAATGAAGGTCCTGATCGGCGAACTCAACGACGTGCTCGCCGCGAACGCCGACGAATTCAACGCCATCGCGAAGCCCGAGGACAAGATCGCGTACATCTCCGGCAAACTCTCCGCCGCCAGCGCGTCCGTCTACGCCCAGCTCCCGACCGCCATCCAGCTCCAGCTCTCCATGGACCGCGACCCGCACGGCAACGTGCAGGTGTCCCTCATCGAGACCGAAAAGCTCCTCGCGCAGCTCGTGAAGCAGCGCCTCGCCGCCATGAAGAAGGAAGGCAAGTACGTCGGCAAGTTCTCCAGCCAGACCCACTTCTTCGGCTATGAAGGACGCTGCGCCGCTCCGTCCAACTTCGACGCCGACTACTGCTACAGCCTCGGTTTCAACGCCGCCGCCATCATCGGCTCCGGCGCGACCGCCTACATGTCCTACGTCGGCAACCTCGCGAAGTCCGCCGACGAGTGGACCGCGGGCGCCGTGCCCCTGACCGCGATGATGAACGTCGAACACCGCCACGGCGCGGACAAGCCGGTCATCAAGAAGGCGCTCGTCGAGCTCGACGATGCTCCGTTCAAGTTCTTCGCCGCCAACCGCGACGACTGGGCTGTCAACACCTCGTTCGTCTATCCCGGCCCGATCCAGTATTTCGGCCCGTCCGTCGTCTGCGACGCCAAGACCGAAACGATCAAGCTCGAACATCAGTGATTTGAACAGGGGACAGGAAAGGCATTCACCATGGCCGAACAGGGAACCAAAATCGACGTGGCCCAGGTCGCCTCGCTGGCGCGCCTGAGCCTGCCTCAGGACATGATCCCGCGTCTGCAGTCCGAAATGGAGCAGATCGTCGGCTATGTCGAAATGCTTGCCGAACTCGACGTCTCCGGCATCGAACCCACCGCCCATGCCGTTGCCCGCACCAACGTGCTCCGCGACGACGTGCCCTCCGATCCCTTCCCGCGCGAGGCCATGCTCGCCAACGCGCCGGACCTGATCGAAGGCGAACTCGTGAAGGTCCCGCAAGTCCTTCCCGGGGAGGGCATCGCATGACGAACGCCGAGCTCATTTCCCTGTCCCTCCGCGATGCCGCCGCCGCGCTCCGCGACGGCCGCACCACCTCCGTCGTGCTCTGCACGGCTTTCCTCGAACGCATTCAGGCGGTCGAGCCGAAGGTGCGCGCCCTCCTCGCCGTGAACCCGGAATCCGTGCTGGCGCAGGCCGCCGCTTCCGACGCCCGCCGCGCCGCGGGCGCTCCGCTGGGCGACTTCGACGGCATCCCGATCACCCTCAAAGATAATATCTGCACGACGGGCGAGCAGTGCTCCTGCGCCTCGAAGATCCTGAAGGGCTTTATTTCTCCCTACGATTCCTTTGTGACCGGCAAGCTGAAAGCCGCCGGATGCGTCCTGCTCGGCCGCGCCAACATGGACGAGTTCGCCATGGGCTCCTCCTGCGAGAACAGCGCGTACCAGCGCACCGCGAACCCGTGGAACCTCGACTGCGTGCCGGGCGGCTCCTCGGGCGGGTCTGCCGCGTCGGTCGCCGCGCTTGAAACGGTCGCCGCGCTTGGTTCCGATACCGGCGGCTCCATCCGCCAGCCCGCGGCGTTCTGCGGCGTGGTCGGCCTCAAACCGACCTACGGACGCGTCTCCCGGAACGGCCTTGTGGCGTTCGCGTCCTCGCTGGACCAGATTGGCCCGCTTTCCCGCACCGTGTGGGATGCCGCCGCGATTCTCGACCTGATCGCCGGTCACGACGAGAAGGATTCGACGAGCCTGCCGCAGGAGCCGGAAGGATTTGCCGCCGACCTGGGGGCGTTCGAAGCAAATCCGCGCCTCGACGGCGTGAAGATCGGCCTTCCGAAGGAATACTACGAGCTTGAAGGCATGGACCCCGCCGTCAAGCAGATCATGAACGACTCCATCGAGGTGTTCCGTTCCCTCGGCGCGACCTTCGTCGACGTCTCGCTGCCGCACACGAAATACGCCATGGCGTGCTACTACATCATCGCCACGGCCGAGGCGAGCGCGAACTTGGCGCGGTTCGACGGCATCCGCTACGGCTACCGCAGCCCGAACGCGACAGACATCAATTCGACCTACGAGAAGTCGCGCGGCGAAGGGTTCGGCAACGAGGTGCTCCGCCGCATCATGCTCGGTACCTACGTGCTCAGCAGCGGCTATTACGACGCCTACTATCTGCGCGCGCAGAAGGTCCGCACGCTGCTCCGCCGCGACTTCCAGGAAGCCTACAGGCTCTGCGATTTCCTGCTGACCCCGGTTACGCCCGCGCCCGCGTTCCACTTCGGCGCGAAGACTGACCCGCTGCAGATGTACCTCTCCGACGTCTTCACCACGGCGCTGAATCTGAGCGGCGACTGCGGACTGAGCGTGCCCGCCGCGATCGACGCCGATACCGGACTGCCCGTCGGAATCCAGCTCATCGCCCCGGCCATGGAGGAGAAACGCATCTTCCGTGCCGGCCGTGCGTTCGAGCTGGCGCGAGCTCAGAAAGATTTCATCGCCCCGCTGTCGTAAGAGGGGCTTGGATGCGAGGCGGCCGAACCGCCGGCCGCCTTTGCGTTCCGTTTTGAACAGAAAGGAGGCGTGCGGAAATGAATATCGAATTGACCGGACTTCTGACGGCGTGCCGCGCCGCGGAAGCGTCGTTCCATGTGTTTTTCACGGGGGAGGCTCCTGCTCCCGGTACGTTTGCGGGCCGCCTTGGCGCCGCGCTTTACGCAATTGAACTCGACTGCGAGCACGGGCATTCGTCCTCGAAGGCCGTCCGGACCAGGATCACGAAGCCGCTGCACGGGCTGCCGCCCGATGATCCGGCGCATCATGGCACAGCCGGGTTTGTTACCCTCTTCGAAGCGCCTCCGGACGGCACGACCGATTCCGTCGACGCGCTGAACCTGCTTGCCTCCGCCTGTACCGGATTCCCGTTCAGCCGCCTGTTGGACAAGATGCTGTTCGAACGCCTCGCGGTCCTGTCGCCGCACGAGACGCATTCCGCCTCGCTGGAATCCGATTCCGACTCCGCATTTTTCTACCGTCATGCCGTGCGTCTGGCAGAACTCCTGAAAGACCTGATCCCCGCGTACTGCGCTCTGCTCGCGGAACGTTCCGGCGAAGCGCCCGAAGGCGCGGTCTCCCGGCTCCGTCCGTCCGTGCTCAAGCTCGAATCGGCGCAGAGCGCGTTTCTGCGGATGAAGCCCGGCGCGGTCGCGCTGGAAATCGCGCGGATGTCCTCGGACGACCCGTTCGCGCACGGCCGCATCTTCCGGCATCAGGATGGCGCGTTCGTGCCGCTCACGCTTCCCTCGATCCGGTCCGCCGACGAATTCTACGGCTACCAGTCCGTGCGCCGGATGTTCCAGGATCATTTCCGGGCGTTTTCCGAAGGGCGGAACAACCTGCCGCTCCTCATTTCGAGTCTGCCTGGCCTCGGCAAGACGCAGATGAGCATCGCCTACAGCCTGTCCTTCCCGAATATCACGCTGATCATCCCGCAGCCGGAGGACCTGACCACCGGGCTGGAACCGCTGATCGCCGAGCTCGCCGCCTGGCCCGAACACAAGTTCATGCTGTTCTTCGACGACATTGATGCGACGAAGACCGACTGGTATTATTTCCGCACGAACATCGGCGGCACGTTCTCCCTCCCGGAAAATATCACGCTCACGATCGCATCGAACCAGCGGTTCCCCGCGAACATCTCCAGCCGCGGCCGCGGTTGCGAGTTCCCGATGTTCGACGAGATCCGGTGCCAGGAGATGATCCTGGACTTCCTTACGGCGAAGGGGCTGCGCGAACCCTCGAAGAACCTTGTCGCCGTGATCGCGTCCGACTATGTGAGCGAGTTCGGCCAGAAGCAATTCGAGGAGCTGTCGCCGCGCACGCTCGTCCGTTACCTCGACCACTATCTCTCCGACCCCGCCAAACGCAAGACGCTCATGGACGAGGCGAACAGCGAGGTCGTGCCGCAGCCCGATCCGCAGGTCTTCTACGAGGAGAACGTGAAGCTCATGCGTTCCATTCACGGCGAGGAAGCTCTCGACCAGTTCCGACAGGACGCCGTCCATGCCAAGTGACGATTCCGATATTCTGTTCCCCTCCGCGCAGGATTCCGACGGATTCGAGTTCGATTCCGACGACGCTCAATTTGTCGGCGAAGACGACGGCGAACTGAAACCCCTGCTCGGGGACGATTACTACATGCGCGCCGCGCTCCGTTGCGCCCAGCAGGCCGCCGACGCGGGCGAAGTCCCGGTCGGGGCCGTGGCAGTGAAGGACGGCCTCATCATCGCGCGTTCGTGGAATCAGGTGGAGCTTCTGAAGGACGCGACCGCACACGCCGAGCTCATGCTGATCGCGTCGCTCCCGCAGATCATCGGCGACTGGCGTTTGGACGGCATCGACATCTACGTGACCAAGGAACCGTGCGCGATGTGCGCCGGGGCCATGGTGAATTCACGTATCCGCCGCGTGGTCTTCGGCATGCGCGATCCGCGTTGCGGATGTGCCGGGACCGCTCTGGACATCACCGGATTCCCCGGCATGCTCCACAACGTCGAAGTGACCGCCGGACTCATGGAGGAGGAATGCAAGGAGATGTTCCAGACATTTTTCCGCACGGTCCGCGCGAACGCCCGAAAAAAGAAGTCCTGATTTACGCCTCTCGCTTGAAAAAACGCCGTTCCGGGGGTATATTTTTTCTTGCTATAATTTTTTAAATAACCCCTCCAAAGCAAGGATAAGCTCATGGACTATCGTATTGAAATGTCGGTGAAGCCGCAGTGGCAGGACGCCCGCGGCCAGGGCGTCGTCCGCCGCCTCTCCGCCCTCCCCGGACTGCCCCCCGTCCGCGGCATCCGCACACGTTCCGTCTACACCGTCTCCGCGAACATCACGCCGGACGAAGCCGCGAAGGTTGCGCACGAACTCGCCGACCCCGTCACGCGCAGCGGCATCGTGGGCGAGACACCGTCCGCCGACCTGAACTACACCTGGCTGATTCGCGTCGGGTTCAAGCCGGGCGTCACGGACAACGTGGCCCGCACGGCGTGGGAAGCCATCGGCGACATCATCGGCCGCAAGCTCTCCCGCGAGGAACAGGTTTTCAGCTCGATCGAATATCTGGTCGATTCCCCCGAAATGACCCGCGAACAGGCGCAGCGCATTGCCACCGGTCTGCTCGCGAACGTCCTGATCGAATCGGTCGACGTCTTCTCCCGCGACGAACTCGTGAACAGCTCCATTCCGCTGAACAAGCCCGTCATCAAGGGACTCGGCGAGGTCATCGTCCGCGACTACGACCTGGAAGTCTCCGACGAAAAACTCATGGAGCTGTCCCACAAGGGTACGCTCGCCCTCAGCCTCGAGGAAATGAAGTCCATCCAGGGCTATTTCCGCCAGCTCGGCCGCAAGCCGACCGACGTGGAAATGGAAGTCCTCGCACAGACCTGGAGCGAACACTGCAAGCACAAGATCTTCGCCGCCGACATCGACTACACCACCCCGGATGGCAAGACCATCACGATCTCCTCACTCTACAAGAGCTACATCAAGAAGAGCACGAAGGAGCTTCAGGCCGAGGTGCCGTGGCTCGTCTCCGTCTTCACCGACAACGCCGGCGTAATCCGCTTCAACGACCGCTTCGACCTCGTCTACAAAGCCGAGACCCACAACAGCCCGTCCGCGCTCGATCCCTACGGCGGAGCCATGACCGGCATCGTGGGCGTGAACCGCGACCCGCTCGGGACCGGGCAGGGCGCCGACCTGCTTCTGAACGTCTGGGGCTACTGCCTCGGTTCGCCGTTCACCGACCCGATCAACGTCCCCGAAGGCCTTCTGCATCCGCGCCGTCTCCGCGACGGCGTCCACAAGGGCGTGATCGACGGCGGCAACCAGAGCGGCATCCCGTACGCCGTCGGCTGGGAATACTTCGACGACCGCTACATCGGCAAGCCGCTCGTCTACTGCGGCACGGTCGGCACGCTCCCGCGCAAGGTCGGCGACCGCAACGGCTGGGAGAAGTTCATCGAGCCCGGCGACTACATCGTGATGACCGGCGGCCGCATCGGCAAGGACGGCATTCACGGCGCCACGTTCTCCAGCGAAGAGTTGCACAAGGACAGCCCCGTGCAGGCGGTCCAGATCGGCGACCCGATCACCCAGAAGCGCATGAGCGACTTCATCCATGAGGCGCGCGAACGCCTCCTGTACCGCTTCGTCACCGACAACGGCGCAGGCGGTCTCTCCTCCAGCGTCGGCGAAATGGCCGATGTCTGCGGCGGCTGCGACATGGACCTCGCGAAAGCTCCGCTCAAATATTCCGGCCTCCAGCCGTGGGAAATCCTCGTTTCCGAGGCGCAGGAACGCATGAGCTTCGCCGTCGCGCCGGAACGCCTCGACGAATTCCTGGCACTTGCCGCCGCCCGCGACGTGGAGGCGACCGTGCTCGGTCGCTTCAACCACTCCGGCAAATTCCACATCACCTACGGCGACCGCGTGGTGGCCGACATCGACATCAAGTTCATGCACGAGGGCCTGCCGAAACTCCACCTGAAGGCCGAGTGGAAGCCCCCGGTCTTCGACGAGCCGGTCATCTCCGGCCGCGACCTCTCCGCCGACCTCGTGAAGCTCATCGGCCGCCTGAACATCTGCTCCGACGAATACAAGGCGCGCCAGTACGACCACGAGGTGAAGGGCCTCAGCATCATCAAGCCGTTCACCGGCGTCTGCCGCGACGTCGCCTCCGACGCCACCGTCACGCTCGCCGAACCCCTCGCGAAGGAAGGCATCGTGCTCTCCGCGGGCATCCTGCCGCGCTACAGCGATATCGACACCTACCACATGATGGCGTCCATCATCGACCTCGCCGTGCGCCGTTCCGTCGCCGCGGGCGCCGATCCCGACCACATCGCCGGCCTCGACAACTTCTGCTGGCCCGACCCCGTGCAGAGCGAGAAGACCCCGGACGGCGAATACAAGCTTGCGCAGCTCGTCCGCGCGAACATGGCGCTCTACGACTGCACCAAGGCGTTCAAGGTGCCCTGCATCTCCGGCAAGGACAGCATGAAGAACGACAGCACGCGCGGCGGCCGCAAGATCTCCATCCCGCCCACCGTCCTCTTCAGCACCATCGCCCGCATCGACGACGTGTCGCACGCGGTGTCCCTCGACGCCAAGTTCGCGGGCGACGCCGTGTACGTGCTCGGCGAGACGAAGCCCGAACTCGGCGGCAGCGAATACTACGCCATGCTCGACGCCGTCGGCAACAACGTCCCGAAGGTCGACATCCCGAAGGCGTCCAAACTCTACCACGCGCTCGCCGAGGTCATCAAAGCGGACATCCCGTCCTCCATCATCTCTCCCGCGCTTGGCGGCCTCGCCATTGCCGCGGCCAAATCCGCCATCGGCGGCCGTCTCGGCATGACCATCGACCTCGACAAGCTTCCCGGCATCGAGAACCTGAACGACGCCGAAGCGCTCTTCTCCGAGTCGAACTCGCGCTTCATCCTCACCTGCCGCCCCGAACGCGCCGCCGAGCTCGAAAAGATGCTTGCCGGAAACGTGTTCGCCCGCGTCGGCACGACCACGGAGAAGCAGGAGCTGTTGTTCACGCGCGGCGGAAAGACCGTCGTGTCCGCCAAGCTCGCCGACCTCATCAAATCCTACAAATCCACGCTCGAAGGCGTTTAAGGAGGTTTCCGCATGATCCGCACCATCATCACAGGTTCCGCCGGACGTATGGGCAAGGCGCTCGTCGCCGCCATCGCCGCCAACCCTGAATTCCGGCTCGCAGGAGCTACCGAATACCCCGCCAGCCCGTTCATCGGGCAGGATGCCGGGACCGTCGCCGGAGTCGCCGCACTCGACGTGCCGATCTCCGCTTCACTCACACCGGAAATGCTCGCGAACGCCGACGCCATCATCGACTTCAGCACCGGAAACGTGCTGGAGAACGCCCGCGCCGCCGCGAAGGCCGGACTCTCCATCGTGATCGGCACCACCGCGCTCACCGACGCCGACAAGGCCGCCCTCCGCGAACTCTCCGCACAGGGCGCGCGCATCATCCAGACGTTCAACTACAGCGTCGGCGTGAACCTGCTCTTCTTCCTCTCCGGCAAGACCGCTTCCCTCCTCGCCGACGATTTCGACATGGAGATCATAGAGGCGCACCACAACCAGAAGAAGGACGCCCCGAGCGGGACCGCCGTCCGACTCGCCGAAGTCCTCTGCGAAGCCGCGGACCGCACCCAGGACGATCTCCGCTACGGCCGTCAGGGCATCGTGGGCGCGCGTACCCGCCGCGAGATCGGCATCCACGCCGTGCGCGGCGGCGATATCGTGGGCGACCACACCGTGCTCTTCGCGGGCGACGGCGAACGCATCGAGCTGACGCACCGCGCGTCCAGCCGCATGACCTTCGCCAAGGGCGCACTCCGCGCCGCCAAGTGGCTCGCAGGCGCTTCCGCCGGATATTACGACATGCAGGATGTGCTCGGGCTGAAGTAAGCCCGGCGCAATACAGGGAACCGCAACCATGCCGATCGGACTCAAAATCGGAAAGCTCGTGAACAAAACCGTCTGGAAGCCTGACAAGAACCACGTGCTCATCGACCAGACGCTCGAGCTCACGTGCGACTGCGGCACCACTATCATCGTCGAACAGCATATCGACGGCATGACCATGATCGAGGGTGTCCGCCATCCGATCACAGCCGGTAGCAACATCCTCGAACTGAAGCAGATGCGCATCGTGAACCCGCGTACGGTCCGTCCCGACGGCGAGCCCGCGCTCTACGACCTCGCGGTCCGCGTCTACGCCGTGGGGATCGACCCCATCACCGTTTCCGAATCCGTTTCATTTCTCAACCTCATAAAGGACCATTCATGAGTTATCAGAAAATCCGTCCGGTCGACGGCGACCGCATCACAGCGAATCCCGACGGCAGCCTTATCGTCTCCGATCAGCCGATCATTCCGTTCATCGAAGGCGACGGCATCGGCCCCGACATCACGGCGGCCTCCATGCACATCTGGAACACCGCCATCGCGAAAGCCTACGGCGGCAAGCGCAGGATCGCCTGGATGGAAGTCTTCGCCGGCGAGAAATCCTGCGAAGTCTACGGCGAGGGCGTCTGGCTCCCCGACGAGACGCTCGAGGCCATTTCCGAGCACCGTATCGCCATCAAGGGCCCGCTCACGACCCCCGTCGGAAAGGGCATCCGCTCGCTGAACGTGACCCTCCGCCAGAAGCTCGACCTCTACGTCTGCCTCCGTCCGGTCCGCTATTTCCAGGGCGTCCCCTCCCCGGTCAAGCACCCCGAGCTCACCGACATGGTCGTTTTCCGCGAGAACACCGAGGACATTTACGCGGGCATCGAATGGGCATCCGGCACGCCCGAGGTGCAGAAGGTCATCGCGTTCCTGCAGAATGAAATGGGCGTCGCCAAGATCCGCTTCCCGGAGACCTCCGCGATCGGCATCAAGCCGGTCTCCAAGGAAGGCTCCGAGCGCCTCATTCGCGCCGCCATCCGCTACGCCATCGACAATCATCGCAAGAGCGTCACGTTCGTCCACAAGGGCAACATCATGAAGTTCACCGAGGGCGGCTTCCGCGACTGGGGCTACGCGCTCGCGAAGCGCGAGTTCCCGGAACAGACCGTCACGTGGGAGGAATGCGGCGGCGCGGTCCCCGAGGGCAAGATCCTCATCAAGGACTGCATCTGCGACGCCTTCCTTCAGCAGATCCTGACCCGTCCCGCCGAATACGACGTGATCGCCACGATGAACCTGAACGGCGACTACGTTTCGGACGCGCTGGCGGCCAGCGTCGGCGGCATCGGCATCGCTCCGGGTGCGAACATCAACTACGTCGGCGGCAAGGCGATCTTCGAGGCTACGCACGGCACTGCGCCCAAGTACAAAGGACTCGACAAGGTCAATCCCTGCTCGCTCGCGCTCTCCGGCGAAATGCTCCTCCGCCACATCGGCTGGACCGAAGCCGCCGACCTCGTGATCCGCGGCATCGAACGCGCCATCGCGTCCAAACACGTCACCTACGACTTCGCGCGCCAGATGGAAGGCGCGACCGAACTCCGCTGCTCCGAGTTCGCCCGCGTGATCGCGGACAACATGTAAGATTCCTCCCGGGGCGCTATGGATACGGACAAGTTCGATCGGCTCAGGTATTCGATCACCAAGGATCTCCCGCACGCGGACGTGCTTGCGCTCTACCGTGCCGCGGGCTGGTTCGGTCCGTCCGATCCCGCCCCGGAGCTCGACGCCATGATCGCGAATTCGTTCGCGGTCTCCGCCGCGTTCGATCCCGCCGGCCGCCTCGTCGGCATGGCGCGCGCGCTGTCCGACGGCGTGAGCGACGCCTATATCCTTGACGTCGTGGTCGATCCGGCGCACCGTTCGCGGGGCATCGGCCGCGAGATCGTGAAACGCCTGGCGGACCACCTCGCCTCGTTCGGCATCGACTGGATCGTCTGCATCGGCGTGCCCGGCACGGAGACGTTCTACCGCGCTGCCGGAGCCGCTCCGATGGACGGCCATATGCCGTTCCGCTTCGGCACGAAAAATGGAGCGGGCGGCAAATGAACACTCGCGAACTTCAGCCGCCGGAAGGCTTCCGCCGTCTCGCGCTCGAAGACCGCGCGGTCCTCGAACCCTTCCTGCTCGCGTCCGGCCGCCAGAGCTGCGAATTCGCGTTCACCAACCTTTTCCTGTGGAGCGGCACTTACCGTCCCGACTGGTGTTTCATCGGCTCCCATCTCTACCTCCTGCTGGAGACCGAGGACATCCTCATGTTCGCGCCGGGCGGCGCGCGCGGTCCGGAACCGGACGAACTTCTGGCGGTGTCCGACCGCCTCATTCGCGCTGGCTACAGCGGTTCGTTCGACCACGTGGACCAGGAGTATCTGAAGACGCACCCGGACGTCGGGACGAAGTTTTCAGCCGAACGCATGGACGACCGTTACGACGAGTACATCTACTGCGTGGACGCGCTCGTCGGCCTGCACGGACGTCTGCTGGCGAAGAAACGCAACCTGATCGCGCAGTTCCGCGAGGATTACCCGGATGCGACGCTGGAACCGCTTTCCCGCGCGAATCTCGACGAGGCGCTTGCCGTTCAGCGTGACTGGTTCGCGGCGCAGGGCGAGCCCGTTTCCGTCGAGGTCGCGCACGAAGCCGCCGCCATAAAGATGCTCGCGGAGCATTTCGAATCGCTTCCGGTCGAAGGGCTTGTGCTCCGCGCGAGTGGCCGCGTCGTCTCCTTCGCCGTCTACAGCCCGGTCTCGTCCGACCTCTGGACCGTGCATTTCGAGAAGACCCGCTACGAATACAAGGGCGCTTCGCAGTACATCACGCACAGTACCGCCGCCGCGCTGCAGGGGCGCGCACGTCTGCTCAACCGCGAACAGGACCTCGGGATCCCCGGCCTTCGCCAGGCGAAAAAGTCCTACGATCCGCTCTTCATGCTCCAGAACTACAAGCTCACGCGCCGTTCGTGACGGCGGCAAGGAGGGAACCATGAAACGTAAAAAGGACCACACTCTGCGAAACCTGCTGATCGCATTCATCGTGCTGATCGTGGCGGCCGGTGTCGCGTTCGCCGTGCTGTTCTATTGTTCTTGCGTGAGGCTCAACGAGGAGGACCGCATGATCCACGCGGTCCGGTACATCGGCCTTGCGCAGCCAAGCGAGTTTTACGAGGAGATCATGGGCTGTCCCGACGGATATCTTCAGGCATCGAAGCTGAACACGAAACTTCCGGTTTCCGCCGCAGCGGAGGATTCGACCACGCCTGGAAGCTATGCCCACCATGTCGGCGGCCCGGAACACTTCCGTCCATACTCCGGGCACATCTACGTCAAAAAGGAAGGCCGGTTCCTCTGCGTTGCGGTTGTCACGACGCCGAAATGGTCCATCCTGCATCCCGGCCGGACGAACTGGGCGGAACGGTTCGAATTATTCGAGGAAGACGATCCCGAGTCGGGAAAAACAGTCTACTATACGGCTGACGGGGACCACTGGAAGATCGACGCCGCGGGCATGCTCCAAAACGGCATCCAGTTCTATCCGCCGACCGTCCCCGCAACGCAGGAAACGAAAAACTAATCTTTGCGGATTTCAACGCCCGATGATTCCTCATCAAACAACGAGGAATCGGCGAGCAGATGCAGGACATCGGCGATCGTGTGTTCCGGTAGAATTCGCTCGGTATCAATGACGGGAATATCTCCGCACGCGGCAAGCGACCGGCTTATCATGTTTCCCTGCTTCTTTCCCTCGGGATGGAGGATGTAAAAGATGCCGTTCACAGTGTCGAAGTCGGCAGTGAAGGATTCGTAGTGATCTTCGAGAGGCGCAAGAGCGAGGAAGGGATCGGACGGAAGGAAGAGGGCGTTGGGCCAGCCGTTGTTGACCCGGATGCATTCCAGAATCTTCTGAATATCCGCCTGAACTGGAAACAGCGACCAGATGCTTTCGATCTCGTTTTGGAAGGAATCCCGTAAACGCAGCAGATGAATGACCCTTTTCCTGAACTTGGCGTTGGCGCCGAAAAAAGGCACGGTGGAAAAGAACCAGAAGGCGCTTTTCGGCGGCAGAGTGATCGGTTCCAGCTGGATCATGGATGCCTCCCTGATGGTTTTACGGTTTGGATGCGGCTTGTTGCTCCGGGCGTGTGAGCGGAGGATTGGTTTTTCCCGTTACGCTGTTCAAAACGAGCTTCCAAACGGCGGTCATCTCCACCACGGCGTCCGGGAGTGAATCGAACGGCTCGTCCGAGAACGCATTGGCCATTGCGAGGAGGACACGCCGCTTTTCATTGGGCGCATTGACCGGCTCCATCACGCCTTCCCCGGCTACAGAAACATAAAGATTTGTCACGGAGCGCATTCCGTTCGGGCGGACGATCACTTTCGGGCCGTTGTCGCGTTCGGCGAAGAAATAGACATGCGGATCGCGGGACAGGATTTCCGCCTTGCGGCCCTCCTTCGCTCCGTGGAAATACAGCACGGTATTCCGGTTCGCGTCAAGCTCGGAGAAATAATTCATGGTCACGCCATAAGGCTTTCCTGCATCGTTCATGGCCAGATGCCCGATCGGAAGCGCGTTGATGATGTCGAGGATGACGCTGTAGTCTTTGATCTCGCGGTCTTGACGGCGCATGGGGTATTCTCCTCGCGTAATAGGATTGGTTTATTTTTCGGAATCGGCGATACGCTTCACCGCGTCCAGGATGCCGTGTACAAGGTCGTCCGGTGCGCTCGCGCCGGAGGTGACGCCGACGCGTTTCGCGCCGCGGAGGAGTTCCGGCGTGATGTCTTCCGGGCCGGAGACGAGTTCGGCGCGCGCGCCCTGGCCGGCGGCGATCTCGCACAGACGGCGCGTGTTGGAGCTGTGCGCGGACCCGGCGACCAGCACGAGGTCGCATTTCGCCGCGAGCTCGCGGACGGCGTTCTGGCGCATGAGCGTGGCGCGGCAGACGGACGCGGATTCGACGAGGCCGGGGATCTTCCCGCGCAGGATCGCGGTCATCTCCGCGATCACGTCGCTGTTCATGGTGGTCTGGCTGATGCAGGCGTAGGTCCTGCCGGGATCCGGCATGAAATCGCGTGCGTCCTCCTCGTTCGTGAGGAGATGCTTCTCGCCGTGGATGCGCCCGAGGATGCCCTCGACCTCGCGGTGTCCCTCCTTGCCGAAGAGCAATACGACATACCCCTCATTCGAAAGTTCCGCGCCGCGTTCCTGCACCTTGCGGACCAGCGGACACGTGGCGTCGACGATGTTCAGCGGGAGCGCCCGTGCGCGCGCCTCGACCGCCTCGGAAACGCCGTGCGCGCTGAAGATGAGCGTGGCGCCGGGGGGCAGCCCCTCGGGTTCATCGACGATCTTTGCGCCGTGCGAAAGCAGGTCGTTCACGACCGATTCGTTGTGGACGAGGTCATGCAGGATGAAAACGGGCGGACCGTGCTGTTCCAGCATGTCTGCTGTCAGGTTCAGGGCATTGCGCACGCCGGAGCAGAACCCGGTGATGGGGCAGAGGATCACTTCCATGATGCGACCTCCAGGAACGCCCGGTGGAACGCTTTGTCCGCGTATGGATCGGGCGCGCCGGGCGCGAGCTCGTCCGGGGCGTAGTTCGAGCCTACAGATTCGAAATGCAGCACATGGGCGTCCGCGTCGGCTCGGTACACGATGCGCCAGGTGCGGCAGTGGATCGCCCAGGAGCCGTCCGGGAGCCGTTCGATGCGCTTTCGGGCGGGATTGAAAGGTTCGTATTTGAGCTGGACGGCGCAGAAATTGGCGAGGTCGAGCCCGGTCTGTGCCATGATCCAGTCCGTCTGCGCCCGTGCGGCGGGCGAGAAATCGTGCGTCCATTCGGTCAGGACGAGTTCGTCGCGCCACCCGGCCTTCGACTCCGGGAACGCGTCGACCGCGGGGATGTACGGCTTGAGGTCGAGGACCGGGGTGCGGTCGAGGATGTCGCAGTGGTTCAGATAGACGTTCAGGCCGTCGATGCCCTCCAGCTCGACGCAGCTCAGTCCGATCGGGTTCGGGCGGTGCGGCGACCGCGTGGAGAAGACGCCGTATTTGCGGTTTTCGGGGGCGTACGGCGGGGTGACCTTCGGTTTCCAGGTGGCGTTCAGGTGGAAGATGAAGACGACCCAGACGCGCTCGAATCCGGCGAGGTCCTCCAGCGCTTGTTCGAACCCGCGTCCGGGGTAGAGCTCGATGCGCGCCTTCGCCTCGGAGAATCCCGCCTGGCGCGGCGCTTCGTACCGCCAGCGCAGGGCGGTGTGCAGGAGTCCGATGGGCGTGAACTCGTAGCGCTCCCTGATCTCGGCGGGCATCGATCCGTTCACCCCTGCACGCCGGTGTCGATCGCGACGGAGAGCGCGAACGCCCGCACGGCGAGCTCGTCGTTGACGTTTGTATTCAGCACGCGGACCAGGTTTTCCGCTTCGCCCAGCATGCGCGCGGCCTCGTCCGCTGGGATCGACGGGCGCGGGTCGGTGTCCAGCCACACGCGCACGACCTCGGGATTCGGCAGGAGTTCGAGCGGCGTTCCTTCGGAGACGAGCGCGACCTGTGCGAACCAGGTGTGCAGGATGCTCAGGAATTCCTCGCGGAGGCGGAGGTATTCGCAGCCGGTCTCGCCGTCCATGCGCTTTTCGATCAGCTTCATGGCGGCGGATTCGAGGTTTTCGGCGGCTTTCAGGCGTTCGTCCCAGCGAGCCTGCACGGTCGCCTCCGCCATGCTGCCGAGCGAGCCCAGGATGTCGATCAGCCCGGCGGCGCATTCCTCGCCCGCCACGAGGTCGCCCTTCGAGGCGAACGTGAGCTTCATGAGCAGATCCGGCATGGCGCTGAACGTCTCCATGTCGTATTTGCAGACGTTGTCCGTGAGCGAGAGGATCTGGCAGCGGGAACGAATCGTGGGCAGGAGCGAGGCGGGATGCCCCGTGGTGAGGATGAAGAGGCAGTTGCGCGGCGGTTCCTCCAGGGTCTTCAGAAACGCGTTCTGCGCGTTTTCGTTCATGGTGTCGCAGTCCTGGATGACGCCGATTTTCCAGCCGCCGGGGGCACTGCTGCTGAGGTGGAACATGGATTCGAAGTTGCGGAGCGTGTCCGGCTCGTCCTCGCTCAGTCCGATGGTGATCTGGCGCGATTTCGAGGTCGGCGCGAGCAGGAAGAGGTCGGGGTACAGTCCGTTTTCCAGCAGGGAACATGTCTCGCAGTGTCCGCACGGCGCGCCGTCGGGCAGGGGGTCCAGGCAGACCGCGAGCTGGGCGAGCAGGGTCGGGAACCGGTTGCGGATGGCCGCGTTCGAGGAGACGACGAGGTGGGAATGCCCCAGGCGGCCCGCATGTTTCGCCATGCGCAGGGAACGCCCGAGGAGCGGATACGCGGACTCAAAGGATTGCCAGTCGTGCATAAATCGCCTCCAGAATGGATTGTGTGACCTGTTCGGGCGAGGGGGACGCGTCGATCACGGCGAACCGGCCGGGTTCGCGCCGGGCGAGCTCGAGAAAGCCGTTGCGCACCGCTGTATGGAACGCCGCGGATTCGGAGTCGAACCGGTCGTTCTGCGTATTCCCGCCTGAACGTCCCGTGGTCCGCCTCAGACCGAGCTCCACCGGGATGTCCAGCACCAGCACCAGGTCGGGACGTGTGCCGCGGCAGACGAACTCGTTCACGCGGGCGACCGTCTCCGGCGCGATGTGTCGCGCGCAGCCCTGGTAGACGAGCGTGCTGTCGGTGAAACGGTCGGAGATAACGACCGCGCCGCGCGTCAGGGCGGGCCGGATCATGTGTTCGCACATCTGGGCATGGCATGCGCCGAAGAGCATCAGCTCCGTTTCCGGCAGCAGGTCTTCGCCCGGCTCGCGCGTCTTCAGGATGGCGCGTATCTTTTCGGCGACCGCGGTGCCGCCGGGCGAACGCGCCGTGACGACTTCGCGGCCGGTCCTGGTGCGCAGGGCTTCGGCGACGCGTTCGAGCTGGGTGGATTTGCCGCAGCCCTCGCCGCCCTCCAGTGTCAGAAAAATACCGTTCATTTCAGGTCAGGTCCAAATAAAATCGAAGAATTTTTGCGAATGTGATTTGCGATATTGCCCGCGTGAATGTAAATTGAATATTGCGTTTTTTCTTTATTAAGATACCACAAAATTCCAACCTTTCAAAGCCGGAGTCGAAAAAATGTCTGGAAAGATCGACAGAAACACCTATCTTACCGCCAATATCGGGGATTTCCCCGATGAAATCGTCGTCTGCGGACGCCGCTACGTCAAAAAGGACGACCTCCGCTACGGGACCAACCCGCACCAGCCCGCGGCGTTCTACCGTCCCGCCGACGATCACGGCGCGATCATGGACCTCGAAGTGCTGAAGACCGGCAAGAACGGCCTTTCCCAGACCAACCTGGAGGACATCTCCGGCGCGCTGAACATCGTGAAATATTTCGCGGAGCCCGCATGCGCCGTCATGAAGCACGTGAACCCGAGCGGCGCGGCCGTCGGACTCCCCGGCGAAACGCTCCGCCAGGTCTTCATCAAGGCGCGCGACTGCGACACCCGCGCGGCGTTCGGCAGCGTGATCGCGTTCAACCGCAAGGTCGACAAGGACACCGCGGCGGCCATCATGGAGCTCTTCGCCGAATGCGTCGTCGCGCCCGATTTCGACGCTGATGCGCTCGAAGTCTTCAACGACAGCGTGACCTACAAGGTCAACAAGCAGCTCCGCGTGCTCAAGTGCGGCGCGCTCGACACCCTGCCCAAGTTCGTCGGCGACCCCGCCGTCAACACCATCAAGGTCCTCGCCGACGGTTCGCTCGTGGTCGCCGCTCCGCTCCTCACGCACGTCCGCTCCTTCGCCGACCTCCCCGCCGCCACCGGCGAGAACAAGGCGTGCGGCGCGCAGGTCTCCGCCGTGGAGCTGACCGACCAGCAGGCGAAAGACCTGCTCGCGGCGTGGTACATCAACATCTCCGTGCGTTCGAACGGCGTCGTGATTGTGAAGAACGGCCAGACGCTCTCCGTCGGTACCGGCGAACAGGACCGCGTGGGCGCGGTCGAACAGGCCATCGAAAAGTTCAAGCAGAAATTCACCGGCGACGTCACGCTCGACGGCGCCGCCATGTCCAGCGACGGCTTCTTCCCGTTCCCGGACGCCCTCGAAGTCGCCGCCGCCGCAGGCATCCGCGCGGTCGTCTCCCCCGCCGGTTCCCTGAAGGACGCCGACGTGGTGAAACGCGCGAACGAACTCGGCGTGGCGCTGCGCCATGCGCCGGAACGCATCTTCTCGCATCACTGATTTGTTTGCATTATAAGCTCAAAACCCGCGGGCGGTCATGACGGACGAACTCGGCACCGGATCCGGAAGCGCCTCTCTCGCCGAGCATAAGCTCAACGGAGAAGTGGAGCACGTCGTGTACGAAAGCGAGGACGCCTCGTACACCGTGTTCCGCCTGCGGGACCCCCAGGGCGCCGTACATACGGCGGTCGGGACCGTGCCGGGGCTTTCCCCCGGCCAGACGGTCCGGCTCTCCGGCAAGTGGGAGATGCACAAGGACCACGGACGGCAGTTCCGCGTGATCTCGTGCGAGTTCTCGCTTCCCGCCACCCGCGACGGCCTCATCAAGTATCTTTCCAGCGGCGTCGTGAAGGGCATCGGCGAGAAATACGCCAAAGCCATCGTCGACATGTTCGGCACGGATACGTTGAACGTGCTGAACCAGCAGTCGCGCCGCCTGAAGGAGGTCCCCGGCCTCGGCAAGAAGCGCATCGAGGCGATCCGCAAGGCGTGGAAGGAGAATTCCGACCGCCGCGAAAGCCAGATTTATCTTCAGGGGCTCGGCATCAATCCCGCCTGGTTCGTCCGAATCTACGACAAGTACGGCAACGAAGCGCCCGAAGTTATCAAGGGAAATCCTTATCAGCTCGCCGCGGACATCAAGGGCATCGGGTTCACCTACGCCGACAAGATCGCGCGTCAGCTCGGCATCGGCCGCAACGACGTGCGTCGCATGACCGCGGGCGTGACTTACGGACTCTTGCAGGCGCGTCAGGCGGGGCATGTCTGCATGCCGCAGGCGGTTTTCATTAAGTTCCTGGCGGAACTGCTGGACGTGGACGAGGCCGACGCGGGCACGGCCATTGAAAAAGCACTCGAAACGAAGCGTGCGGCGTCCTGCGTTTCGCACGAGGGCGACGTGATGATCTACGAGCCGGGGCTTCTCCGCTGCGAGGACGAACTGCCGTTCCTCATCCGGTTTCTTCAGTCGCGCGAACGCTACGCGGGGATGAAACTCGCACAGATCCCCGCCCCGCCGAACTCGAAATTCAGCTCCGAACAGCTTCTCGCCGTCGACCGCGTGTCCCAGTCGCCGATCACGATCATCACGGGCGGACCCGGCGTCGGCAAGACCACGGTCGTCTCGGAGATCGTCCGCCGTTCGAAACTCTCTCATCTTTCGATCGCGCTGGCGGCCCCGACCGGACGCGCCGCGAAGCGCATGACCGAAGCCACCGGGCTGACTTCATTTACGCTTCACCGCCTGCTCAAATGGGACCCCGCCGCCCGCAAATTCGTGTTTGGGCGCGGCAACCAGCTGCCCTACGACCTGTACGTGCTCGACGAGACGTCCATGCTCGACATCCTGCTCGCGCTTGCGTTTTTCCGCGCGGTGAAGCCCGGCGCGTCCGTCGTGATCGTGGGAGACCCGGACCAGCTGCCGTCCGTCGGCCCCGGCAACGTCCTGAACGACCTCATCGCGTCGGGCGTCTGCCCCGTCTCCCGCCTCACGCAGATCTTTCGTCAGGGCGACGGCAGCGGCATCATCCACGCCGCCCACGACGTGAACAACGGCGTCGTGCCGCGTCTGCCCCGCCGCGAGAAGGACGCGCAGGCCGATTTCTACTGGATCGAGAAGGACGACCCGGAGGACGCCGCCGACGTGATCGAACGCATGATCACCGACCGCATCCCGCGCCGGTTCGGCCTCGACCCGGTCCGCGACGTGCAGCTGCTGTGCCCGATGAACCGCGGCGCGGTCGGCACGCAGGCGATGAACGAGCTGCTTCAGGAGAAGCTGAACCCGGAGAAGAAGTTCATGTTCCGTTCGCTCGGCCGCCTCTTCAAGACCGGCGACAAGGTCATGCAGATCGTGAACAACTACGACAAGAACGTGTTCAACGGCGACATGGGCTTCCTCGGGCGCATCGACTTCCAGAACGAATCGTTCCAGGTGCGGTACGAATCCGGCCCGATGGTCGAATACCGGTTCGAGGAGGCGGAACAGATCGTGCCCGCCTACGCCGTCACCGTCCATAAATCCCAGGGATGCGAGTTCCCCGCCGTCGTCATGCCGATCCTTTCCCAGCACTACATGATGCTCCAGCGGAACCTGCTCTACACCGGCATCACCCGCGCAAAACGCCTCATGGTCCTGGTTGGTTCGCGTAAGGCCGTCTCCATGGCCGTCCGCAACGCCGTCCGGGAGCCGCGCTACTCGCTCCTGCTCGAAAAACTCATTACCGGAGGCCCGCTCACATGAACTCATCCGGCTCCATCCCGTACACCCCGGTCAACTACATCTTCCCGTTCCCGAAGATTCGGGCGCAGGGCACGCTCGCCGCAATCGGCTCGTGTTTCGCGCAGGACATCGCCATGACGCTGCTCGACAGCGGCATGCGCGGCATGATCAATCCGAACGGGATCCTGTACAACCCCTACTCGATCAACGACGCGCTGCAGCGGCTGGAATGCGGCTACACGGAGAGCGATTTCTTCGAGCTGAACGGGCTGTGGCATTCGTGGCGGCATCACGGGGCGTTCTCCGCCACAAGCGCCGCCGAGGGGGCCGCGAACGCAAACGAATCCGCGAAACGGTTTCGTCGCGTGCTCAAAAAAGCCGATTTCTTCCTCATGACCGTGTCCACCGCGGTCGTCTACAAGCACATGCCGGAACGCCTCGTGGTCGCGAACTGCCACAAAGCGCCGGGCAGCGAGTTCGAGCAGTCCGTGCTGAGCTACGACACCTGCCGCGCCGCAATGCGCAACGCCTGCGAGATCATACGTTCGTACAACTCCAAGTGCCCGATCATCATCACGCTGTCGCCCGTGCGGCACAATCCGGGCGACCTGACCACGAATTCTCTTTCGAAGGCGAGGCTGCGCGCGGCTGCCGCGGACGTCTGCGCCAAGGTCGACGGCTGTGCGTATTTCCCCGCGTTCGAGATCCTGAACGACGAACTGCGCGACTACCGGTTCTACGCCGAGGACATGCTCCATCCGTCCGAGCTCGCGCGCAAGATCATCCTCGAACGCTTCCTCGACGCCTGTTTCATCCCGCGTGCGAAGGCCGACTACGAGGCGGCGGAACTCCGGCGGCGTCAGTCCCGGCATATTCCGATCGCGAAGCAGGAGGAATGATTTATGTGCGGGATCGCAGGCTGTTTCAATCCGCAATCGCCGCCTGATGAGGCGTTCCTGCAAAGCCTCTGCGGCACGATGCGCCAGCGGGGACCGGACACGCGCGGGGTGTATTTGGACGGTGCGCTCGGGCTTGCCCACACCCGTCTCTCCGTGATCGACCTCGACGGCGGCGCGCAGCCCATGCACGGCGGCGATGGTCGTTACACGCTCGTCTTCAACGGCGAAATCTTCAACTTCCGCGAACTCCGCGCCGAACTGGAGCAGGCGGGCGAAGTCTTCCGCACGAGATCCGACACGGAAGTTCTGCTGAAACTCCTGATCCGCGAGGGTGCGGACTGCCTTCCGCGCCTCAACGGCTTCTTCGCGTTTGCCTTTTATGATTCTGAGAAACAAACGCTTCTGCTGGCGCGTGATTACCATGGCGTGAAGCCGCTGTACTATTTCCACCTTCCGACCGGGGAATTCGGATTCGCCAGCCGGTTTTCGACGCTGACACTTTGTCCGGGCTGCCCGACCTCGATTTCGCTTCCGGCACTCGCCGACTACCTGGCGTTCCAGTACATTCCGGCACCCGCCACGATCCGCGAGGGTGTGAATAAACTGCGTCCGGGGACCGCGGTCGAATTCCAGCTGGAATCCGGTACGATGCGGGAGATCGACTGGGGCGCGAAGATTGAATTCAAACCCGATCTCGTGGTCAGCGCGAATCATTTCACCTATTTAGGCGCCTGCGGGACCGTGTGGTACCTGCTTTCGGAAGCCGTGAAACGCCGCATGGTCGCCGATGTGCCGCTGGGCGTCTTCCTGTCCGGCGGACTGGACTCCGCCATCGTGGCAACCCTCGCCGCGAAGCATTCGACCGCCCCGCTGGAATGCTTCTCCATCGGCTTCGACGATCCGCGTTACGACGAAAGCGCCGACTGCAAGGCCACGGCGGCGCACCTTGCAAAACTTGCTCCGCACGGCCTGCACCACCACATCAAGACCGTCCAGCCGCAGGATTTCGACCTGCTTCCAAAGCTCGCCGCCGAGTTCGGCGAACCCTATGCCGACGCCTCCATGTTGCCGTCGTATTTCCTTGCGGCATTCGCCCGGGAACACGTTACGGTCGCTTTGAGCGGAGATGGCGCGGACGAACTGTTCGGCGGATACGAACGCTACCGCGCGATGGCCGTGCTTCAGAACCTGCGGGCGTTCACGCCGGGATTCCTCTGGAGCGCGGCGGCGGCCTGCCTGCCGGATTCGGGCGAACGAAGCAAAGCCGGCCGCCTGAAACGGTTCCTGCGCCTCGGCGCGGTCTCTGGCACGGGTGCGCGCTACGACGCCCTGATGTCGCATTTCGCAGCGGATACTGTCGGCATGATCGCGCCGGAACTCCGTCCGTATCTGAACACAAAACGCGCTCTCCCGGAAGCCGCCTCGCTCATGGCGTCGCTGATGGAGGACGATCTTCACCGTTATCTGCCCGGCGACGTGCTGACGAAGGTCGACGTCTGCTCCATGGCCGCCTCGCTCGAGGTGCGGAACCCATTCCTTGACCCGAAGGTCTCCGCGTTCGCACGCGCCCTCCCCGTATCGTTCAAAATTCATGACGGCCGCCGGAAACGCATCCTCGGCGACGCGTTCGCGGATTATCCATCCCCGGACCCCTCTGCAGACCAAGAACTGCAGGAACAGGGCATGGGTCTTCTTCCACCGAAGCTCGCCCTGCGCCGCAAACGCGGATTCGGCGTACCGGTGGCGGCATGGTTCCGCACCGTCTGGCACGACCAGCTGCGGACCGCCCTGCTGGACGAACTGCCGAAACATTGGCCGATGTTCAACCGCGCCGCGCTGGAGCGCCTTCTTGCCGAACACCAAAACGGCGGAAAAGACCATTCCTATCTGCTGTTTTCCCTGCTGATGCTGTCGTTTCAGGGGAAAAACGCATAATTTTTGATGTTTTGATTTGCAAATCCGGCAAGGATAAGTATTTTATAATGCACAATCTTTCACACGGGGCTCCGCGCCGCGGGGCCGTCACGCCGGAAAATATGTGGCGCACAGCCGGTTCCGGTGTAACAAATCTCAAGGTTATCAGATGATCTGCGAAACAAACAACGAAGCCGACATGCGGGAAGCGATGCACGAACTTGGGCTCCGCGCCCTCCGCGCCTCCCGCGCGCTCGCCGTCGCCGATTCCGCCAGCCGTACGCGCTGGCTGCACGCGATGGCCGATGCGCTCGAACGCGACACTGACATCATCCTGGCCGCCAACGCCGAAGACCTGGCCGAGGCCAAACAGAACGGCCTGGACGCGCCGAAACTGGAACGACTCACCCTGACGCCGGAACGCGTCAAGGACGTGGCGGACGCCCTGCGCCATGTGGCCGGGCTCGACGATCCGGTCGGCCGCATCCTCTCCAGCGTCACGCGCCCCAACGGCCTCCGCATCGACAAGGTCTCCGTGCCGATCGGCGTCATCGCGATCATCTATGAATCCCGCCCGAACGTGACGGTCGACGCCGCCGGACTCTGCATCAAGTCCGGCAACGCGGTCATCCTCCGCGGCGGCAGCGAGGCGTTCCGCTCGAACAACGCCTTCGCGAAGTGCATCTCCGACGCGGGCGTCGCCGCCGGCATGCCCGAGGGCGCGCTCCAGCTCGTGCCGTTCAAGGGCCACGCCGCGGTCTCCGCCATGCTGAAGATGAACGACTGCATCAACATGGTGATCCCGCGCGGCGGCGAACGACTGATTCGCGCTGTGGTCGAACAGGCGACGATGCCCGTCATCAAGCATTACAAGGGTGTGTGCCACATCTTCGTGGACCATGTCTGCGACCAGGACCAGGCGCTCACGATCATCGAAAACGCCAAGTGCCAGCGTCCGAGCGTGTGCAACGCGCTGGAGACTATCCTCATCGACGCCTCGATCGCGCCCGAATTTGCCCCGAAACTCGCCGCGAGGCTTGCTCAGCTCGGCGTGACCATGCACGGAGACGAAGCCTTCACGAAGCTCGCCGCGCCCGTCGCGGTCGTCCCCGCCACCGAGGAGGACTGGCCGAAGGAATACGGTTCGCTCGACGTCACGGTCGGCATCGTGGACGGCGTGAAGAAAGCCGTCGACCACATCAACCGCTACGGCTCCGGCCACAGCGACAGCATCCTCACGACCGACGAGGCGAACGCGCAGTTCTTCCTGGATAACGTCGACTCCGCGGCCGTGTACTGGAACGCCTCCACGCGGTTTACCGACGGCGGCGAGTTCGGCATGGGCGCGGAAATGGGCATCAGCACGGACAAGTTCCATGCGCGCGGTCCGATGGGCCTCCCCGAACTCACCTCCTACAAGTACAAGATTTACGGCACGGGCCAGATCCGTTCCTGATCCGAACCCTCACACCTTGCTCAAACCGCCGGGCCGCAACCCCGGCAGGGCTTCTTTTTCCCAGTCAATTATCTATCGCAACATAACATGAAACCGATCACTGCAGCGGTCATAACACTTGGCTGCCGGCTCAACCAGGCCGACAGCGCGCTCCTGAACGACAGACTCATCCGCCTCGGATTCCAGATCGTTTCCCCGGACGCGTCCAGCAGTCCGAACCTCATCCTCGTCAACTCCTGCACGGTCACCGAGACGGCCTACAAGAAAAGCAAGCAGGCGCTCCGTTCGATCCGAGCGGAAAACCCGCAGTCGTTCATCGTCTTCACCGGATGCGCCGCGGACGTGAGCAAGGACGAGCTGGAACAGAACCAGGACATCGACCTTGTGCTCACCAACGAGCAGAAGAAGGACATCGAGACGATCCTGCCCCAATACCTCGCACTGCTGGAAAAACGCGATGTGCCCGCCGCGCCGAAGCTCGCGAAGGGTATCTTCGCCGAACAGGCGCAGGGCGTGTTCCCGTTCCGGTCCCGCGCGTTCATCAAGGTGCAGGAAGGCTGCAACAACAGCTGTTCCTACTGCATCGTCCCGACCGCGCGCGGTCCGGAACGTTCGCGCGACCTGAAGGAAATCACCGCCGAGTTCAGGAAGGCCGTCGACGACGGGTTCCACGAGATCGTGCTGACCGGCGTGAACACCTGCCATTACAAGGCGGGCAAGGTCGGGATGCCGGAGCTGATCGACCGTCTGTGCGAGATCCCCGGCGATTTCCGCATCCGCCTGAGCTCCACTGAACCCTGCGACGAACTCTTCCCCATCGTCGACGCCATGAAACGGAACGCGGCGAAGGTCTGCGAGTTCCTGCATCTGCCGCTCCAGAGCGGTTGCGACAGGATACTGAAGGCCATGAATCGCCACTGCGGCACCGCGAAATTCGCCGAATATGCCGCGTACGCCCGCGAGGCGATCCCAAATCTCCACCTCGGCACGGACATCATCGTCGGGTTCCCCGGCGAAACCGACGCGGATTTCGCCGAATCGCTCAAGTTCCTCCGCAAAACGGACTTCGCGAACATCCACGTCTTCCCGTATTCGCCACGTTCCGGCACCCCGGCCGCGGACATGTCGGACAAGGTGCAGAAGACCGTGGTCGCGGACCGCATCGAACAGCTCAAGGCGCTGAAGGAGGAATGCGCGCAGAAGTTCGCGAAGAGCCTCGTCGGCACGACTGGCGCCGTCCTGATCGAGACCAACTGCAACAAGAAGGAACTCTGGGACGGCTGGTCCGGGAACTACGTCCGCACCATCGTGAGCAGCGAATCGGACATCGCGCGCAAGCTTCTGCGCGTGAAGTTCCTGCGATTCCTCCCGGTCGGCGCGCTTTTTGCCGAAATAATCAACGAACCGGGTTGATTTTCGCATGATTCCGGTGTATCTTTTTCCCTGAATCAACATAGAAAGAACCCGGACATGCCCCCCGAAAAGAAAACCGCGCTCGTCGTTGCAGTGGAAATCCTTGCGAAACGCCTCGTCTCCACCGCCGAACTCCACTCGAAACTCGCTGCGAAAAAGCTCTTTTCGCCCGCCGAGATCGACGAGGCCGTGCTTGCTGTCAAGCGCATGGGCGCGCTCCACGACGATTTCCTTGCCGAGGACGTCGCGCGGTCCTACCGTTCGCGCGGATACGGTCCGGCACGCATCCGCATGGCGCTCCGCAAACGCGGCATCCCGCAGGAGATCATCGAGCAGACTTTGAACGGGAAGGACGAAGACGCGGAACCCGTTGATTCCGGGCAGTCCGAAGACGGCGACAACGCGTTCACCGTGCTTCACCGGAAAGCCGCGCAGTTCCGCCGCGAACCCGACGTGCGCAAACGCAAGGCGAAAGCCGTGCGCTGTCTCGTTGGGCGCGGTTTTTCATATGAAGACGCCATCAATGCGGCGGACCGCTGGATGCGCGAAGAAGGGGGAGGTGTGGACGAAGAATGAACGTTATTTTCTCCTCAATTCAACGTTTCCTGTACGCGGCCCTGCTTTGTCCACTCTTCCTGGTCCTCTGCGCCTGCGGAGACGGGGACAGGGACGCCGCCACGGAAAAACGCGTGGTGATGAGCCTCGGCAAGCAGATCAACACGCTCGATCCCGCGCTCGCCGCCGACACCACCAGCCAGTACGTCTGCGGCGCGTTCTACGACACGCTCCTGCAATACCGTTACGCCGAGGGCGAATACCAGCTCGAACCGTGCATGCTGACCGCCATGCCGGAAGTCTCGGCCGACGGCACGGCCTACACCTGCACGCTCCGCGACGACCTCTTTTTCCAGGACGGCGAAGTCTTCGCGGACGAAGACGAATCCGCCCGGAAGATCACCGCGCGCGACGTCGCGTTTTCCATCCTGCGCCTCGCCGACACGCGGCTGCGTTCGCCCGGATTCTGGCTGATCCGCGACCGCATCCGCGGGCTTGACGCGTTCCAGAAACGCACGGAAGCCGCCGCCGAAGGCGATCTTTCGCCCTACGATGATTTGTGCGAGGGACTGGAGATCAAGGACGACCATACGCTCGTCATTCATCTGGAAAAAGCCGATCCGAGGTTCCTGTACGCCCTCGCCCTGCCGTACACCGCCGTTGTCTCCCGTCGCGCGCTGGAGCATTACGGCGACGACTTCGCGGACCATCCGCAGGGATCCGGGCCGTTCCGCCTGACCCGCTGGGAGAAGGACTACATCATCGAAATGGCGCGCTACGACGGCTACCACGCGGAATCCGACGGCAGCACGCTGCCCGCCGCCGACCGCATCTCCTGCTACCTCGTGAAACAGCCCCTCGCCTCGTGGCTGATGTTCCTGCAGGGCCGCCTGGACCTGTATGTGCCGGACAGCGAATGTTTCGAGGCGGTCGTGAACAAGGATCTGCAGCTGTCGCCCGCGCTGCGCGGACGCGGCATCCGCCTGCTCTCCCGTCCCCAGCTCGAGACCAACTACATCGGCTTCAATTTCACCGATCCTCTCCTCGGCGGCAATCCGCACCTCCGGCGCGCCATCACGCTCGCGTTCGACCGCGAACGCCGCATCGAACACTCCGGGAGCCGTTTCTCCGCCGCCTACGGGCCGGTCCCGCCGGGCGTCTCAGGCGCGGTTACGGAACCCCATCCCGAGCTCGGACACCGCGACATCGCCGCTGCGAAACGCGAGCTCGAACTCGCCGGTTACAAGGACGGCATCGACCCGAAGACCGGGCGCGCGCTCGTGATCACGTTCGACCAGACCGGCAGCGACACGTTCTACCGCCAGACCGCCGAGCTGATGGCGAACGACATGGCGGAGATCGGGATCGAGATCCAGCCGGAGTTCAACACCTGGCCGCGTTTCGTGCAGAAACTCCGCGCAGGCAGCATCCAGCTCTTCCGCTACTCCTGGACCGCCGACTATCCCGATGCCGAAAACTTCCTCCAGCTCTTCTACGGCGAGAACGCCGGCGGCTGCAACCGCGTGAACTACCGTTCGGCGGAGTACGACGCCATGTACCGCGAATTCCTCGCGATCTCCGATCCCGCCGAGTACGCCGCGAAATCGCGCGAAATGATCCGGTTCCTGCAGGGGGAATGCCCCTGGATCTTCGAGACGCACACCATGTGCTTCGTGATGGCGCACGAATGGCTCTCCGGCTACATGCCGCACGATTTCGCGTTCAACCGCTGGAAATACCTCTCCGTCGATCCCGCCGCGCGCGAACGGAAAATCAAGTCGTTCAAGCCGTTCTCCATGAACGAGCTGACGTATTGATTTCCCGCTCATCCCGAACAAAAATACAGATTTCCGCTTGCATTTTCGCAAAAGAAGTGTATAGTACAAGTGTACACTTTCAAAGGAGGCGAACCATGGAAGCAAGTGTCCTGGATCTCAGAAAAAGAATGCGCGAGGTCATGACGGCCATCGACCGCCACGAAACGGTCACGCTCACGCATCGCGGGAAACGCCGCGCCGTCATCGTCCCCCTTGTCCAAACGAAAAAGTCGAAGGTCAAAACCGCCGATCTTGCCGCGTTCGGCATGTGGAGCGACCGCCCCGATATGGCCGATCCTGCCGCCTACGTGGAAACGATCCGCAGACCGAGGTTCCGCTGATGCTGTTCGATACGGATGTCCTGATCTGGGCGCTTCGCGGCTCGAAGAAGGCGGCGAAGGAGATCGATGACGACGAAAACCGCTTCATCTCCGCGGTCAACTACATGGAGCTGATGCAGGGCGCGCGGAGCAGACAAGAACAGAGCCTGATCAAGCAGTTCCTGAACGCGCTGGATTTCACCGTCCTGCCGATCACGGAGGCGATCTCGCACCGCGCCGTGATCTTCATTGAGGAACACGCGCTGCGCTCCGGCATCCAGCTCGCCGACGCGCTGGTCTTTGCGACAGCCTGCGAGCATTCCCTTACGTTGTGCAGCGCCAATCAGAAGCATTTCCGGAGCATCCGGTCGCTCGATTCCAAGGTCTTCAAGCCGGAATAAAACTGGCTCACGGCTCCGGTTCGGACGGGGGCGGTTCATTCGCAGGTTTTTTCTTCCGGATGATCCCCACGGCCCCCAGGAACGCTCCGACGATCACTCCGACCGGCGGAAAGAAAATGGACCACCCGACCACGAGGAAAAATATATTTACAAGAGCCTCGCCGAGTGTGACAGTGTCCTGTTTGCCGTAAGAATGCGTGAGTACGACTTGTATGATCCCGAAAACCACCTGCACAGCGGCAAGCCCCCACGCCGTGAAGAGTCCGCAGATCAGGCCGCGATATGCGCCATAGCCGACCCTGTCGGTCCAGGTTTCCATTTTATCCTGAAATGCCGCCACGGGGCCGGATGCCTGTTCCGAGGCGATCCCGTCGTCAGGTGTGTTGCCGTGTTCCATGTCCGTTGAGGCTCCGTTTTTCCGGTTGCGGATTGTCGTTCATGCAGTTACAATAGCATAAAAAGGTATGAAATCAAGGAAAAACGCCAGCAATACATAAAAGAATCCGATGTTTTTTTGAAAAAAACGCGATTCTCCGCTAAGATTTCCGCGTTTCGACCGTCTAATTCATAGAAAACGATCTGAACCCCCCCATACAAGGAGCAAAACCATGAAAAAAACACTGTTTCACGCCGCCCTGTGTGCCATGAGCGTCGCGCTGCCCGCGTTCGCCGACGAAGCCGCCGACCAGAAGGTCGCCGCCGAACTGAACCGTCAGGGCTTCAAGCTCTTCGATACCGTCTGCAAGGCGGACGCGAAGAAAAACATGTTCATCTCGCCGTTCAGCATCGACGGCGCGTTCGGCATGGTCTACTGCGGCGCGAAGGGCACGACCGCCGACGAGATCCGCAAGGTGCTCGGCCTGCCCGCCGATCCCGCGACCTGCGGCGCGTTCTTCGACTCCGTCACGAAACAGTACGCCGAGGCGGAAAAGACCGAAGTCCTGGTCTCCAACTCCGTCTGGACCGACACGGACCAGAATGTGCTGCCCGAATTCACCGAAATGATCAAAAAGTATTACGGCGGTGCGTTCTACAAGGAGGATTTCGGCCAGTCCGCAAAGGTCGCCGCGAAGATCAACGCCTACGTCGAAGCCCGCACGAAAAACATGATCAAGGACCTCCTCACGCCCGATTTCTTCAGCAAGGATTCCTCCATGGTCCTGCTGAACACGCTGTACTTCGAGGCGAAATGGGCGAACCCGTTCCCGAAGGACGACACGAAGCCGATGGTCTTCACGCAGTTCGGCGGCGCGGAGAAGGAAGTCCAGATGATGTACCAGAAGAGCAAAGGCATCGCCTACTGCGCGGCGCCTCAGGACAACGTCCACGCCATCGTCCTGCCCTACGAAAACCGCCGCTTCGAACTCGTCGCGCTCATGCCGATCGACGGCGGGACCGACCACGGCGAAGCCGCGCTGGCGAAGATGGCCGCCTCCATCGGCGACAAGCTTGACGCCTGGCTCGGAAGCCGTCAGGGCGGCGAAACGCGCGTCTGGCTGCCGAAGACCGACCTGACCTGCAAGCTCGATCTCAACAAGACCCTCCAGGGCCTCGGCATGAAGACCCCGTTCTCCAATTTCGCCGACTTCTCCGGCATCGACACCGAGGAAGCGCTCAAGATCGAAAACGTGGTGCACAAGACCGCTCTGAAGATGGACGAAGTCTCCACGAAGGCCGCCGCCGCCACCGCCATCGGCATGGCGAGGATCACCTCCATCGGCATGCCCGACCCCGTCCACCAGTTCCGCGCCGACCGTCCGTTCATGGTCCTCATCCGCGACAACCAGACCGGACTCGTCCTCTTCGCGGGCCGCGTCAACGATCCGACTGCGAAATAAAGACCGGACCGGATTCGAACACTTCTCCATTCTGCGCCGGGCGAATCCCATCGGATTCCCCGGCGATTTTCGTGTCCAGGCGGGGAGTAGCAAGAAAACAAACAGAGAAGATAACAAGATATAATAACCTTCCTTTTTCTTCTGCCATGAAACGCCGGTTTTCGATTGTCCGGCGGAAATGACGGAACAATCGTCAAACCGTCCGTCATTCTGTCAATGATTTGATGTAGAAATAATTATAAATAATGGTCAAGGTGTCGAATCGGACGGATGACCGGATGATGAGTCGTCCGGTCCGGCGGCCTGTTGTGTCGGAAACTCTATCGGTTTTGGTGATAACTCCGAAACGAGTTTCTCCGCCTCTTCCCGGCTCAATTCTCTGAGCCCGTCCATATAAACGACCGGCGTTCCGTAGTATGTTTTGTACCAGCCGGACCATCCCCTTACATCTTTCACATGCGTGCCGCGGCACATGACGACTGGGACCGGATGATCCCCGGATTCGAAACCCCGGACAAACTCGGCGGCGGACAGAGGGAAGATATCATACGGCCGACCGTCAATGGGGCAGACGACCTGATCTTTCTTCATCTTCCATTTGCGGATCGACTCCTGAAACAGGTCGGCGACCGTCATTTTCGCCAGGTCTTCCGGTTCCATTTCTTCCGCCGTGTAATACATGTATTTGGGGATAACGTTCAGATTTGCGATACAATGGCGGGAAAGGGCCGCACTTTTTGAGCATATTGGGGAGAAAAGAAAATCCACGAGCACCGCGATCAGGAGGATGACGCATATTATTATAATGCCGCTTGATTCTTTGTGGATGTCGAACTGCTTCTTCCAATCCATGATCATTTGCCCTCCTCGGGTTGAATACCGGAATCCGTGCCGGTCTGCTCCGGCGACTGTGCGGAAAGATGTTGTTCCGCCTCCTGATCGTTCCGGTAGACCTCCTCGATCGGCACGGGCGACTGTTCGGCGGCGAGTTTTTCCGCCTCTTCCGTGGTCAGCGAAATCACGGTCCCGTCGGAGAAAAGGACGTTCGTGCCGTAGAAATCGCCGTGTGTGCCGGGCAGGTCCATGACGATCGGGACGGGCGGACGGAGCGAATCGTCGAACAACACGACCGAGGCGGGCGCGGGAAACACCAGATACCCCTGCTTCCGCCCGCCTTTGTCTTCCGGGAGGAAGCACACGGGGCAGGATGAGAAAAGCGGACGGCTTCTATTCCACGACTTGTTTACCGCGCGGATCAGGTCCGGGACGGTCCACTCCGGCGGCGGATTCCCAGTCTTGTCCTTGTACTGCTCCGGCAGATCGTATCTCAATTCTTTCCACCCGGCAAAAAGACCGGATCGGCAGTCAGTGGCAACCGGGCCGGGTCTCACCGGCCCCAATGGCGGCAGAAGTATCCCCATCAGCACGAAGATCGCCGCCGCGATCACAATGAACCATATCAGATGATACGCCCGGACGGTGCCGCTTTCCCCCTGTTTCGCAGGGCTTACCGGATCTTTGTCAGGTCTTTCAGCCATTTCCATTTGTCCTTTGGTTTTGAGGGACCGATCGGGCGGAGCGACTGTCCCGCGGCGATCGCTTCGGCTTCCTCGGGCGTTTTGGGCTTGATCGTACCGTCCGAATACAGGATCAGAACGTATTGCGGATCGTTTCTTTCACCGAGTTTGGAATGGGTACAGGGGCACATGGCGAGCGGGAACGCCCGGAGCTCGCGTTCCGGCTTCGCTCCGTCGCGGAGCATTGCCTCGTATTGGAAATAATCGAGGACTTCGGCGGCGGAGACAGGAAACACCAGGTACGGCTGTCCGTCTTTCGGGCAGACAAACCGGTCTTCTTCCGAGCCGAACAATGCCGCCGGATCCGGTTCCCGGATCAGGTCGTAAAACGTCATCCCGGGCGGGAGCTCCTGCTGTTCCTCCCCGGTTCCGTCGTAGCATTTCGCCGCCTCGCAGGCGGTCCAGAAAATACATTTGAGGTTGTCCGTGCATTTATGGAACAGCCCCCATGTATTCCCCCATGCGTCATGCCCGCAATTATGCAGGACCGTGGACACGATACACAGGATCAGGAAGATCCACAGGACCGTCGAACATGACTTCCAGAACGGCATGGTCCGCACCATTTTGTCCGCTGTTTTCATCGGATCATGCCCTTCGGATCACCCCGAAGCGCGATGCGGAAACGCGTCCATGACGGATTTTGAACGCGCGCGTTCCAAATCTTTTTCCACGTTTTCTTTTCCGTTGTCATTCGCCCTCAGGACTTGTTGTTGCGATTGCCCGTCAAATAAAAGCTTCTCTAACTATTATACCACAGGCCGCCGGAAAAACCAATAGGAAAAAACAAAAAAGCGAAAAAAAGTATGTTCAAACAGATGATTCCGGGCGGCGATTTACTCGCCGTCGCCGGACCGGACGCCGGTTCCGTCGGTTGTTTCCGGTTTCAGCTCGAACGGCACGGGCGAATAATTCGAAACGAGCTGTTCGGCCTCCTCCATGCTGATCGTTCCGACACCGCCGTCCGCGTACAGAACGCGCGCCGTGAGGTGGTATTTCTTCCCGGTGTGCGAATCCCGCGCCATGAAGAGCTTCACCCTGAAATCGGTCTCCATGTGGGAATCCGGGCAATCCATGACAATCGGGATCCGGTGCTGCGGATCCTCGGGCTGAAGCAGGACCGAAGCGGGCACGGGGAATACCAGATAGGGACGCTTGCTGTACGGGCAACAAAGCCTTTCACTGCCTAGATCCCCCCGGCGCACAGCTTCCTGAATCAAATCAAGAATCGTGGTGTCCTGTGTAATCTCCGGGGGGATGTCCCCTTCCCGCCGCCACGACCACGGTTCCGAAACCCTTTCCCCGTCAGCCGATACGACGATCACGCTTGCGTTCAGCAGTACCGGTTCTTCATCGGGCCTCGCCAGATAATACAGGATATGACCTATGTGCCCGAGCGACCCTATACAATCCGTGGCGTAGAGCCGCGCATGGATCGCGTGATGCTGATACGGTTCCAGAAAGATACATCCCCCGATGAGTACAAGCAGAATCACCAGAAAGATGAGTAAAACGTTTTTCATGACGGACCTCCCGCGACGTCGGTCTTGTAAAGTTTACCGTCGGCACCGGGCATTTTCAGTTGGTTACAATTTGTAACCAACTCACAACCCTCTTTGGCTAAACGGTTTTTGAGAACTTTCCAATAGTTGGAGGCGTGCCGGGCGTCCGGCTGATCGGTCAGAATGCCGACCACATCGACGATGGAGTAATACCATGTTTCGGTTTCCTCGTCCCAGGAGGAACGGATCCGTTTGTGTTCAAAGACTTTGATCGCTCCGTACTGTGTCATAGCATTAGATTCCTTTCATTGACAGCATATTAGACAAAATATCCGATTATTGCGATTCCCTGTCCTCTTCCGGCCCGGTTTCAAATTCTATCTCCAGCGGCACGGGCGAATACTCGGCAACGAGCTTTTCCGCTTCTTCCGGGGTCAGGGGGTTCGTTGTTCCATCGGAGTAGAGGACCATCGAGCAGTGTTTGCCGTCATGCGCGCCCGGCCAGCACATGAGGATCGGAACGGGCTTCTGAAGCGATTCGTCGAACACGACCGAGGCGGGCACCGGAAACACCAGATAGGGCCGAAGGTCATAGGGAAAATCGCATTCGCGTACTTTACTGATATTCCGGCAGATAAAATAATTTTCCTCCATGGGGTGGGGCGATTGACGGTCTTTCCTGACCGCCTCCCGGATCAGGTCGGCGACGGTCCATTCGGGCGGCAGCTCGAATTCGTCCCCGTCGGGAACCCTGCTCATGATTCTGTAGATCGACCTTTGGTTGATCCCGCAGCGAGTGACTGCATTCCAAACCGGCCCCCGCCAGGGGAAGATAAACATCAGGATAACCTCACAAACCGCGACCACCAGGAGAATGATAATGGTCTCCCGGAAGCTGAGATCATGAACTTTGAACTGCTGTTTCCAATCCATCGTCATTTCCTTTCTGATGAACTATTTCCATTTTGGAAACAGTTGGGGCTATGATGCCTTGAAAGTGGTTATTTCCATTTTGGAAACAACCACTAACCGGGCGGAACGCGAAAGAACTTACTCCTCTTCGGCGCGGGAGAGGAGCTCTTCGCGGAAGGCTTTGGTGTAGAACTGGCCGCAGTGGCCGCCGTTGGAGAACCAGGTGATGCGGTCGCCGAGTGTCTCGTCGAGGAACTTGCGGTCGGCATCGTTGATGAGGATGTCGTCCCAGGAATGGATCATGCGGACGGACTTGTTGTTTTTGAGCGTGGATTCGACGGCGCGGAGTCCGGATTCGGCGGCGAGCTTGTCGAGTTCGCTGATATCCTTGCCCATCTGGGGGAAGAGGAAGCGCGTGATGTACTCCATGAACCCGATGTCGCCGACCTCGCGGTAGAAGTCCTCGCGGTTGAACATGGTGCAGGGGGCGGAGATCGGGAGGGGATACTTGCCCTCGCGCTGGGTCTTCTCCAGGTCTTCGGTGAGGCAGCTCTGGATGGAGAACGCCACGAAGAACTTGGCAACGTCGTCGCCGACGAGCGGCGGACGCGTGAACGTCTCCGGCTTTTCGGGATCGAGCGGCGGGATCACCTCTTTCGTGAGGACGTACTGGAGTCCGGCCCCGGAGGAGACCTTTTCCACGGCCTCGTCGAAGGTCCAGTCCTTCGTCACGGCGGCATAGGAATCGGCGGTCTGCAGCGCCGTGATCAGGTCGGCGGGCGGGTTGATGGGGAGATAACGGCTGATGCCGAGGGTGTTTTCCTTCTCCTCCATGGCGGCGATGTGGCAGAGCTCGATGCCGCCCATGGACCAGCCGGTGAGGACGATCCGCGGGTCCTTGATCTTGCCGTCTTCGCGGAGATCGGCGAGGATCTTCTGCAGCACGGTGCGCATCTTGGCGGCGTCGTGCGGGGTGTATCCGGGCAGCTTGCCGTCGGTGGCGGTCATGAAGCGCCAGTTGAATCCGTTGTCGACGAGCACGACGCTGTATCCGGCGTTGTAGAACTCCTCGGCGGTGGCGAGGGCGGTCTGGCTGTTGTAGATGCTGCCGATGCCGGGGATGACGATGGCGAGCTTTTCAGGCCGTACTTCGTTCTCGTCCTTCGGCTTTGGCGCTTCGAAGAACCCGTATCTGAGGCGGGAGCGTTCGGGGTCGATGCCGACCGTGACCTTGCGCGTGTGGATCTTGTCCTCGAAGTCGGAGTTGAAGATGGAGAGGCGCGCGTACCACCAGTCGTGGTCCTTCTGCGGTACGAAGTAGATCGCGCGGAGGGTGTCGATCACGGGTCCGAGCGAATGGTAGTCCTTCAGGACCTTGCGGCGGCCGTGGAGGCTTTCCGGCATCGTGGTGCCCTGATCGGGCGGGAGCTCGGGCAGGCGGTTGTGGTAGACGTCCTTCGCGTAGTCGTAGTACCACTTGTCGAGCTGGAGTTCGCGGTTCAGGAGCTGCATCATCACGTAGGTGCGGTACGGGTCGGCGGACCCCTTGATCACGTTTATGAACTGCGGATGCATCGCCACGACGTTGTTGACGTACGCCCAGCTGGAGTAGGGCAGGTAGGTGCGGATGTCAAGCAGATAGTCGAAGATGCTGCCGACGTCGTCGCGGATGTTGATGTGCCGGCTGCCGGGGATGATGAGGCGGCAGCCCGGGCCGATTCCCCAGGTGGCGAACATGCGCCCGAAATCGGCGTCGGTCTTGTAGAGGTGGAACCAGTATTCGGCGGGGTCGAAGAGCCCGGCGATGCCGACGGTGGAGTTCAGCAGGAAACGCCCCGTCTCGACGCCCGCGCATTCGAACTCGGCGCTGCCGAGCGAGGAAACGAGGCGGCCGGGGAACGCGAGGTTGTGGCAGGCGTTTTCGATGCACTGGATCACGGGGCGCGGCAGAACGCTGGACCAGATCCAGCCCAGCGGGCGCGCGATGTAGTCCATGATCACGCAGTCGACCTCGAACATGCTCCGGTTGAAGCCTTCAATCGGGTCATGCCCGGAGAGCTCGCCGATCAGGCGCGCGGTCGGCCAGGGACCGGTGGGTTCCGCAATCGCCGTTTCGTCGGCGGGCGCTTCCTCCGGCTCGGTACTCTGGCAGGCGCCCAGGAGCAGCGCAAAAACGATCATGAATGCGGCCAGAAAACGGTTCCAGGATTTCGATCTCATAACGGTGCTCCTTTCCTTGAATGCGGGCGTATTTGTGCGTAATGATTGATTGTTGAATTGAGGCGGAGTTAGTTCTCTGGGTTATTTCTTTTTCGGGTCTTTCGGTTCGGCGGCGGGCTCGTCCGAGGGGCAGGCGCAGCCGATCCACTTCGCGCAGCCGGTCGGGTCGCAGCCGTCGAAACAGAACGTGCAGAGCTTGCACTTCGGGAGCCCGATGGCCTCGACGAGCTGGTCGATGGTCTGGTATTTCAGGGTCGTGAGGCCGAGTTTCTGGCGGATCTTCTCGACCATGCGCTCGTAACGTGGCGTCCCGGCGGTGATGTATTCGCGCAGGATCTCCGGCGTGGGTTCGCCGCCTTCGAGCTCGGCGATGATGCGGCGCGCGGCGAGGTCCATCACGGAACGCGAACGCGAGAAGTTGAGGAAGAGGCAGGGGAACGCGAGCGGAGGGGAGGCGGAGCGCAGGTGCACTTCCTTTGCGCCGCGTTCGAGCAGACGGCGCGTGACGTCGCGGAACTGGGTGCCGCGGACGATGGAGTCGTCGCAGAAGAGCAGGCGTTTCCCCTCGATCTGGTCCTGCACGGGGAGCAGTTTCATCTTCGCGATGAGGTTGCGGTGGGACTGTACCTGGGGCATGAAGCTGCGGAGCCAGGTGGGCGTGTATTTGACGAGGGCGCGCAGATAGGGGCGGCCCTTCTTGTTTGAGTAGCCGATGGCGTGCGCGACGCCGGAATCGGGCACGCCGCAGACGGAATCGACCTCGACGGCATCGTGTGCGGCAATGCGCGCGCCGTTCTCATAACGGACGGTCTCGGTGTTGCGGCCCTCGTAGTCGGAGGAGGGATAGCCGAAGTAGACCCACAGGAACGAGCAGATCTGCATGGTTTCCTCGGGGGCCTTCAGCTGTGTGACGGATTCGGCGTCGATCAGCACGATCTCGGCGGGGCCGAGGTCGCGCACGAACTCGTAGTCGAGGTTCGGGTACGCGGAGGTCTCCATGGAGACGGCCATCGCGCCGGCCCGTTTCGCGATGGAGACGGGCGTGCGGCCGTAGCGGTCGCGGGCGGCGTAGATCTTGCCGTCCGCCATGACGAGCATGGAGCAGGAGCCCTTGATGCGGTGCATGGCGTAGGCGATGCCGTCCTCGATGGTCTTCTGCGTGTTGATGAGCGAGGCGACGACTTCGGTCGGGTTGTGCTCGCCGTTGCTGTGTTCGGCGAAGTGGATATGGTGCTCCTCGATGGCCTGCCGGGTCAGCTCCTCGATGTTGTTGAGCTTGCCGACGGTCACGATGCTGTACATGCCGAGGTGGGATGCGATCAGAAGCGGCTGGTCGTCCATGTCGCTGATGACGCCGATGCCGCACTTCGCGCCGCGGAATGTCTCGAGTTCGGGCCCGAACTTGGACCGGAACATCTCGTTGGAGATGTCGTGGATGGAACGGATGATGGAACCGTAGGGATTGGTGACGGCCATGCCGCCGCGGACCGTGCCCAGATGCGAATGGTAATCGACCCCGTAGAAAAGGTCGTCCACGCAGTCACCGTTAGAGACAACGCCGAAAAAACCGCCCATAGCGAGCTGCTCCTTAGTTTGGGTTGGGAAAATGCAATGCTATAATATAGCATAAAACCGGCTAAAAACGAATTGTTTTTTTCGAAAAAAACGATGTTCCGGCGGTTTTTTTTGACATCGCAAGTCTCGGGACGGCATTTCTGCGATTTTTTTTGAAAAAAACGGGGAAATCGGCTGTTTCCGGCTTTCATAAATCAGGATTTGTGCTATTTTATTCTATTAAGCTTTAACGCAACGACGGAGAAGGATCGGAATGGATTTGGATCAGGGTATGGAAGAACGCAGCGTGTGGAATTTCGGAAACTACCTCCGGACCGCATTGTTCCTGCTGTTCGCCTGCGCGATTTTATCACACGACAGAACGGACCTTGCCCTGCTGGAAGGCGGAATCGGCGGACCTGCGATTTATCATAACTGGATCGGATTCCTCGGGGCGCATACCGCCCGGATCATGTTCTACACGTTCGGACTGGCAACCTATCCCATTCTGCTGATCGTGTTCCTGCTGCTGCTCCGGCGCTTCATCCCAGGTCTCCCTCGCAAAGGCACGCTGTGGTGGGCGCTGCCCGCTGCCCTGCTCGGTGCATCCATGCTGTTCGCCATGTGGCCGCAGCAGTTCATCGCGGAGACGGATCGTCTGGGCATCGGCCGCATGGAACAGTCCCTGCTGGCGCTGTCCGGCGGCGTGGTCGGGGCGTCCCTGGCCGCGCCTCAGGCGAGCTTGCAGCTGGATGCCGGACTGATCCGGCGCTACATCGGCGACGTCGGCACGATCCTCGTCGCGCTGGCGTTCCTGCTCCCCGCGCTTGTGTTCCTGTTCATCCGCGACTGGCTCCCGCTCCTCAAGATCGCATTCAAGGCCGATCCGAAGCCGGAGAATGCGGCGGAAGAAGAAGGCCAGGAGGTCCAGCCCGTTTCAGCCGGACGTCCCGGCCGCATCTACACGCCCGAGGGCGAGGCCTGGACTCCGCCTGCTTCCGACGTGCCGGAAATTCACCAGTACGGCGACGATGAACCGGAAAATGAAGTTCCGGAGGAAGAACCCGAAGAGAAACCGTCCGGGCTCAAAAACGCCATCGGAAAGTTCCTCGGCCTCCGCACTGCGCCTGCGAAGCCTGACCATGCGGAAGACGAGAACGAGGACGGCGACATCATCGCGCCGCCGGTTCGGCCTCCGGCACAGACCATGCAGAGAACCGGCGCCGTGATCCGTGACCCGAACGAGGTCGTCGCGCCGCCGCAGAACCGCAGAAATGTCCAGCCCGCGCCGAGTACGGTCATCCGCGATCCGGACGAGCTTGTCGTCACGCCGCGTCCGCGTCCTGCGGCCGCAGCTCCGGCGCCTGTTCAGCCTGCTCCCGTGCCTCAACCTGTTCCTGTCCAGCCTGCTCCTGCCCCTGCACCCCAGCCGCAGGAGACCGAATCTTACGACGAACCGGAGGCGCCCGCGGCCGCAAAAGACAACGACATCGAACTGGAAGCAAGCGTCGAGGAGGAACCCCCTGCCCCTGCCGTTGAGCCCAAGCCCGCGCTGCATGTGATCCCCGTTCAGACCTTCGCCGAAAACAAAAAGAAATTCGACAGCGCGCCGCCTCCGCCCGCCCCCGCGAATGAACCTCCGCCGCCCCCGCCGGTCTACGAGGAATACCATCTGCCGAGCCCGATGCTGCTGGAGCGCCACGGCGACGCGATCGCCGAGGAGGACCAGGCATACATCCGCGATGCGAGCCTGAGCCTGGAAAAGACGCTGGAAAGCTTCGGCGTGAACGGCTATGTGTCGAACATCACCGTCGGGCCGCGCGTCACGCAGTTCGAGATCGCGCTGAACCCCGGCGTCCGCGTGGAGAAGGTCACCAGCATCCAGAACAACATCGCCATGGCGATGGAGGCGCAGAGCATCCGCATCCGTGCGCCGATACCCGGCAAGGACGCCGTCGGCATCGAAGTCCCGAACAAGGCCTCCAGCACGGTCTTCCTGCGTCCGCTGCTGGAATCCGCCACATGGCGCGACTCCCATGCCGCGATCCCGATCCTGCTCGGACGCGACATTGCGGGCTCCGTCTACCTGACCGACCTGTCCAAGGCGCCGCACCTGCTGATCGCCGGTTCCACCGGCTCCGGCAAGTCCGTCTGCATGAACACCCTCATCATGAGCCTGCTTTTCCGGTTCTCGCCGGACGAGCTGAAGCTCATCATGGTCGACCCGAAGGTCGTGGAGCTGGAAATGTACCGTCCGATCCCGCACCTCATCACCCCGGTGGTGAACGACCCGAAGAAGGTGCCGCTGGCGCTCCGCTGGGGCGTCAACGAAATGGAACGCCGCTACATGGTCCTCGCGAAGGTCAAGGCGAAGAACCTGGCCGCGTTCAATTCCCGCCCGCCGGATCCGCAGCCGGTCATCGACGACTACGGCATGGTCGTCCCGCCGAAGCTCCCCATCCTGATCATCATCATCGACGAGCTCGCCGATATCATGATGACGGATGCGAAGAACGACGTGGAGACCAGCATCTGCCGCATCGCGCAGAAGGGCCGCGCCGCTGGTGTCCATCTGGTCATCGCCACGCAGTCGCCCCGCAAGGAGGTCGTCACCGGCCTCATCAAGGCGAACATCCCCACCAAGATCGCGTTCCGCGTCAGCAACGGCATGGACAGCCGCGTGATCCTGGACGCGGTTGGCGCGGAAAAACTGCTCGGCAACGGCGACATGCTGTTCAATCCGCCCGGCGCGGCCGTCCTCGAACGTATTCAGGGCGCGTATGTTTCCGACAACGAGATCGCCAAGGTCATCGAGGAAGTCGCGGCGCAGCGTCCGCAGACGTTCGACGAAGGCATCTTCGCATGTGCTGACGAAGAGGAAGAAGAGGAAGATGCCAAGGGCCGCCGCGGCAAGGGGAAGGCCTCCAGGGGTGGTTCCCGTGACAGCGGCGGCTACGACGACGAAATGGACGACTACGACGAGATCGACGGCATGGCGAATTCCGACATCATCAAGGCCGCCGCGGATAAGTATCTGGAACCGACCGACCCGCCCATCATGGTCCGTGCGCTCGAGATCATCATCAACGAGCAGCAGGTCAGCACGTCCTATCTTCAGCGCAGACTCGGCATCGGCTACAACAAGGCCGCCGATATTATTGATAAACTCGAACAGCGCCACGTGATCAGCGCTCCGCTTCCCGGCGGGCAGAAACGTTCCATCCTGATCACGGACGGACTGGAAACGCCCAATGACTGAGGTATCGCAACATGACTGATCCAGAAGATCCCGCAGCAAAGAACGAACAGGAACTGAATCTCTTTTCCGATCAGCTCCTCCCCATGGGAGAATCTCCGGCGGAACCGGAAACCGGTGAAAATGCCGGTCTTGGCGATATCCCGGCGGAACATTACTCTGTTCCACAGGACAACGTTGTGACGGAACAGCCTGAACCGGAGAATGTCGCGATCGAAAATGTTCCCGTGAACGATACATCCGTACAAGAATCCGCTGTGCCGGAACCTGCGTCGGCGGAACCTGTCGTGCCGGAACCCGCGACGGAGAAACCGGCGGAACAGGATATCCCGGTGATGAATAATCGTTCAGAGGACGTTTCTTCGGTCGTTGCGCCTCCGCCTCCGCCCCGGAAACAGCCCTCTCCCGCTCGGCCCGGCATCGTATCTCCGCGCGCCGGACGTGCGGCGTTTCCGCCGTCGTCTTCCGCATCGGTCTCCGCTGCACAGCATAAACCCCTTCCTCATGCGCTTCAGCCGTCGCTGTCGCTGGGACAGATGCTGATGGCGATCCGCAATGCACGCGGGATGTCCGTGGAGGAGGTCGCGCTGCATACGCGCATCCGTACGGAATATCTCTTTGAACTGGAATCCGGCGAGCTTCTGCAGAAACTGCCGCCCGTCTATGTCTCCGCCTACGTCCGCAAGCTTATCGAAGTCTATGATCTCCCCAAAGCCGACAGCGGCCTCCTGCTTGATAAATTGCACGAGGAAACGCCGCAGGATCCCGAGGAACTTTCGGAAAAGCTTCTGGAGTCCGTGAACGAGGGCGCGCTGGTGAACGAGGGCGAGAACAAACGCATCCGCAACATCACCATCGCCGTATTCGTCGCCGTCGGGATCGTTGCAGTTGCCCTGATCTGGCTCGTCGTCCTTGTGATCGCCAGTTACGTCAGGACTTCCGAACCGGTCGTTCCCGGACGCGATCCTGCCGCCGCGACTCCCGGCGTGGTCCAACCCGCGGAGGAACCCGTGTCCCAGACCGTCCACGTGGACGAAACGGAACTGGACGCCCTGATCGTGCCGGAAACGCCGTCCATCTCCGTCCTGAAGATGAGCAAGGTCCCCGGAGTCCGCGAGTCGCTGTAACACTCCCGGTTCCATATCCCGCAGACAGAAAAAAGCATGTCCGGCCAAATATTTAGCCGGGCATGCCTGTTTTTTTAAGGGGAAACCGCCTTGGACGACGCTTCTTAGTTGTTTTGCAGAAGCATGTCGAGCGTTCTCTGCGCGGCCTCGAGCTTCAGCTGAAGGTCGATTACGTCCTGCGCCTGCCGATCCCTCGTCGTGCTCAGTGTGTCGACTTCCTTCATGAGCTTGTTCGTGACGGCGGCGTTGCGCGTGCTGCTCCGGATGCGGCCGCCGTACCCCCACAGGGATTCGACGCTGACCTGCTGGGTCCCGACGGAGGACATGCCCAGGGAATCGCGGTCCTGGCTGAGGGTCTTTTCCGTCGTTTCAAGGCGCTTTTTCGCTTCGTCGAGCTGGAGCTCGAGCTTGCGCACGGTCTGCTGCTGTGTGTTGATCCGACCGTTCTTATAATGCTTGTCCTCGCTTTCCTTGCGCTTTTCCGCCTTGGCCTTCTGTTCGGCTTCTTCCTTGGCGAGGATTTTCTTCTGTTCGTCCAGCTTTTTTTCGTAGCGGGCGGATTTGATCGGATCGTAGCCGAACGCCTGCTGGTATTTGCGCGGCATGTCGGAGAACTTGATGAACTTGCAGCCGTCCTTGTAGGCGAGCGTGATCCCGTTCGGCTTCTTGTCGAGGATGTAGGCGTCCTCGAGGACTTTTCCGTCCCTCAGCGTGACGGTATGTTTTTCCTTGTCCGAGTTTTCATCCGCGGCGTATACGGCCGCGCCGGCCAAAAGAACTGCCGTCAGAATCGCAAAACGTGTGGTGTGGTTCATTTCATGCCTCCTTCCAAGGCGCTCAGCTTTTCAGGTTTCCGGAATACATAGGCGGGGATATCGATGTTCGATTCGAACGAGATCAGCTTGAGCCTCGTAGCTCCGTCCGGCGAGAAGTTGAACGTCAGCGAGGGAAGCGTCACGTTGCCGTATTTGCGGTAGTTGAAATACTGCGTCGTGAGGACGCCGTCCTCCCTGGCGACCTCGAACTGGCGGAGCAGGTCGGATTTCTTTCCGATCCAGAACTTGACCTGGATGTCCCGGGCGCGGCGGAAGACCGCGGAGATTACGTCGCATTCCTCGCCGCAGGCGTCCTCGGACTCCTCATGAAGCTTGGCGTCGGTGAAGATGTCCTGGAAATTCACATGGAACGGGATCGCCTGAAGCAGGGCGGCGTGCATTTCCGCGATGTCGTCGGCGGTCATGTCGATTACCTCGCCGCGCACATACATCCAGCCGGACGAACCGTTCAGGCAGAACACGGCCGAACGTGCATCGTCCAGCACGTCGATGCGCACCTTGCCCGGCGTCTGGAACCGGATCATGGCGATCTTTTCATCTCCGAATTCGTATGAGAACTCCGCGCTTTCGATATCGGATGCGATCCGGTCGGTCGCGATGGCGTCCTCGGCGTCGTCGAACACGCTGTCCGAGGTATCGAGGAAGAGACCGCATGCCGAGAGGAACACGCCGGCGGTCACCGCCGCTGCCGCAAGGACAATGCGGCAAATCTGATGTTTCATTGTCTGCTCCTGATTTGCAGGTTGTTCCGGGCTCTTGCTATCGTTCATCGGATGTCTGCGGCCCGGATTATCGAAAGAATATCCATAAAATATAACACGGAACGAAAACCATGTCAAGAGACGGAAGAAAAAAAGATAACCCACCATGCGGATCGGCGACGTCCGCATGGAAAGAAACGGATCTTTCTGGCTTGCGGGACTTACTCGGAAAGAGAGATTCCCGTGAGCTTGGAGATATGCTGAAGATACTCTTTCTTGTCCGGAGCGCCGGGGATGATGCCGAGGACCTTCTTGCCGTCGGAAGCCAGGACGACCGTGCATGGATAGACAGCCGGGACGCTGAGCGCCTTCCGCAGGGACTGGTTCGCGGAGACCTGTTCCTCCGGCGCGGCGGTGTTCACGAAGTGCTGGACGTACAGGCCGACCAGAGCCGGACGTATCGACGCGTATTCCTTCGAACGGAAAATCGAGGTCTCGAACTTTTTGCTGGCGGAACTCCAGTCCGGCCCGGAGAACAGGATCAGGATAGGTTTTCCGTCCTTCGCAGCTTCGGCGCGGGCGTCCTTCAGCCGGAGATGCCAGCCTGTCCCCGCGTTCGTTCCGGGGAGGATCCATCCGGCGTCGTCGGTCTTCGGCGCGGGATCGGCTGCGCGGAGTACGGCAGAAACAAGGAACAGGACCGCGCAGCATACGCAGAAGCCGAGGAGAAAACGGAAAAAAGCGGATTTCATGATGTACCCCCGTAAGAATCAGTTGGGAATTGCGAGGGAGCAGGGACCGTTCTGGCAGCCGCCGCTGCATCCGAGCACCTCGATGAAGTTGGCGTGCGACCTGCCGAACAGGAAGAGGTGAAGCAGCTTCAGCGTCTGGGCGTTGATGCCGTCGATGAACTTTTCCTGAAGCTCAAGCGCCGGTTCGGATTCGAGCGCGGCGGCCAGCATGGCCCCCGTGGCGGCGCAGGTGCGCGAGAAATCGTGTTCCATTTCATCCTGGTCCTGCGGGATGTAGTCCTGCGGTTCCAGCTCGGCTCCGCCGAGCGCGATCAGGATCGCGCCGAGCTCTTCAATCGTGATCACGCGGTCCACGCCCGGGCAGGACAGCGATTCGTAGCGTTTGGCGATGCAGGGGCCGATGAAGACGTTCACGGCGTCGGGGAAAAGCTCGCGTGCTTTCTGTCCGGCGATCGCCATGGCGCTCGGCGTGGACGAGAGATAGGGCCGCATGGCGGGAAGATGCCGCCGCACAAGCTCGACGAATGCGGGACAGCTGGCGTCGGCGACGAGCTTGCCGCCGAGCTTCATCTTGCGGATGAATTCCTCCGCGGCCATACCCGCCGCGATTTCGGCGGCTTCTGCGACCTCGAGGATCTCCGAGAAGCCGACCTTTTTCAGGGATTTGAACAGCTTTTCGCGTCCGCCGGGGAACTGGTTGAGCGTGGACGGTGCGACGAGGGCGACGGCCTGACGGCCTTCGGTCAGGAGTTTTAGTACGGGCATGAGCTCGGACCGCTGCATGACGGCGCCGTAGGGGCAGGCGCGGAAGCATTTTCCGCAGAACGTGCATTTTTTGAAGTCGATCTCGGCGAACCCCTGTTCATTCTTCTTGATCGCGCCGACCGGGCAGGCGGCCTCGCAGGGGATCGGAAAGCGCTTGATGGCGTTGTAAAGGCAGACGTCGATGAGGCATTTGCCGCACTGGGCGCAGGAATCCTGATTGATGAACGCCTTGCCGCGCATGATGTTGATGGCGTTGTTCGGGCAGACGTGGATGCAGGTCTGCGCGAAACAGTTGCGGCAGAGGCTCTGGACGACCTCGATCTTCGCGTCGGCGCAGCTGGAACACGCCGTACGGGCGACAGTAATCGGGCGTTCTGGACGTTCGGAATCCGCGGAAACGAGTTCAAGATATTCGTGCGGGAACCGGCTGTCGTCCTCCTCGTCCTGCGCATCGAATCCGAGAAGCGCCATGATGCGGCAGCGGAGCACCTCGCGATCATGCGCCAGGCAGCAGTGGAGCGGGTTGGAACCGGCCGGCTTCACGTAGCAGGGGAGCTTGTCGATCGTATCCGCGAGCGTACCTTTCTGAAACTCGCAGGCGAGCCGGATCATGAGTTCGCGGCGCTGGCGTTCGGGACTGTTGGAATACTCCATGTTCATGCCTCCTCCTGCCGGTTCATGATCTCGGTGATGGCCGCGCAGACGGACTCAAGCGTGGCGTTCTGGATAAGCTGGCCGTTGATGCGGGCGAACGGGGCCTTCGCGAGGTCCAGACACCCGCAGTCCACGGGACAGGGCGACACCATCAGTTCGATGTTCGGAAGCCATTTTTCAGGCAAATGCGCTCCGATGTTCAGAATTCGGGCATTCCCCAGCATATAGCAGGTCATGCCGCAGAAGATTTCCACTTCGATTTTCGTGTCGTCGCTCATGTGTGCAGTTCCTTTTCTCCGCGGGCCGGGCCGGAAACAGGTGCGGGCGGCTTGCGTGTCCTGTCCGTGTGAAAGAATAGCCGATACAGGAAAATACACGCATTTTCCGCGATTTCAACCGAAAAAATGATAAAAGATTGAAGAAAAATTAAAAAATCCGGAAAAATCCATCGGAAAACTGGAATCCCGAAGTGTCTGCACGGAACATCCCGTAAAACAGCAAGGCATTCAGACTGTTGTCTGTGTAGTGTCAAGGGTGGATACAGTTCATCCTCAAAAGGTTTTTTCTGAAAAATAACATTAGTTTCAGTTAAAAGAAGTTAGTTTTAACTGAAACTAGCGCGTATGCGCGGGAAACATCACCATCCGCGAACTGAGCAGAACACATCGAAAACAGTTTTTCTCTCATGCCCTACATGGATCCCATGGCTGTTTCCGGTTAGCGTCAGGGGAATGTTATCCCTCAAAAAGCTGTATTTCGAAAGAATATCTAGTTTCAGTTAAAAGAGGTTAGTTTAACTGAAACTAGCGCGTATGCGCGGGAAAGACTTTTTTCTCTTTTTGCGTTGATGATCCGCTCTGCTGTGAATACGGCTTTCCGCTTGCATTTTCTCCTTTTCGGGTGTATGGTATTTTTCACTGTCCGTGGAAAGGACCGGGTGAATCGTGTGCGAATCACGAACTGTCGAGCAACCGTGAGCTGAATTCAACGTCGGCGAGCCGGATCCCCGCCTTTCCGAATTTTCCCGCGCCGGATCAGCCTCCGGCATTTGTGCCCGTTACGCAAAGAGAAAAATGAAACAGCAAGTCCGTATATTTTCCGGAGCCGCCGTGCGCCGCTTTACCCTGGTCGAGCTTCTGGTCGTGATCGCGATCATTGCGATCCTGGCCGGACTGCTCCTGCCTGCGCTGTCGTCGTCGCGGGACCGAGCCCGTCTGGCGCTCTGCCTCGGCAACATCCGCGAAGTCACTTTGATGCATCTCCTTTATGTCGATGCGAGCGGCGGGTATTTCTGCCCCGCGTGGGATTCTTCGTTTGCGAGCTGGGAATCCTCCGCCGATCACCGAGGGCCTGGCATCCTCTCGCGCCTCGTGCCGGATTCCGGTGCGGCGAAGGGGCGCGTCTTCGAGTGTCCCGCCGCGAAATCCGCCCTCTACTCCAATCTCGCCTGGACCGCGCGTTACGCCGGATACGGTATGAACTACCAGCTCTCCTTCAGCGGGCCGTCCGCGTCGCCGCCGAACTTCCGTCCCTGTCGCATCCAGACCGTCAAAACGCCGTCGCGGCTGGTCCTGCTCGCCGACGCCGCGTGTTTTCTGACCGGAACCGACGGACGCCCCGCGCCGACCGCATATCTGTACAATCCGTCCTCGGGCAGGGGCGGTTACGCCGACTTCCGGCATTCCAAAGCCTGCACAGTAGCGTTCGTGGACGGTCATGCGGCGTCCTGGCAGTCTTTCACGCCGCGTCCCGCGGATTCGTCCGGCTGGGAGGATCGTGTCGGCTATCTGTCCCCCGACGATTCCCTGTACGATCCCTTTTGGCGGGATCCCGCCGCCGAAGAGGAAGAATCGGAGGACGTTCCCTCCGCCGTACCGACCAATCCCCATTTTTTGGAAAGATAAAGACCTCAATAATTTCTTTCCGGCTTGTTTATTCGGGAAAATGTGCTATATTATAGTTTGCGCATAAAAGCAAACAACCTGCACATTCTACCCACCCATCAACACACCCACAGGGGAAATCATGAACAGTGCTTTTTCCTACCTCGGAGAAGTGGAGCCCGACAAGGGCAACCTGATTAAGGGGCTCCAGCTCATCCAGACCCGCGAAGGATACGTCTCGAACGACGGCATCCTGGCGGCCGCCGAGCATTTCGGCATTCCGGCCGCTGAAGTCGAGGGCGTCCTCACATTCTACGCCCAGTTCAAACGCACCAAACCCGGCAAGTACAAACTCAGCGTCTGCGACGGCACCGCCTGCCATATCAAGGGCTCCACGCAGATCCGCGCCTGGGTCTCCGCCGAACTCGGCATCGGCGACGGCGAGACCACGGAAGACGGCCTCTTCTCCATCGAGACCGTCGCGTGCCTCGGCTGCTGCTCCCTCGCCCCCGTCCTCTCCATCAACGGACGCGTCTATGGCAAGCTCGACCGCAAGAGCCTGACCAAGATACTCAACGAGTACAAAGCGAAAGGCTGATCCGCCATGGCAGACATCAAACGCATCAAAGTCGGGACCGCCTCCTGCGGTCTGGCCGCCGGAGCGGGCGCCGTACTCGAAGCCATCCGCAAGCAGGCCGGCAGTATCCCCGTCAGCGAAACCGGCTGCATGGGCCACTGCTACGCCGAACCGATCGTCGAACTCGAACTTACCGACGGCTCCAGCATCTTCTACGGCCGCGTGAAGGGCACCGACGAGGCCGCCGCCGCCATTCTCGCCCAAAGCGAAGAAGGCCGGTTCGTCTTCCCGGAAAAGCGCTCCAAGCTCGAAAAACTCCTTGTGACCCGTCTCGCCGGGCACATCAATCCCGTTTCCCTCGACGAATACAAGGCCAACGGCGGGTTCTCCGCTCTCGAAAAAGTCCTGACCATGACGCCCGAACAGGTCGTCGATGCGGTCAAGGCGTCCGGCCTCCGCGGACGCGGCGGCGCAGGATTTCCCACCGGCATGAAGTGGAGCTTCCTCGCGGCGAAGAAAGTCCCGGACAAAGTTCAGATCTGCAACGCCGACGAAGGCGACCCGGGCGCGTTCATGGACCGCTCCATGATGGAAAGCGTTCCCTACCAGGTCCTCGAAGGCATGCTCATCGGCGCGTACGCCACCGGCGCGACCCGCCTCTTCATCTACTGCCGCGCCGAATATCCCCTCGCCATCAAGCACCTCACGATCGCCATCGAGGAGATGAAGAAGGCCGGACTCAACAAGCTCCCGGGCCGCGAAGCCCCGCTCGAGATTACCATCAAGGAAGGCGCGGGCGCGTTCGTCTGCGGCGAAGAGACCGCCATGATCCACTCGCTCGAAGGCAAGCGCGGCACCCCGCGTTTCCGCCCGCCGTTCCCCACGGACAGCGGCTGGAACACCCTGCCGACCGCCATCAACAACGTCGAGACGTTCGCGAACATCCCGGTCATCTTCCAGATCGGCGCGGACGCCTACGCCGCCATCGGTACGGAAAAGAGCAAGGGCACCAAGATCTTCGCCCTCGCCGGCGACGTGAAGACCCCGGGCCTCGTCGAGGTCCCCATGGGTATCACGCTTGGCGAGATCGTGTACGACATCGGCGGAGCCGAGCCCGGCACCGTGAAGGCCGTCCAGACAGGCGGTCCCTCCGGCGGCTGCATCCCGGCCTCCGAATTCGGCGTGAAGATCGACTACGATTCCCTCGGCAAGCTCGGCGCCATCATGGGCTCCGGCGGCCTCATCGTGATCGGAAACAACCGCTGCATGGTCGAGACCGCGCGCTACTTCCTGAACTTCACCCGCCGCGAATCCTGCGGCAAGTGCACGTTCTGCCGCGTCGGCACCACGCGCATGTACGAAGCGCTCGAACGCATCACCTCCGGCAAGGGCTCCATGGACGACATCGCGTTCCTGGAGGACATCGCCCCGAAGATCAAGAAGGGCGCGCTCTGCGGCCTCGGCCAGACGGCCCCGAACCCCGCGCTCTCCACGCTGCGCTACTTCAAGAACGAATACCTCGCGCATGTCCAGGACCACGTCTGCGAAGCGCTCGCCTGCCCCGCGCTCGTCGACGTCGCCATCGACCCGGCCAAGTGCATCAAATGCAAGCTCTGCGTGAAGACCTGCCCGGTTGGCGCGATCGACCCGGCGAACAACTTCTCCGTCGACAACGCCAAGTGCACCAAGTGCAACTCCTGCATCGAAGTCTGCCCGAAGAAGGCCGTCTCCCGCGTCCGCAAACAATCCGCCAATGCCTGAGGTAAAACCCATGTCTGATATCATCTTCAAAATCGACGGCCGCGAGGTCGCCGCACAGCCGGGCGAGACCATCCTCCAGGCTGCCGCCCGCATCGGCGTGGAGATCCCCACGCTCTGCTACAACCAGAAAATCTCCAAGACGACCAGCTGTTTCGTCTGCGTCGTGAAGGACTGCAAGACCGGAAAGTTCCTCCCCTCCTGCTCCGCGTGCCCGGCCCCCGGACAGGAGATCGACGCCTCCTCCGACGAAGTGAAGGACATGCGCCGCACCGCCCTTTCCCTGCTCGTTTCCGAGCACACCGGCGACTGCGAAGCACCTTGTACGCTCGCCTGCCCCGCGCATGCAACTGTTGAGGAATACGTCCGCGCCGGCCGCAACGGCGATTTCAAAAAGGCCCTCGAGATCATCAAGCAGCGCATCCCGCTGCCGATGTCCGTCGGCCGCGTCTGCCCCCGTTTCTGCGAACGCGACTGCCGCCGCAACATCGGAGGCAAGCCCGTCTCCATCAACGACGTGAAGCGCCTCTCCGCCGACATGTACTACGACACCTACATGGAGGACCTGCCCGCCCTCAACGGCAAGCGCGTCGCCATCGTCGGCGCGGGCCCCGCGGGCCTCTCCGCCGCGTACTACCTCCGCCTCCAGGGCGTTTCCTCGTTCCTCTTCGAACAGATGCCCGAAGCGGGCGGCATGCTCCGCTACGGCATCCCGGAATTCCGTCTCCCGAAGGACACGCTCCGCAAAGAGCTCGCGCACTTCGGCAAGATGGGCGGCATTGAGATCCGCACCGGCCAGACCATGGGCAAGGATTTCACAATCGAACAGCTCGAACAGGATTTCGACGCCGTGATCCTCGCGGTCGGCTCCTGGGCCTCCAGCTCCATGCGCATCGACGGCGAGGAAGCCGCGCAGAAGGGCATCCAGTGGCTCGGCGACATCGCCGGAAAGAACTGGAAGGACTGCCCGAATCCCGGACGCACCATCGTGGTCGGCGGCGGCAACACCGCCATCGATTGCGCCCGTACCGCGCTCCGTCTCGGCGGCGATGTGACCATCGTGTACCGCCGTACGCGCAACGAAATGCCCGCGCAGGCCGTCGAAGTCGACGAGGCCATGGAGGAAGGCGTCAAGTTCGAATTCCTCACCGCGCCCGCCGCCCTCACGAAGAACGCCGACGGCTCCCTCTCGCTCTCCTGCGCCCGCATGCAACTCGGCGAACCCGACGCCTCCGGACGCCGTTCCCCGGTCCTGATCCCCGGCTCCGAGTTCAAGCTCCAGGCCGACACCGTGATCTCCGCCATCGGCCAGCGCACCGTCGTGCCCGAAGGCTTCGCCGCATCCAAACGCGGCTTCGAGATCTCCGCCGACGATTTCACCTGCTCCGGCAGGAAGAAAGTCTTCGCCGCGGGCGACTGCGTGTCCGGTCCCGCCACCGTCGTGGAAGCCCTCGCCGCCGGCCGCAAGGCCGCGCTCTCCGTCGTCGACTTCCTCAACGGCGTCCCGCACAAGGCGCCGTACGAATTCAACGTTTCCCGCGGCCATTGGCGTTCCCTCGCGAAGGAAGACCTCGTCTACATCCGTCAGGTCTCCGACGCCGAACGCATCCAGCCGGAATACATCCCGATGGAAGAACGCAAGACCACGTTCCACGAGCTGTATCCGACGTTCACGGCCGAACAGGTCTCCGGCGAAGCCGACCGCTGCATCGAATGCAGCTGCACCGGCAAGCACGACTGCCTGCTGAAGAAGCATTCGACCGCCTATGGCGTGAACCCTGACGCCTACAAGGGCGCCAAGCCCATCTCCGCCGTCGACGTCCGCCACAAGTACATCATTCACGACAAGCAGAAGTGCATCCGCTGCGGCACCTGCGTGAAAGTCTGCTCCGAAGTCATCAATAAGTCCCTTCTCGGCATGATGAAACGCGGATTCCACACCATGGTCGACACGACCTTCGGACAGGGTCTCCCGGACTACTGCGTCGATTGCGGCGCGTGCGTCAGGGAATGTCCCACCGGTGCGCTCGACTGGAAGAAGAAAGAGTAAGCGTCACAGCACATTGCGCTGATATTCCGCGCGGGTCCGGACTCATCTCTGGACCCGCGTTTTTTTAACGGTCGGCATATGCAGACAATTACGGTTGTATTTTATCCCATCTGTTTTTGTATTCAGGTCCCTCATATGCTGAAGTCAGCAACCAAAAAGAAACCTCTCCTTTCTTATTAGTTCTCTGATATATTTGAATCGATTCCATTTCTTTTTGACTGAGAATATAAACAGATGGAGCCTCAGAATCAGACAAAACAACTATAATCCAATAATCAGCTAGAATTTTGTTAATACTTCTGCCGAGCGGAATTTGATTCCGATAGGATAGAGTTTTTACTTGAATGCTACGATATTTACCGCTGTCGAGATTATATGCAATTACATCAACACCTCTTGCATTTCGAGCAGTAGGCATAACATTCCATCCCATGAGCGAGAGTTGATAGCAAACATAGTACATACCAGTATTGCCGACAATCTGAGTTTCTGGTTTGTTTCGCTTTGGCATTTTTGTCTCCATTGATGTTGTTTATTGAATGTAAGCAATTATTCAAATAATATATCCATGGTTTCTCAAAAGTCAAACAGGAAACAAAAAGATATTATCTAAAATGTTAATGATTTAATTTTCTCGTGAAGGCTTTTCTCGTAGATAAGGGAAATTTCATATCCCTTTATCCTTTGCGTCAGTCTCCTGCTGTCTTACAAAATGTCTGAAAAGCAACGGTACATCGACTTTTTTTGAAAAAAGTTTGATTTTTCCTCGCGCGTATACGCGTACGCGCTTGAAAAAGAAAATTGGCGGTGTATATTATAGTGAAAGACTGTCAAAGAAACAAAAAAACCGCGTCCGGCTTGCCCGGGCGCACCTCATGGAGACCCAAATGTCCGAAGACGAAATCACCTCCCAGGCAAACGTACCCGAAACCCCTGCGGAAAACACTGCGCCCGCCGCGCCGGAGACCGCCGCGAAACCCGCAGGAGCGGAAATCCGGAAGCCGGAGCCGCCGCGCTCCGTCAACAACGAATCCAGCGTGGACAGCACCTTTACGTCGCAGTCCGAGGACCGCAACCCAGAAGACTATACCGCGGACGAGATCACCGTTCTCGACGGTCTGGAGGCCGTTCGCAAGCGTCCCAGCATGTACATCGGCGACACGTCCCAGCGCGGCCTGCACCACCTGGTCTATGAAGTCGTCGACAACAGTATCGACGAAGCGCTCGCCGGATTCGCCTCGAAGGTCTCCGTGACCATTCTCCCGGACAACTGCATCCGCGTCAGTGACGACGGACGCGGCATCCCGGTTGACATTCACAAGGAACTCGGCATCCCGGCCGTCGAAGTCGTCATGACCGTGCTGCACGCCGGCGGCAAGTTCGACCACAACGCCTACAAGGTGTCCGGCGGCCTCCACGGCGTCGGCGTTTCCTGCGTGAACGCCCTTTCTACCTGGATGACCGTCGAAATCCACCGCGACGGCATGGCATACGAGATCCGGTTCGAGCGCGGCAACACCGCCGTGAAGCTGCATCCGCTGCATCCTGTGTCCGACCGCGGCACGACCGTGACGTTCCAGCCCGACCCGACCATCTTCACCGAGACGACCGAATACGTCTGGAACATCCTCGCAAAGCGTCTCCGCGAACTCGCGTTCCTGAACCGCGGCATCCGCATTGATTTGACCGACGAACGCGAGAACCCGGTCCGCTCCGAGACGTTCCACTACGAGGGCGGCATCATCGAGTTCGTGCAGATGCTGAACCAGAACAAGGAACTGGTGCATCAGGACGTGATCTATATGCACAAGGAGCGCAACGGCATCGACGTCGAGATCGCCATGCAGTACAACGCCGAGTTCCAGGAAAATATCTTCAGCTACGCGAACAACATCTGCACGGGCGAGGGCGGCACGCACATGACCGGGTTCCAGTCCGCGCTCACCCGCACCGTGAACAACTACGCGAAGGCGCAGAGCCTCATCAAGGGCGACAAGCCCATGACCGGCCAGGACATGAAGGAAGGCCTCACAGCCATCGTCAGCTGCAAGGTCCCGGATCCCCAGTTCGAAGGCCAGACCAAGACCAAGCTCGGCAACAGCGAAGTCAAGGGCATCGTGGACTCCATCGTCAGCGAATGCCTCTCCACCTTCCTCGAGGAAAACCCGGAAGTCGCCCGCCAGATCGTTGAAAAGGCCATCGTGGCCTCCCGCGCCCGTGAGGCCGCGCGCCGTGCCCGTGAGGAAGTCCAGCGCAAGGGCGCCCTCGAAGGCTTCTCCCTTCCCGGCAAGCTCGCCGACTGCGAATCCAACGACCCGGAAATCTGCGAACTCTTCATCGTCGAAGGTCAGTCCGCAGGCGGTTCCGCCAAGGGCGGCCGCGACAGCAAGTACCAGGCGATCATCCCGATCCGCGGCAAGCTCCTGAACGTGGAGAAAGCCCGCACGGACCGCATCTTCGAGAACAAGGAGATCCAGTCGCTGATCGCGGCCATCGGCTGCGGCGTCGGCAACGACGAATGCCACCTGGAAAAACTCCGTTATAACAAGATCGTGCTCATGACAGATGCCGACGTCGACGGTTCCCACATCGCCACGCTGCTCCTCACGTTCTTCTTCCGTCAGCTCCGCCCGCTCATCGAGGCCGGCCACATCTACCTCGCCAAGCCCCCGCTGTACAAGGTCACGAAACGCAAACAGGAGCGCTACATCGATAGCGACGAGCAGCTGGACCGCTATCTGGTCGAGCTCGGCTGCGGTGACGTGCAGGTCTCCGATATGGCAGGAAACGCCCTCTCGCAGGACGACATCATGCGGATCTTCTCGTATGTGACGAGAGCCCGCGCCGTCACGCAGGGGCTCCACCGCCACGGCGTCGATCCGCAAAAATACTTCACGCTGGCACGCGACGGCGTGTTCCCATTCGACCTGGTGATCGTCCACGAGAACGACGGCTCCGTGAGCGAGACGTTCGTGTACACGCCGGAGGAGGAAGCCGAGGTCATCGCCGAGGCCGAGAAACGCCTCCCGCCGCGCGAGATACCGGAAGACCTCCCCGAAGGCACTCCGCTGGGACTGCACCCCGCCATTGATGTCGTGCGCCTCTATGAGTCCAAGGAATGCGAGGAACTGGGACGCGAGATCGCGGCGTCCGGCGGCGACCCGAAGAACATCTTCTACGGTACCGAGCCGCTCTACCGCATCCGTACCGGCGCGTCCGCCGACGCTTCCAAGTCCGCCGAGACCGCCGTTTCCGCCGCGCAGAACGAATTCAAGACCGTCAACTCCATGGAACAGCTCTTCGAGGCCATCAAGCTGCAGGGACGCGAAGGACTCGCGCTCCAGCGCTACAAAGGTCTCGGTGAAATGAACCCGGAACAGCTCTGGGAGACCACCATGGATCCCGCACGCAGAAAAATGATCCGCGTCACGATGGAGGACGCGGTCGAGGCCGAACGCATCTTCACGCTCCTCATGGGCGATGCCGTCGACCCGCGCCGCGAATACATCGAACGTCACGCCGCAGGCGTCAAGGATCTTGACATTTAACATCTTCACACCGAAAGGAATCCACCAGCCATGGCGGACAAAGAATCCAAAAAAGCCGCAGCGGCGGCAGCCGCGCCCGACCGCGATAAGAACCTGAACGTGGCCCTCGCGCAGATTGAGAAGGAGTTCGGCAAGGGCTCCATCATGCGCCTCGGCGACAACCACACCGTCGACGTTCCGGTCATCAGCACCGGCGCGCTCTCGCTTGACATCGCGCTGGGCATCATGGGCCTGCCCCGCGGGCGCATCATCGAAATCTTCGGCCCCGAATCCTCCGGCAAGACCACGCTGTGCATGCACGTGATCGCGAATGCCCAGAAGGCGGGCGGCACCGCGGCGTTCATCGACGCCGAACACGCCGTCGATCCGGCCTACGCCAAGCGCATCGGCGTGAACATCGACAACCTGCTGATTTCCCAGCCGGACTGCGGCGAAGATGCCCTGAACATCGCCGAGATGCTCGTGCGCAGCAACGCCGTCGACGTGCTGGTCATTGACTCCGTCGCCGCCCTCGTGCCGAAGAGCGAACTCGAAGGCAACATCGGCGACTCCTTCATGGGCCTCCAGGCCCGCCTGATGTCCCAGGCGCTCCGCAAGCTCACGCCCGCCATCAGCCGCAGCCGCACCTGCTGCATCTTCACCAACCAGATCCGCGAGAAGATCGGCGTGATGTTCGGCAACCCCGAGACCACCACCGGCGGCAACGCCATGAAGTTCTACTGCTCCATCCGCCTCGACATCCGCCGCATCCAGGCGATCAAGAACGCCGCCGGCGAATCCGTCGGCGCCCGCACGAAAGTCAAGGTCGTGAAGAACAAGCTCGCCGCGCCGTTCCGCGTCGCCGAGTTCGACATCAACTGGAACGAAGGCATCTCCCGCATCGGCTCCATCATCGACGTCGCGCTCGACATGGGCATCATCGAGAAGCGCGGCTCCTGGTTCTCCTTCGGCAGCGAACAGCTCGCGCAGGGACGAGACGCCGTGAAGGCGCTCCTCACCGAGAAGCCCGAGCTCGCCGATGCGATTTACCAAAAGATCAAGGAAAAACTTGCCGCTCAGAAGGCGGGCGTCGCGGCCGAAGACGCCGCCGAAGCTCCGGCGGAAACTTCCGGCGAGGCGAATGCGTAATCGTTTCCCATACGGCCGCCGGACCTCGGTTTCGGCGGGATCTCTTCCCGGCATCCGTGCCGGGAGGACGCTTTTTGTCTGCACGGCCGCCGGGACGCTCCTGTTCTCCGGTATGACGCAGGCTTCCGCGCAGGACATGCCTGCCGCGGCCGCCGTCGAGACCCGGAAGCCCTCGTATCCGGACATGGAATCCGGCGACCGGGCGCGTGCCGCTGGCGAATACGGCACGGCGGCGAGCTTCTACCGGCAGTACCGCTCGAAGGCGGAACAGAACGGCGACGCCGAAGCGCGCAAGGACGCATACGCCCGCGAGCTGGATGCCCTGATCCTTGCGAATCTCGCCGATTCCGCGAACAAGCTCCTGGACGAGTACCGTGCCGCGTTTCCCCAGCTGAACGCGAATTCCGTCAGCCTGTGGCAGGCGGAGATATACCTGCTCCAGCGCCGTGCCGACGATGCGGACAAGATACTCCAGAAACTGATTTCCGAACTTGAGAAGCTTGACCCGAGCTATCTTCGCGCTCTTTCCTGCACGGCGTTCGTCGCCGAGCTCAAAGGCGACAATGCCGCCGCCGCGAAATATTACGGCGAGATCGCGGGCAACAAGACCGCGTTCGGGCGCAGGGCGTCGGAACGTCAGGCGTTGTCCCTGGCCGCCCTCGGCAAGTACGAGGAAGCCTACGCCATTCTTAAAACCCTTCCCGAGGCCGAAAACAAACGCGACGTCGATGCGCTCAAGCTTCTGTCGTTCTACCTGAAACTTTCGGAGAAGGGCGCCGAGGCCATCGCGGACGACTGGAGCGGAATCAAAGCCATCTCCATGCCGCGCAAGGACAATTTCTTCTTCCTCGCGGCATGCCGCATCGGCGAGGAGTTCTCCAAACGCGAGGATTATGTCCGCGCCGCCGAGGCGTTCCACCTCGCGTATTCCTTTGCCTCCGTCCGGGAGGACGCGTTCGACGCCATGACGCGCCTGATCGGCGTGTTCCAGCGGCTCAAGGACCGGAAGACCGCGGCCGACCTGGCTTCGCGCATGCTTTCGCTCTTCAAGGACTCCAAACTTTCCCCCGACTTCAAGCTTCAGATCGCGTCGGTCCTCTTTCAGGCCGACCGCCCGGACGATGCGCTGGACATCTGCCTTACCTGCATTTCCGACACTGCCGTCCCCGCCGCCGAACGTGAAACCGTCTACCGCAAGCTCCTCGACATGATGCTGGCGGAAAAGGCGTTCCCGTCCGCCCGCAAGTTCGTCGGGGCGTTCGATACGGTCCCGGCGAAGAAGACCGCCCGTAAAATGGACTTGGCCGAGATCACGTGGCGCGAGGGCAAACCCGCCGAGGCCGCGAAGCTCTACCGTGCCATCGGCGATTCCTCCGCCGAACTCCGTTCCGAGGCCATGCTGAACGCCATGCGCTGTTCGCTGGAGGCCAACCTTTACGCCGATTTGCTGGATGCCGCCGCCGCGCTCCGCAAGGCGGATCCGGAACACCTTGATCCGGAAGCCGTTTATCTTCTGGCCGTCGCGCAGGACAAGACCGGCGATGCCGCCGCCGCGGCGCAGAGTTATCTGGACTATGAAAAAGCCGCTCCGAAGACGGCCGGAACGCAGGAACGCCGCGGTGCCGCCCTCTACACAGCCGGACGCCTGCAGATCCGCCTCGGAGAGCCCGGCAAGGCCGTGGAAAGCCTCCGCAGGCTCCGGCAGGATTACGGTTCGCTCCCGGTCGCGGAATTGGGCCGCTACTGGCTGATCCATGCGCTGTATGCGTCCGGTGATGAAGTCGGCGCGGAACGCGAATCCTGGCGTTTTATCGAAGACGATCCCGAATCCGAATACGCCGGCGCCGCCCTGCTGCGTCTTGCGGAACACTACCGCGGCATCGGGTCGGTCCAGCATGCGGAAAGCACGGTCGACCAGCTCCTGAACCAGGAGAAATACCCGAAGATCCGTGCCCGTGCCTCTTACGAAAAGGCATTGATCGCCTACCAGCGCGACGACCTCGTGTCCGCGCTTTCCGTCCTGGATTCCATCGACGCGCTTTCTCCCGATGCCGCCTTGAAGGGCGACGTCCATTACCTCCGCGGCGATATCGCCCGCGCCTTCAACGATTTCTCGAAGGCTCGCACGGAATACGAGGCCGCGGCGAAAGCCGTCCCGGGCACGATGCTGGAACAGGCCGCCCTCGGGGCCGCCGCGGACTGCATCTACGCGCTGGCAACGGGTTCGGCGTCCGAGACCAGGCCGAAGGAAACGGCCTCCGCGGCCTCGCAGACGGCCGCGAAGCCCACATCCGCATCGCAGACCGCCGCAACGGCCAAGTCCGGCGAGGACGTCAAACCCGGCGGTGAAGCAAAGCAGGCCGCCCCGGAAGTCGTCTTCCCGTCCGCCGACGCGTGCCGTCTGGCCGCCGAACGGTATCAGGCTCTCCTGAAGCTCAAGGACCTGCGTCCCGAATATGAGGCCATGGCTTATTACAAGGCGGGTCAGTCCCTCTGGAAGGCGGGCGACGAAAAGGAGGCGTTCGAGCTCTTCAACAAGACAATCTATCTGGTTCCGGCGCAGGACGCCGCGTCCAGGCCCGTCGAGGCGTTCTGGATCTTCCGCGCGGTCGATGCGCTGGAATCCCTTGCCCACAAGGATCCGACCGTCTCCAACGTGGAATCCGCGGTCGCGGCGCTTCGCTGGCTGGAACAGACCGGCACGGTCGATTCTGCTTCGATCCGCCAGCGGATCCGCGCGCTTCGCAAGAAACAATACCAGCCGCCGGTCCCGGCGTCTTCCAATACAACCACCAGTCCGGAGTCAACCAAATCATGAAATACCTTTCCATGCTTCAGCAGGGCGGTCCCGTCCTCGCGCTGATCGCCATCTGCGCCCTGATCGCCGCGTTCATTTTCATTTTGAAATGGTTCGAGTTCTACCGCGCCCAGATGGACGTCAACGAGATCGTCACCGGTCTCACCAACGTGCTCCGGCGCGATGGCATGATCGAAGCCATCACGCTGTGCGACAATTCGCCCGGTCCGGTTCCGCGCGTCCTCGCCAGCGCCATCCGCGCCTACAATGAAGGCGATGACATCCGCGACGCCCTCGCCACGCAGACGCTGATCGAAGTGCCGCGTCTGGAATCCCGCCTCAACATCCTCGCCACCCTCGCCTACGTGATGCCGCTGCTCGGCCTCCTCGGCACCGTGCTCGGCCTCGTGGATTCCTTCCAGGCCATCACCGCCAATCCGGACGCCGCCGTGGCGACCCTGCCCGAACTCTCCAAGGGCGTCTACAAGGCGCTCCTCTGCACGGCGGCCGGACTCTCCGTCGCCGTCCCGTGCCACATCGCCTACAACTACCTGGTCTCCCGTGTGCAGGATTTCTGCACGGACATGGAGAAGGCGTCCGCCGAGATCATGTATTTCTTCCGCCACCACAAAAGAGAGAGCGATTCCGACCATGCCGAGTGAAGCCCCGATCCAGGTCAAGACAAAACTCAGGATATTCAGCGGCCTGCCGAGTCTGGTCCTGTATTTCTGCGTCTTTTTCATCCTGCTGGTGTTCTTCATGCTCAGCTCGAACTTCGTCCCGCTCCGTGGCGTCGAGGTCGATCTCCCCAGGTCCGGCGGCAGGCTCATCTACACCTCGCGCAGTTACGTCGTGACCATCGACAAGGACAGCCGCATCTACTTCAACGATGCCGCCGTCTCTGATGCGGACGAACTCAAGCGCCAGCTTTCCGAGTCGCTTAACGCGCGCGGATTCCAGCCGGACAAGGAACGCATCATCATCCGCTGCGACGTCCATGCGCCGCTCACCGTCGTCGCCAAAGTCCTGTCCGTCGCCGAGGAGCTGAACGTCAACGCGCTCTTCATGTCCTCCGGCTCGGCGCGCGGCAGGACGACCAGTTTCACCGAGCCCGAATCATGACGGATGCCCCCGGACAATTCATGCTTCCTGTCGACGAGTCCCCGCCGAAGGAACGTCTTAGCCGCCCCATGCTTCTGGCCGTGGGCGCGGCGGCCGTCCTGATCCATCTGGCCCTGCTGACGGTCTTTACGCCGCTGAAGCCGGAACCGGCGGGAGACTCCCTCCCGCGCGCCGACCGGACTACGCTGTACGTTTCCCCCCTCGTTACGGATTCCGACCCGGACTTTTTGAAGATGGTCGACACGTACGATCCGGTCTCGTTCCTTCACCCGCAGGAGGAATTCGGTTTTTCTTTTTTCCGGACGGCCCAGGCGGAAACCGGGCCAGAAGCTTCGTTCGAGCTTCCGCTTCCCCAAAAGCTATCCCCGGTACCGGCTGCGCCTCAGATTTCCCTGGCGGCTGTCAGCCGTCCGCTTCTCCCGGATGTTCCTGATTATGATTCCGAGGCTGTGGCCGTCGCGGCTCCCGCGTATCCGTATTGGGCGGCGGACACGGCATCCGGCGTGGTTTTTCCCCTGTTCCGGCTCGGCGCATCGGAGGAACGCACCTTGCAGCGGCAGCGCCCCTCGGAACAATCCGTTTTTCTGGTCAAAACACCGGTCCTGCCCGATCTTCCCTTTGAAGCTGTGCTGGAGAAGTCCTGCGGCATCGCCGAACTTGATCTTTCGGCGCGCGCCTGGCTTGATACGCTGCTGAATTCGTCAGAATGTCCCGCCGGACTGAAAAACGGCGGGTTCTGCCGGGTCGTCTGGTCCGCCGAAGCTTTGCGGAAGGAGGCGTCCGTCCGATGATCCCGATCCCGCTTGACCGTATTTTCGTGTGGTACTTCGCCACGTGGTTTTTCGTGATCGCGCTGCTGTGGATTTGCGACGAGCTCCGCAAGCGCAAGAACACAAGCGATTCCGTCGTGAAGGACCGCCTCTATCTCTGCGGCAAATGCAACCTCACGTTCCTGGCCCGCGACGACCGCGAACACATCGTCCGCTGTCCTCGCTGCCACGAGATGTGCTTCTTCCGTCAGAGTAAGCGCTTTTAATACCGGATTATTCCTCGTCCGGATCGGGGAACTGCACCAGATAGAACCGCATGTTGTGCAGGAAGTCCGGCGCGACCGTTATCCCCATGTGCGCTCCGCTTACGTGGATGACGCCTTTCCATCTGACAGGCGATTCCATCCGCGGCCCCCAGGCGCCCGGTGCGTCGGGATTCCGCAGATCGGCCCGCGCGCTTACGGCGGACACCTTGCCGTCGCCGGAATCGTACCGCACCACGCGCAGATCGCCTTTTTCATCGACCAGCGCGAGCGACGATGTCGGCACGGAGTCCCCGATGAAGACCATTTGGAAGACGTCGGAATCCTTCGGATCGGGCGTAGAGAGCATGGACGCGATGCGCTTCGCCGAATTCAGGCATTTCTGAAGGTGTTCCAGCGCGACGTAGCGGCGTTCCGCCGCCGTCTTCACGTCCGGCAGCAGCCATTCCAGCTCGGCGTCGCAGTCGGGGTTCGCGAGACCCCATTCGTATTTGATCCATGTGTTCAGGTCGTACAGGTCGACCGCCTTTCCGCGGGCGATGGATTCCTCTTCCGTCTTGCCGGGGATCATTTCCCGCACGGCGGCGAACTGGGGGAACGGCATCATCTCGTAGTAGGACGGGAAGGTCCCGATCACGGCGGCGGGGTAGAGCGGCGCGCCCGGCTGAAGCCGCAGGCCGTTCACCAGCTCGACCACGGTGTCGAGGTATCCGCTGTTCGGCGTTCCGATCTGGATGAGCTTGCCGACGTTTTTCGCGCCGGCCCAGGTGACGGCCGGATCCGGTGCGCCTTCGTCGGGCAGGGGCATTTCCCCGTACCGCATGTAATACCGTGCGATCAGCCCGCCCATGCTGTGTCCCATGAGGTCGAACCGGACGGGATCCGGCGAAGCGCCGTAGCGCACCCGGTATTCTTCGTTCAACATGGCCTGTTTGGCGCGGATGAATTTCCCAAGTTCGATAGCGTTCTCCGCGATGCTCCGCCGCCAGTCGTAGTAAAACACGAAGAACGTCGGGCAGCGTTCGTCCTCCAGGTGTTCCTTCGAGCCTTCCTGCACGTAGCCTGCCTGCTTGATCGTGTCGACCAGCGGCCCGTAGGCGGACATGGAGAACTGAAGCCCGATCAGGCTGACCGAAACGGAGTCCAGCAGAAACGACGGCCGCGTGTTGTTGGAGAGCTCGCGAAGAGGTTTTCCCCAGCTCATCGGCACGGACAGCAGTTTCAAATTGTCGCGGCCCGGCAGCGTCGGCGAAAACGTCCCCCAGAATTCTTTTCCGGTCGCCGGATCCTCCAGGCGCGCCCCGAGCAGGCCATGGATCAGGATCACGGGATTCCGGCGAACGCCCTCATACGCCAAAGAGCGTTTCGTCGCCTGGCTGAAGATCGTTTCCGTGGGCGTCAGCGCCGACTGGTACGAGCCGACTGCGTCCGGCTGGCATGCGTTCAGTACAAGCATAACAAGCAATCCCGCCGCCACAGTCAGGATCATTCCGAAAAAACGTGCTCGTTTCATGGTGTTTCACCTTCCGTTATTTGTTTCTGCTTGCCCAGCAAGCTCTGATAATCGCCTGAAATCCGCTCCAATGCGGTCAGATACGCCTCGATCTGCTCCCGTGTGCCGCAGATGCTCACGCAGCCCGCCGTCCCGCCGCCTTCGCACGGCATGTCCATCCGTCCGAACGCCAGGAATCCGCGTATCTGCAGCTCGGTCACGGGCGCGATGAAGACTTCCGCATGGCGCAGCACGGACAGGCCGAACGTTCCGACGACGTCGTGGAATTCCCTCGGCATGAGATATTTGGCGTAGTAGTAGAAGAGGGGATGGATCATGGAAAGCAGTTCGAGCATCTCGTACGTCTCGCTGCAGCGGTAGCGCGTCTTCTTCAACCGACGGTTGAATTCCCGCTGGAATAGCACGAACCCGCCCATTTTTTCGAGGGGCGTCATGTAGTCGGACGGGCGGATGAACACCAGACTCAGCTCTCGTTCGAACCTCTGCGGGGGCTTTCCTTCCGCCGTCTGGCCCGGTTCCACGTCGACGGGGAAGAGCATCTTCGCGTCATGCAGCTGAGGCGATTTGGCCAGCCCCCAGAGGATCATGCCGGCGATCGTCGCCGGACCGCGCATTTCCGCCGCATAGGCCAGATTGATCCGCCGCCTCAACTCCAGCAGGCCGTCGAACCGGAAGAACGCCCGGGCGCGGAACAGCCCCTTGTGCGGCGTTTCCTGGATTTCGACCTCGGCCGCGGGGCTTCCCGGCGCGGGGAAGCTCATCTTTCCCGCCTCGCCCCATTCCGTTTTCAGTTCGGTCAGGACCTCCTGCATCGCCATTCCATCCACCGGGACATGATGGTACTGGATCCACAGGTCCGCCTCGCCGAGCCGCGGATGGATGCGCACGAAGACGTTCAGCAGGCCCCAGCCCGGATGCCGGAACATCGTCACGTCCGGCGTTTTCAGGCGTTCCGCATGGATTTCCGCCTCGGTCCCTTGTTCGGGAAGCGGCAGGAACGTCACGCAGGATGCGTTCATCATGCGCCGGAGCAGACGCACGGCCTCCATGCGTTTCGCGAGGTTGGCCGCGTTCAGATACAGCACGCGGCGCTTGACGATCCGGTACAGTTTCCGGGCGCGCGTCGGATCGGTTCCGCCGTTCAGACGGTTGTGCGTCCGCACGAGGAGCGAAAGGAGCATGTCGATTTCTTTTTCCGACAGCGCCGACGGCGGATACCGCGGGTCGAGCACGATCCGGGCGTTTTCCAGCGTGCCGTCCGGACGGAATTCCACCTCCAGCAGATCGGTTTCCGTCAGGCGGCGGCGATGCACGCGAAATGTCTTCTGCATGATCGCCCAGTGAAGTTCCCCGTGCGCCCGGAGGAACTCAGCGAACCGCGAGAGAAAACGTTCTTTCGCTTCGTCCATGTTCTGCGGCGGCGTATCGGCCGGGTACGGGGTCACGCGGAAGATGCCGAGCATGAATTTCGAGATGTCGCCTTTCAGGAAGATCCCGGTGGCTTTCCGCCAGCCGTTTTCGGTCGGTTTCGCGCCAAGCAGTTTGCACAGCTGCAGCAGCTTCAGGAAGACCAGAAAGAAGATCGCGTTGAGCGACCACTCGTCGATGAGGCGCGTCATGTGGAACGACACCCACCGACGGATTCTCAGTCCGCTGTCTTTTCCGGTTGCCGTTGTCTTTTTCATGCTGGAGTGTTCTCCCCCGATGCTGCCTGATCCTTCGCTTGCGTTCGTCGCCGGCAATATGGCGTGCCGTCTCCGAACCCAACTGTAAAAAATAATATAATACAATATTCGTTTAGTTCAAGCCGTTTCCATGTTTTTATGGCGTACACATCCTCCTCAAGCTCGTGTGTGCGCAAGGCATGGTCTCTGTTGAGCTGATAAATCCGTGTATCCTTTCAGAAAAAAACGGATTTCCCCTTTTTGTATTCGCATTTTTCCATACGAGCGCTATATTATTATAACAGAATTCGTTGAAACCCTCTGTTTTCCGGTGAAGCCAGTGAAACATTCCTCTCCAGTCCCTGATGAACTGAACAATGACAAAGCGCCCCGTCCGGGCCTCTCCAAAAAGGCCAAGTTATGGATCGGGCTGTCCCTCGCCGTGTGCATCCCTCTGATCGTGTTCGTCCTCCTGTGGCTTACCTACCTCGCGCTTTTCCCGAATAATTCGCGCCTCGTTGTGAACAGCATCCGCCTCGCCGGAAACTCCGGTTACTGGAGTCCTGCCGATCCGGACGAACGCCAGGCGCGTTTGGACCGCATTCTTTCGATCCTCCGCATCCGCCTCGGCGGCACCCCGATGTTTTCTGGCAAGGAGGAATATGATCTCGCCGCGATGGCTGCGAAACTCCGTTCGGAGATCCCTGAACTCGAACGTGCAGACATCTGGCGCGTTCTGCCCGACCAGCTGATCTTCGAGCTGCACGAGCGCATCCCTGTCGCGAATCTCGGCGCGAATTTCTACATCGATGATTCCGCGACCGTCCTCGACAAGTCTTCCTACTACGACGTTTCCGGTTCGCTCCCGGCGCTTTCCTGCAAACCGTCGGCCGTCCGCGCCTCGCATGAAGCCGATCCATTCAAGCGCGGCGAAATCCTCAGCGATTCCTCCATCCGCACCGTGCTGGATTTCCTCCGCCTCACGCGGCTGGAGTTCACCAACGTGCATCCGAAGTTCATCTACATCTCCCAGGATTTCATCCAGTTCGACCTGCTTTACAGGAACGACCCGGACGCCTTCTCCGTCCTGATCCCGCTCCGGGTCCGCGAGGAACAGCTCCGCGACGACATCTTCGGGCGGCTTCTCCCCAAACTGGAGTCCTCCGTCCGGAATCACGAGAACGAGCGTTCCCTGGATCTCCGGTTCAAAGACCGCATCATCGCAAAAAAGCGCGGCTGATTTCCTGCTGAGAGCGCTCGTTCCTCCACTTGGTCGCCGCCCCTTTTGCGATCATTTTTTGTTTTTTCATTCCGCAGTCTTTGAAAAAAACGGTTTGATATGCTATATTGATGCAAAGGATGCCGCTGACGTTGCAAAACGCCCTCGTTTATCCGTGATCCCCGCCTCAAAATGAGCTTGCAACCCAACCTGTCGTGAGGAACGTATGAAAATAGCTGTCTGCGGAGCCGGAGCCGCCGGTTCCTACGCCGTGAAGCGCCTTCGCCTCAATCTCCCCGAAGCCGAAATCCTGCTTTTCGACGCCGCGCCCGTCGGGTTCTATGCGAAAATGCGCCTCCCCGAATACCTCGCGGGCACGCTCCCCCGTGAAAAGCTCATCCTCTCCTCGCCCGAACAGATGGCGGACTGGGGCGCGGATCTTCACCTCGGCGAACCCGTAACGGCCATTGACCCCGCCTCGCATAAGCTCACGACCGTCGCCGGGGAATATGCCTGGGACATCCTCGTGCTGGCAGTCGGCGCGCATGCGTTCGTGCCGCCGATTCCGGGCCTCTCCGCCAGCCCGCGTGTGCATGTCCTCCGCGAGCTCCCGGACGCCGACGCCCTGGTCGCGCTCTGCGAGCCGGGGAAAACCGCAGCGGTCATCGGCGGCGGCCTGCTCGGACTGGAAGCCGCCTGGTCGCTCCACAAACGCGGCTTGTCCGTTTCAATCATCGAGACCGCGCCGCGCCTGCTCCCGCTTCAGATGAACGAGGAGGAATCCGCCGTGCTGCTCTCCAACTTCACGAACGCCGGTTTCAAAGTTTATACCGGCGCCGTGGTCGACCGTTTCGACGCCGCTTCCGCCCGGCTCTTCCTCAAGGACGGCACGGCCGTTCCCGCCTCGCTCGTGCTCGTTTCCGCCGGGATTCGAGCCAACCTCGAACTCGCGAAGAACGCCGGGCTCGCCTGCAACCGCGGGATCGTCGTGGACGCCGCGCTCCGGACCTCCGCGCCGGATGTCTATGCCGTCGGCGACTGCGCCGAACTGAACGGTGCGATTACCGGCCTCTGGCTCGCCTCGAAGGACCAGGGCGAAGCCGTCGCGGACATCATCGCGGGCAAGATTTCCGCCATGCCGCCGAAGACCTACCGTCCCAAACCCAAACTTCCCGTATTCTGAACGTAGACCGCAACCGTTTTTCCTTCATTCCCGCAGAAAGCCTCTCCCCATGGCCGTTGAAATCGAACGCAAATTCCTCGTCAAAGACCTTTCCTGGAAAGATTCCGCATCCTCGTTCAAAGAATTCCAGCAGGGGTATTTCCCCACCGGCGACGGCGTGACCGTCCGCGCACGCATCGCGGGCGACAAAGCACGCCTCACGATCAAGGGCCCGGTCAGCGGCATCTCCCGCGCCGAGTTTGAATACCCTATCCCCGTAGCGGACGCGGTCGCGTTCCTTTCCAGCTTCTGCGCCAAGCCTGTCATCATCAAACGCCGCTGGTATGTGCCGTTCGGCGGGTTCACGTGGGAGGTCGACGAGTTCGCCGGGCAGAACGAAGGGCTGATCGTGGCGGAGATCGAACTTGATTCCCCCGACCGCGAGTTCCCGGCTCCTCCCTGGCTTGGACGCGAGGTGTCGCACGAATCCAGATTCCGCAATTCCCGCCTCGTCCGCCATCCGTACTCCGAATGGACCGACGAGGAAAAGCGGTAATCCGAACTCCGTTGAATTCAAAAGCGTTTGACTCCGGTCAAACGGTGTCTTTTCCGCACACACGCACACATGTACATGTAGGCGTACCCGCAAGTTTCAGTTAAATCGAATACTATTTAACTGAAACTTGGAGAGGATCCGGCCTGATCTCTGTTTGCAGTCACTTTCGTTCATCAGGGAAAAAGCTGAGGACTTTCCTTCTGTCTCCTCATCTGTTCCCGCTCCTCGGGCAAGGATGATTTTTTTGAGCTCAAAAACAACTTTTTTCGGAAAAAGTGAAACATTCGGTTTGACATTGGTGTTTTGGTGTGCTATTTTAATAGTACACCGCGAAACAAATACACCTTGACACCAATGGAGGTTTTTCCGAACCATGAATGTTTCCGAATTGACCTTGAATTTTTCATCGGGGGTCCCGATCTACCGGCAGATCGTCCAGCTGCTCTCCGGGAAGATCCTCTCCGGGGCGCTTTCCCCGGGGGAAAAGATCCCGTCGATCCGCGACGTAACCGCCGAACTGAATGTGAACCCGAACACGGTCGCAAAAGCGTACCGCGAACTCGAACTTGCCGGACTGATTGAAACGCGCCGCGGCATGGGATGTTTCGTCGCCGAGCGCGACGACGCCCGCCACACGCTCACCGACGAGGAAAAACAGTACCATCTTGATACCCTGTTCTCCTCGCTGGTCACGTCCGCCGGGATGTTCGGCATTTCGGAACAGGACGTTACCGACTACCTGGCCGCGAAACACGCCGCCACCACGAAAAACAACAAATGAATGAAAGGTCTCCTTCCATGATTTCTTCCGATACTTTGATCGCCGACGTGCCCGCGCCCGTCAAGCCCGAATCTACAGTCTCCTCAGTTAGCAGAATGCTGAAAAACGCACTCATGATCTCCGTCCGCGACTCCGTACTGCTCAACCTGGCCTCCGTGAACCTCCTGCTCCAGGTGTTCTACATCGGACTGTTCCTCGGCAGCTTCTTTCTCTATCCTGCTCTGATGGGGCAGCCGTGCCGTACGCATGAGGAATTCAACGCGTTTTACAATCAACAGGAGCACAAGGTCATATTGCTTGCTGTCGCACTGACCATCCAGTTCTTCGGCACTTTCATTTCGAATTTCCTGCTGCTCACGCTGGACAGTGAGATTATCCGCGTATGGAACGGGCAGAAAGCCGAGTTCAAACGCGGCTGGCGCACCGCCGCCTCCCACTTCTGGAGTCTGGTGACCTGGTCCCTGCTGATCACCCCGGTGAACATCATGTGGGTCGTCTCCATGTGCATCGTGATCCCCGTGCTGACTCGTGACAAGACCGTCAATCCATTCAAGATGCTCTGGCGCTCCGTCCTGCTCCTGCTGAAGATCTGGAAGGAATTCCTGCTCGGGATCGTCGGCATGCTGGTGATCGTTTACTGGGTTTTCTGCCTCGTTTTCGGCTCCAATGCGATCTTCAGGGCCATCTCCAGCCAGTGCCCGCCGCTCATCGCGTGGATCCTGCTCTCGGTCTGCATCATCTTCTCGCTGCTCGCGCTGTGCTTCTGCTATCTCTTCTGCAACTGCTACCTCTGCGGCCAGTACATCAAGGCAAGCGAGGGCGTGGAGCCTTCCCTGGAAGCCGATCCCGCCGAACTCGCCTGAACACAAAACATTTCCGACAATCAATCAACTGCACGAGGATTCCTCTCCGTTTCGCACAGTCAAAAAGATCTTTTTTCGAAAAAAAAAGATATTTCTGCTTGACAATGCGCGGGAAACGTGGTTTAGTAGTGTAGCATAACAAAAAAAACGTAAAAGGAATTTGATCATGAACAAGAATACCGTCATCCTGCCCGTCGTCCTCATCCTGGCCGCCGCTCTCGTCGTCGGCGGATTCATCCTGCTGAAGAATCACAAGGACAAAGTCGCGCCGACCCCGGTCGTGGTCGTCGAGGAACCCGTCGTCGAAGAACCCGAACCCGTCGTCGAGGAACCCGCTCCGCAGCCGCGCCGCCAGCGTCAGAGACGCGACCTCAACTCCAGCATCAACACCATGAACCCGATGCAGGGACAGAACATGCCCACCCGCGAGGAAGCCGTCGACGCCGCCAGGGATATCCTCGCCTCCTACCGCGAAGCCTCTCCGCAGGAAAAACAGCAGATGGCCATGGTCATGAACATCGCCGCGGGGTTCATGAACGGCATCTCGCAGAACGCCGGCCAGTTCATCCAGCAGATGAGCCCGGAACAGCGCGACCGCCTCGTCAACTCCGCCGGGACCTCGCTTGAACTTCTCTCCGCCGTGCAGGAGGAGATGATGTATGACATAACGCCCGAAGAGGCACAGGTGTTCGGCGGCGTGTTCCAGTCCATGCGAAACCTCAACGAATCCCTGCTGAACTCCGCGATCTTCTGAGCTGACGAAAAAGGGAAACAGTCCCCATGGAAAAACGAAATGTCGTCATCGTCGCCGTCTGCGGCGTCATCCTCGCCGCGTTCCTGACGGTTGCCACGATCAAGATCCTCCAGAACACAAGTACGCCCCCGCCCGCGGAGGAAGAGACCGTGGCCGAGGTCGAACCGCCCGCGCCCGAACGCCGTCATGGCCCGAGAGTCCGCCGCAAAGTCGACATCGGTTCCACGTTCTCCGGTATGGCGCCCGTTCAGCAGAACAACAATGCGAACGGAGAAGGCGAGCAGCGTAAGGAACTTCACGAGCAGACGCCGGAGGAAGCCGTCGAATCCGCCTGGCAGGCTCTTGACACCTACCGCGAACAGTCCGAGGAGGACAGGAACAAGACCAAGTTCGCGCTCGGCATCGTGAACGTCATCCTCAACGCCGTTACCGCCAACGCGGGCCAGCTTGCCGCTGGGATGAACGAACAGCAGCGCGCCGACGCCGTTATGCGCGCTCAATCTTCCCTGCAGAACATCTATGCCATCGAACAGGAAGTCGTCCCGGACATGAACGAGGACGAACGGCAGGCGCTCGGCGGTACGATCCAAGCCATCCACAACCTGAGCGCGACCTTCCTGAACGAGCTCCAGTGACACGGCGGAACACGGCATAAAACTCCGTATTTCCGCACCCGGCTCCGGCAACGTGAAAAAAACGCGTACGCCGGGGCCGTCGCATTTTAAATATTAAATAAAAAAGGCGAAGAATTCAATATTTTTTTATCGAATCAGACTTGTTTTTTTCTTATCCGTGGAGTATATTACGGAACATTTTTTCAGAGACCCTTTTCACAACCTTAAACCATATCCCTAACTCTCTACATTGGAGGCTCATTCAAACATGGGTGAAATGCATTGCGTGAACGGAGTTTGCGAGATGTCCTCCCGCAAATCCTCCCAGATGGAGGCGCTGGACGCCTACATCAAGAGTCTGCCCCTGGCGGACAACCCCACCCGTAAGCGCGGATTCCTGATCCAGACGCTTCACAAAGCTCAATCCCTCTTCGGCTATCTCCCCGTCGAGGTCCAGTCGTTCGTCGCCGAACGTCTCGGAATCTCCCTCGCGGAAGTCTACGGCGTGATCAGCTTCTACAGCTTCTTCACGGACAAGCCGATCGGCCGCTACGCCATCAACGTCTGCACCGGCACCGCCTGCTTCGTCAAGGGCGCGGCACAGGTCGTCGACGAACTCAAGCGCAAGCTCGGCGTCTCCGAAGGCGAGACCACGGCCGACGGAAAGTACTTCCTCGGCGTCCTCCGCTGCCTCGGCGCATGCAGCATGGCGCCCGTCGTCATGGTCAACGGCAAAGTCTACGGCCACATGACCCCGGAAAAGGTCCAGGGCCTCCTGGACGACTGCAAAGACTGATCGACCCCATCCACCGACTAATCTTGGAGATTACCCGATATGAGAATTGACTCTCCTGCGGCGCTCGCTGAATACGCGGCCGCCCTCAAGGCGCGCAAGCACGCGCCCGTCAAACTGCTCGTTTCCATGGGAACGTGCGGCATCGCCGCCGGTACCGGCGAAGTCCTGAAGGCCATCAACGACTACATCGCCGAGCACAAGCTCGACGGCGCGTTCGACGTCATCGAAGTCGGCTGCATGGGCCTCTGCTACGCCGAGCCCGTCATCATGCTCACCGACGACAAGGGCAAGCGCATCATCTACGGCGACGTGACCCCGCACCAGATCCCCGCCATCATGCAGGCCGGCCTCGAAGCTCCGGCCACCGGCACCCACACCATCGACCGCTGCTGGTACTATCCCGAAGACGAATCCCCCGCCGAAGGCGAACTCCAGGCGCGCATCGTCCTCCGCAACACCGGCCGCATCAATCCCGAAGACATTGATCAGTACGTCGCCGAAGGCGGCTATTCCGCCCTCGCGAAGGTCGTCACCTCCATGAAGCCCCAGGAAGTCATCGACGTGATCTCCGCCTCCAACCTCCGCGGCCGCGGCGGCGCGGGCTTCCCCACCGGCAAGAAATGGTCCTTCGCGGCCGCCCAGCCCGAAGGCGAGAAGTTTATCATCTGCAACGCCGACGAAGGCGACCCGGGCGCATTCATGGACCGTGCCGTGCTCGAAGGCGACCCGAACGCCGTCCTCGAAGCTATGGCAATCGGCGGCTACGCGATCGGCGCGCACAACGGCGTCATCTACATCCGCGCGGAATACCCGCTCGCGGTGAAGCGCCTCGAAAACGCCATCGCCCAGGCCGAGGAAAAGGGCTTCCTCGGCAAGAACATCTTCGGCAGCGGCTTCGATTTCAAACTTGAGATCAAGTTCGGCGCGGGCGCGTTCGTCTGCGGCGAGGAAACCGCCCTCATCCACTCCATCGAAGGCCAGCGCGGCGAACCCACGTTCAAGCCCCCGTTCCCGGCCATCCAGGGCCTCTGGAAGCGCCCGACCGTCGTCAACAACGTCGAGACCTACGCCTGCATCGCGGCCATCATCCGCAAGGGCGCCGACTGGTTCAAGGGCCTTGGCACCGCCGGTTCCCCCGGCACGAAGGTCTTCGCCCTCGCCGGCAAGATCTCCAAGGTCGGCCTCGCCGAAGTCCCGATGGGCATGACGCTCCGTCAGATCATCTACGAGATCGGCGGCGGCATCAAGGACGGCCGCGAATTCAAGGCCGTGCAGACCGGCGGTCCGTCCGGCGGCTGCATCACCAAGAAAAACCTTGATCTCCAAATCGACTACGAAGCCCTCAAATCCATCGGTTCCATGATGGGATCCGGCGGCATGATCGTCATGGACGAGGACGACTGCATGGTCAACATCGCCAAGTTCTTCCTCGACTTCACCGCCGACGAATCCTGCGGCAAGTGCACCCCGTGCCGCGTCGGCAACCGCCGCATGCTCGAGCTCCTGAACAAGATCACCTCCGGCGAAGGCAACATGGAAATCCTCGAGAAGCTCAAAACGCTCTCCGCCACCATCAAGGACACCGCCCTCTGCGGCCTCGGCCAGACCGCCCCGAACCCGGTTCTCTCCACGCTCGCGAACTTCGAAGACGAATATCTCGCCCACGTGAAGGACCACCGCTGCCCCGCCGGCGTCTGCGCCAACCTCATCCAGTTCAACGTGACCGACAAGTGCGTCGGTTGCGGTCTCTGCGCCAAGCGCTGCCCGGTCGGCGCGATTTCCGGCGAGAAGAAGATGAAACATGTCATCAACCAGGCCAAGTGCATCAAGTGCGGCGCGTGCTTCGGCGCCTGCAAGTTCCATGCCATCGCCAAGATCTGACCGAGAGGAGCATTACACTACTATGAGCACAGTCAATCTTACCATCAACAACAAGCCCGTAGCCGTCGAGGCCGGTTCCACCATCCTCGAAGCCGCGGAAAAACTCGATATCAAAATCCCGACTCTCTGCCATTTCAAGATGGATGCGTTCCACGTCGAGCACAGATGCGGTTCCTGCCGTATCTGCGTCGTCGAGGTCGAAAAGCGCCCCAACCTGGCCCCCGCCTGCTGCACGCCCGTCATGGAAGGCATGGTCGTCCACACCAACACGCTCCGCGCCATCAACGCGCGCCGCGCCATCCTCGACCTGCTCCTTTCGGACCACCCGAAAGATTGCCTCACCTGCCCGAAGAGCCTGAACTGCGAACTCCAGAAGATCGCCGAAGAGCTCGGCGTCCACAACCTGCAGTACAGCGGCGAGCAGTCCACGTACGAGCTCGACGAGAGCAGCGCCGCCATCCGCCGCGACCTTGACAAATGCATCATGTGCCGCCGCTGCGAAAACGCCTGCAACAACATCCAGACCGTCGGCGTCCTCTCCGGCGTCGGCCGCGGATTCAACGCCGTCGTCGCTCCCGCTGGCCTCAAGAAGCTCGCCGACACCCAGTGCGTCTTCTGCGGCCAGTGCGTTCAGGCCTGCCCTGTCGGTGCTCTCACCGAGATCAACTACAAGTACGACGTCTGGCGTGCCCTCAACGATAAGTCCAAGACCGTCGTCTTCCAGACCGCTCCGGCCGTCCGTGTCGCCATCGGCGAGGCCTTCGGCATGGAACCCGGCTCCATCAGCACCGGCAAGATGGTCACCGCCCTGAAGATGCTCGGCGCGGACAAGGTGTTCGACACCAACTTCTCCGCCGACCTCACCATCATGGAAGAGGGCACCGAGCTGATCGAACGCATCAAGAAGAACGAGAATCTCCCGATCCTCACCAGCTGCTGCCCCGGCTGGGTCAAGTTCCTCGAACACCAGTTCCCCGAACTTACCTATATGCCCTCCACGGCCAAGTCCCCGCAGCAGATGTTCGGCGCGATCGCCAAGAGCTACTACTGCGAGAAGACCGGCATCAAGCCGGAAGACCTCATCGTCGTCTCCGTCATGCCCTGCCTCGCCAAGAAGTACGAGGCCGCCCGTCCCGAGTTCACCCGCGACGGCGTCCGCGACGTTGATATCGTCCTCACCACCCGTGAACTCGCCGAGATGTTCCACGAAGCCGGCATCCAGTTCGACAAGCTCGAGGATTCCGAATACGATTCTCCGCTCGGAGAAGGTACCGGCGCGGCCACCATCTTCGGTACGTCCGGCGGCGTGCTCGAAGCCGCGCTCCGTACCGCGGCCGACATCCTCTCCGGCAAGGACGTTCAGGAGATCGACTACACGCCTGTCCGCGGCCTCGAAGGCATCAAGGAAGCCGAAGTCGACGTCGGCGGCATCAAGCTCAAAGCCGCGATCTGCTCCGGCCTCGGCAACGCCCGCAAGCTCCTCGAGAAGATCAAAGCCGGCGAAGCCAAGTACCACGCCATCGAGATCATGGCGTGCCCCGGCGGCTGCATCGACGGCGGCGGCCAGCCCTACCACCACGGTAACACCGAGATCATCCGCAAGCGTATGGAAGCGCTCTATCAGGACGACCTGAATCACCCGATCCGCAAGTCCCACCAGAACAAGTCCATCCAGAAGCTCTACGAAGAATACCTCGGCGAGCCCGGCAGCCACTTGGCCCACAAGCTCCTCCACACCTCCTACACCGCCCGAAAGAAATTCTGAGGCGGCGTAACAAAGCGCAACTCTGTCAGGACTCGAACCTGACAGATTGCGCCGCGCGAGCAAAAAACTACCCGGAATGGACCTCAAATCCATCCCGGGTGGATTCAAGAAAGTACATATTATCATGCGAAAGCATGGTTTTATTTTTTGACTGTATCAATAACGTAAGATTGGGGGAAATATGGCGCAGACCTTGGAAAAATGGATTCCGGCGGAGATCCTGGAAAAATACGAGTGCTTCAATTACAATCATGCCGCCGAGATTTTGTCTCAATCATTCCCGGCTGAGTGGGATGAGGTCTGCCAAGCCCTGAAGAGTTTTCAGATAACGATTGCCGACATTACCACAGCTGGAGGGAACGAGTCTTCAATTCCGCCGAAACTGGCTGTTTCTTTAGAGCCGCGAGGCTGGGAAGAGATCAGAATATCCGGAGATTTGATTATCAAGTTCTACCCTCGCAAGGGCAGAAAAGGTGCTTTCTCAGATATTCCGTTTGATGAAAAAACGATTTCAAACTATATTGACGGTCATAATATCGACTTCGTGAAAAACCGTGTTGCTGTTGACTTCGAGTGGAACAGTAAAGACCAGACTTTTGACCGGGACCTGTTTGCAATGCGGACCTATTACGAATGTGACATTATCAGCGCAGGAGTGATTATTACGAGAGCGGAATCTTTGAATCAGATATTCGATGAATTGGGAGTCAAAGCCAAGTATGGAGCCAGTACAACTTGGATGGGAAAGCTTCTTCCGCGATTGGATTCCCGCAGACATGGGGGATGCCCGATTCTGGCGATCGGAATCACGCCTGCCTGCATTCAGAAATAGGAGGTGATCGACTATGCCGATGGAAAACGATTATTCTTTTGAAAACACCTGTCAGAGCTTCTTAAACACCTGTCAGGGGCATAAGTTCAGAACTGTGTTGGCTGATCCTCCCTGGCAGTTCAATAACCGTACGGGAAAGGTTGCGCCCGAACATAAACGCCTGAACCGTTACTCTACGATGTCTTTGGACGACATCAAAAGAATTCCTGTTGATTTCGTGACGGATTCTGTCTGTCATTTGTATCTTTGGGTTCCCAACGCTCTTTTGCCCGAAGGCTTGGATGTTCTGAGGTCCTGGGGCTTCCAGTACAAATCGAACATCATTTGGGAAAAAGTCCGGAAGGACGGTTATCCGGATGGACGGGGCGTCGGGTTCTATTTCCGCAATGTCACGGAAATCCTCTTGTTTGGGGTGAAAGGCGACAGCTACCGGACACTTCCTCCGGCAAGAAGCCAGGTTAATTTGGTGCGAAGCGTGAAACGTGAGCATTCCCGCAAGCCCGATGAAATCTATCCGATCATTGAGGCATGCAGTGCGGGGCCGTTCTTGGAAATGTTTGCCCGCGGGGTGCGCGAGAATTGGGTGTCGTGGGGAAATCAGGCTGACAGCAGTTATGAACCCACATGGCATACATACGCTAATCATACGCACTCGGGCGAGGGACATGGTGAAGGGGAAGAATCTCCCGAGTCAGACCTCTTTGCCTTTGGCTGAGGTCGAGTAGCCTTAAAAAAAGCCGGTGGTTCCTCCCGGGACCACCGGCTGTTGCATTTAGTTTTTCTTGTGCCAGGTGACGACAGAAATAAAGTAGTCATTGAAGTCATTGTCGAGATTCTCGTGATCTTCAATGTTAAACACATACTGTATTCCTTTTTCTTTGCCTTCGATATCGGAGAGAATGGTTCCGTTCTTGATGACTTTCATCTTAGAGCCATTGTCTATGGAGATCTTCAGCTGAACTGGACCATCATCAGTCTTTTCGGCGGAATACCCGCCCTCGAGTCTTGTCAAGTTGCAGTTGTTCGTGCTTTTGACAAGCTCAACGGTGGGGCTTACGCCTTCTAGGGTGATTTTGGCCTTTGAGGCACATTGTGAGCAGGCTTCAACAAAGATGATGTCGCCTTTCTTGACGTGTTCGAGGACAATAAATCTTTCATTATTCATGAGAAAAATCTCTTTCTGGTAGAGAATGTTCTACCATCCAGCGGACGAATCCGCAAGGTTCGGAATTAAGGTGTTTCGCCCTCTTTTATGTGTCCGTGTATGCCCAAAGTATCCTTATATGTTGGGGGCATACATGCAGAGGGCGATTCCCCTTGCGATACTCTCTTCGTGCTTTTGGTAGTCGAAGAGAACCTGTGTTTTGGGAGAAAAACTCCGAAAACAGACCGTTTTTGAAGCGAAATTCAAGAAAAAGAACCCAAAAAACTTGAAAAAACAGTTTTCATATGCTATCTTTAAAGACTGGGGTCCACACCCATTCTTTATGGATAGCGAGGTTCTCTTTTTTGAATTTCGCTATCTTTTTTATGCTTTTCCAACTGACATTTCTGACAGCCCTCCTGATTGTTTGTATCTTTCATTGAAACGCCATTCCGACAGCTTTAACTCGGATAAAGCATCCTGCGTTTCGGCGAGAAACTCTTGAATCATGTTGTTCAGCAAAGTTGGTGTTTCAGGAACAAGTCCGCATTCCGGTTCATGTTTGCGAAACCCATGAGAAGACATATACATCATGATTCGGCGATAGATTGCATCTGAAATTGTTCCAAGTTTATGTGCTCTGTAAATTAAACTTGCCATAGAAATCTTCCACTTGCCTTTAAGCTGTTTAAGCTGTTCAAAGGTCATGGGCCAAACCAAGTCGGATTCGATTGCTTTTCGGGGGGCGAGGAACTCTGCCGCGAATCTGTCCGCTTCACCTTCTATTGTTTTATCGGGAAACACGTTCTGATGCAAAAGAGCGTGAGCCAACTCATGGCACATCGTAAATCTCTGCCGATCCGGGGAAAAGCCCCCATCATTATTCATAGCGATACAAACGATGTTATCAACGTTGAGAACAAAACCGTCCAGTTCCTCTGCGTCAAATTTGAAGGAGAGTATTACGATTTTGTTGTCCTCGAGGAGTTTTGTCAGATTCTCGATGGGACCATCATTTACGTTCCAATGCTCGCGAAGGGCCTGAGCCATTTCTTCCGGTTTTCTATTTTCCCGTGGAATGATATTGGACTTCATACCTTTCCATTTAAACAAATGCAGAACATCGATTGCCCGAAGTCGTGCTTCAGCTTCAATACTCATTCGTTTCTTGGCACTCAGAGATGTACGTTTGCGATGAAATATTAACCCGGAATAGACGGGGAGATCGTCTTGAAAAAAGAATGTGCTTTGGTAGCCAAATAGTTTAGATATAGACCTAATGGTGTCGTCAGAAGGGATCAAGACACCTGCTTCATACTTGCAAACAGACGACTGCTGAATACAGAGCTCCTGAGCGAGTTTCTTTTGGGAAAAACCACGCTCTTCTCTTGCGAGTTTTAGCAATGCTGGGTTAAAGTGATTCTGATCCATTCTGTACCTCCGCGTTAACGGTGATAAAACATTCCACGAAAATACTATAGCACGCTTAACTGAAAAGTCAAATCGAAAAAGAAATAATTCTTTAAAAAAATTCCTTTAGATACAAAACTTTCTACACAATCTCATCATATACAATGTGTTGCTTTTTTTTTAGAAGGACCGGGCGCGGAGATCGGTGTCCGCGGGGAGCAGGACGCGTTTAAAAAATTCGTCGTCATTCAGGGACAGGATGTAATCGGTGAAGCGGGCGGAGAATTCCTCCTCGGTCTCCTTGTAGTCCGGGTCCATCATCTCCTGATAATGCTCCATGAGGAAGAACCGCAGTTTCGTCGGGTATTTGCCACCTCTGACCTCGTGGAAGATCGGGCTGCCCAGCAGGGTGTAGGATTGCATGTAGATGCAGATCCAGTATTCCGGGAGACGTTCCTGCCGGACTGCGTTCCGGTACGGTTCGAGATCGCCTTGAAAGAAGGATGCGCTGTCCTGTTCGAACACGAGGGGGCCGACCCGGACATACGACTCGTATTCGAATGTCCTGGTATTGAGATAGGTTTGGACGCAGACGGGCTCGTCGATGAGGAACGGGAGCGGGATTATAATCACGACGATGAACGCCAGGACGGATGCCCAAATGATGATCCGCCGCCAAGTCTTTTCCGTTTTCTCGTCTGTTGTCATCGTTTGTTCACATGGAAAAGGTTATAGTTCGTCCTTCACCAGCTGGGCATAGCGGCGTTTCTGCACGGGCGCAATCGTTTCGTAAAGCATCCAGATCCATAACTGTCTCCGCGTCAGTCTGTTTTGCGCGCATCGTTATTTGTCGAGGGAGTCATCGGCGAGGATGGCGCGGTAGCGTTCCAGACGGGATTCGAGCGACTGGCGCGCCTTCGGGGCGGCGGTCTTGCGGGAGCCGATCGCCGGGTTCAGGATCATCGTGGCGTGGTTCAGGTGGTCCATGTACTTGATGAGGACTTCCGGCGGGATGAACTCCATGTCGTACCCGGCGGCGGTCAGGCATCTGTGGATAGAACTGCCGGCGCATTCGCCGTCGCCGAATCCGCGCGTGTGCCGTTTCAGCAGCTCGGTGCGATACAGCGCGCAATGGCTCCGCAGAAACCGGTATTCCGGTTTCTTTTTGCCGAGGAGCTGTTTCAAACCGTCCTCGATCCCCTTGCCGAATCGTTTCAGCGGCGGCACGAATTCGAGTTTCCAGCTGCCTACGCCCGCGATCTTTTCACTCCGGTTGATGCGTCCGAGCAGGAATTCCAGCCAGTCCGTGCTGTACACGATGGTGTCGGTGTGGAACGACAGGACGAACGGCGTGTCGACCTCGTTCAGCGCCAGGTCCATGGCGGTGGTGTGCATCAGCGCGGGCGCCATGCCGGCGATGTCCGCGGGGGTGCGTTCGATCAGCCGGATCCAGCCGAGCGACCGCAGGTATTCCGCCGATTCGTCGCCGGACGCGTTGTCGACGGCGATGATGCGGATCGCGTCGTGCGGCGTATATTTGCGGAGAGAACGCAGGCAGAGGCGCGTCAGTTCCGGAGTCTTGTAGTTCGGCAGGATGATGGAAACAGGCTGGTTCATGGCGCGGATTCGGTGTTTTTATAATGCTTTATTTGTGTCAGAATGACACTTGTTCTTTGTCGTTTTTATGATGTCGTTTGATGTGTGAAGGATTGTCGCAAAAACTATGATGAAATCAATCGTCCGTCAAACCGTCAAATCTTTTCGTCGTTCTGTCATGTCGTTGATCGTCAACAAGTCGTATTCCGTCATGCGGTCTCCGGTTTCTTGAAGATGCCCGGTGTGTGGCAGGCGCAGAAACGGCCCGGAGAGACTTCCTGAAGCGCTGGAGTTTCTGTGGCGCAGCGCGGCTGTGCGAAAGGGCATCGGGTGTGAAAACGGCATCCGGACGGCGGATTCAGCGGAGATGGGACGTCGCCTTTCAAGATGATGCGGTCGCGGCGGCGCGACTGGTCGATCTGCGGGACGCTGGAAAGCAGCGCGAGGGTATACGGATGGAGCGGTTTGGAACAGACGTCGTCGGACGGCCCGATCTCCATGATGCGTCCCAGATACATGACCATGATGCGGTGGCAGATGTGTTCCACGACGGCGAGGTCGTGCGCGATGAAGAGGAACGCGACGCCGGTCTGTTTCTGGATGTCCTGCAGGAGATTCACGATCTGCGCCTGGACGCTGACGTCGAGCGCGGAGACGGGTTCGTCGGCGATGATAAAGGCCGGATTGACGGCGAGGGCGCGCGCGATGCCGATGCGCTGGCGCTGGCCGCCGCTGAACTGGTGCGGATGGCGCATGGCATAGTCGGGGTTGAGCCCGACGAGCTTCAGGAGTTCGCGGATGCGTTTGTCGCGTCCTGCGGCGTCGAGTTTCGTGTGGAGCTTCAGCGCCTCCTCCAGGATGGAGAAGATGCTCATGCGCGGGTTCAGCGAGCCGTACGGGTCCTGGAAGATCATCTGGAACTTCCCGCGCATCCTGCGGAGCGCTTCGCCTCGGATCCCGGTCATTTCCAGGCCGTCGAGCTGGATGGAGCCTTCGGTCGGGTCCTCCAGTCGGAGCAGGAGCCGCGCGAGCGTGGACTTACCGCAGCCGGATTCGCCGACCAGGCCGAGCGTCTCGCCCTGTTCCAGCGTGAATGAAACGTCGTCCACGGCGCGCACGTAGTCGGGCTTGCCGAAGAAGCCGCGCGCGACGGGGTAGTATTTCTTCAGGTGGGAGGCGGTCAGGAGCGGCATCGGTCAGGGATTCTGTCGGAGGGACGGGTGGAGTTGCGGAGCGTATTGAGGCGGGTCCGGGCAGAAACGAGCAGAGCGTCGATCTTGTCCGATTCGGGGAGCAGGGCACGGACGCGCCCGAAGAGGTCCTCGTCGAGCGCGAGCGCGGCGGACGCGGGATAGTTGAGGTCGCAGGACCACGCGAAGAGCCCGAGTTTGAAGTCGTTGATGCTCTTCATGTCGGTGTAGACTACGCATTTCCCGCTCAGCGCGGTTTCGAGGATGGCCGGAGTCCAGCCGGGCGTGTCGGGCAGGTCCAGACGGATGGTCGGATCGGAATAGTCGCCGTTGAAGAAGCGGATGATGAGGCGCAGGATGGCGAGCTTGTCGGCGTCGCGGACCATCTTCGCGGCGGCGAGGCGCGCGGACGGGAAATCCGCCGGGATCGCGAACTTGTTGTGTACGCGGACGGCGTCGATGACGCAGGCACGGTCTTCGGCGGGGAGTTCCGGCACGAGGCCGAGTTCGTCGATCAGGGCGGCGCTGCGGTCGCCGTGGTCGAACGACTGGCGGTCGAGGAACGTCTTGAACTTGTCGTACTGCTCGAAACGCGAGATGTCGTGGAAGAGCGCGCAGAGGCGGAAGATAAGCGCGTCATGCGGGGAAAAATGAGCTTCTCCCGCCACGATCTTCTCCGTGATCTCGCAGACTTCGCCGGTGTGGTTGAACTTGGCTTCGAGTGCGAACGGAAGCGTGCCGGACGCGTCGCGGAATTTCGCGATGTGCCGGTCGAATGCCGCTCGTGCCTGTGCGAAGGTGTCCATACTGCGTTACTTGGCGTATTCCACGGAGCGCGTCTCGCGGATGATCGTGACCTTGATCTGGCCGGGATAGGTCATTTCCTTTTCGATGCGGTTGCAGATGTCGCGTGCGATGACCTGCGCCTGTGCCTCGTTGATTTTCTCCGGCTCGACGACCACGCGGACCTCGCGGCCCGCCTGGAGCGCGTAGCAGGTGTCCACGCCGGGGAAATCCTTGGCGATGGATTCGAGCTGTTCGAGGCGTTTGAGGTAGAGTTCGGTGGTCTCGCTGCGTGCGCCGGGACGCGACGCGCTGAGGGCGTCGCAGGCGTTGGCGAGGATGGCGTAGATGCTGGTCGCCTCGACCTCGCCGTGGTGCGCGGCGACGGCGTTGACGACGTCCTTGTTCTCGCCGTATTTGCGGAGCAGGTCGGCGCCGATCTGGGCGTGCGTCCCCTCGATCTCGTGGTCGACGGCCTTTCCGATGTCGTGGAAGAGGCCGATGCGGCGCGCGCGCTGCTCGTCCAGGCCGAGTTCGGCGGCGATCGCGCCCATGAATGCCGAGGTCTCGATGCAGTGCTTGAGCACGTTCTGGGAGAAGCTGTAGCGGAACTGGAGCGTGCCGATGAGCGTGATGAGCGGTTTCGCGACGCCCTGGAGCCCGCAGTCCAGCACGGCCTGCTCGCCGGCGCTGAAGATCTCCTCGTCGACTTCCTTGCGCATCTTCTTCACGAGCTCCTCGATGCGGGTCGGGTGGATGCGTCCGTCGCCGATGAGTTTTTCCATCATGCGGCGCGCGACTTCCTTGCGGACGGGGTCGAAGCAGCTGATGACGACGGCTTCCGGGGTGTCGTCGATGAGGATGTTGACGCCGGTCGCCGCCTCGAGCGCGCGGATGTTGCGGCCTTCGCGGCCGATGATGCGCCCCTTCATCTCGTCGTTGGGCAGCGGGATGGTGGCTGTGGTGCGTTCGTAGGTGCAGTCGCCCGCGTAACGCTGGATGGCGTAGGCGAGGAGCTTCTGGGATTCGCGTTCGGCGCGCTGGCGGGCGTCCTCGACGATGTTGCGGATGAGCAGGCCGGATTCGTTTTCGACCTCGCCCTTGAGTTTTTCGAGGATCATGCCGCGGGCGGTCTCGCGGTCGAGCTCGGCGATGCGTTCCAGTTCGTTGATCTGGCGGTCGATCGTGTTCTTGAGCTCCTCCTCCTTCTGGACGAGGCGTTCGCGCTGCTGTACGAGTTCGGCTTCCTTGCGCTCGGCGTTCTTGATCTTCGCGTCCAGGGAATCGTTCTTGCGGTCGAGGTTTTCCTCTTTCTGCGTGAGGCGTTTTTCCTGCTGCGTGATCTCGCGGCGGCGTTCCTTGATTTCGTTATCGACTTCGTCCTTGATCTTGAGGGCGTCGTCCTTGATCTTCAGGGCTTCGCTTTTTGCGGTGACGCGGGCTTCGCGGAGGATCTGGGAGGCTTCGCGCTCGGCGTCCTCCCTGACTTTCGCGGCATCACGGGACGCTTTGGTCTTGCCCTTCTTGGAAAGGATGGTGACGATGATCTCCACGATGGCGATGCCGATAATGCAGCCGCCGATCATTTCCAGATAATCCGTCCATGTAAGGGCGGCGGCGATGATGACATTGGAAAACATGTGAATTAACTCCTGACATTGTTTTTGCAGCCAAAGACGCCGGATTCGGTGACGACGCGGCCGACGGGCTGATCCGTGGGCTCGCAGGGCAGTTCCGCGCATCTCTGGAGTTCATAAAAGATACCGATGGTTTTTCCGGTCCCCCGGGCAAGCAGACGGTCGTAAACGCCTTTGCCGCGTCCGAGACGGCGGCAGGCGGGATCGAACGCCACGCCGGGTACCAGCCAAAGGGCTTCCGCAAGCAGTTCCGGAGGAGCCGCCGGGGCATCGGCGGACGGTTCCGGGATACCCCAGTGGGACACCGGAAAGTCCAGGGAACGTACTGTCACGATGGAATATGCGCCCGACTGCTCGAAACGCGGCAGGCAGAGCGTGATGCCCGCCTGAAGCGCGTACCGCATGACCGGAGCGAGATCGGGTTCCGTGCCGTCGCTGACGTATGCGACGAGCCCGGACGGTTTTTCCGTCCGGACGATGTCCAGAAGCCGGTCGTTGATCGCCGCATCCGCCGCCGAGCGAGCCTCGGGCGGCATGGCGCGGCGCAGCGCGATCTTTTCGCGCCGGACGGCCTTTTTCAGGTCATGCAATGTCGCGGCCGTCACCGGGGACGTGCCGCAGGTCTGCCCTGCATGATCGACTGTCTGTTCGTCGTACATGAACCACTGCGTTTCTGCGAAGCGGCGAAAACGAATGGCATCTGCGCTCGGGGCGAGGCGGGAACATGAGGAAAAGGAACCCGGACCGGACGAAGAACCGCCCGGCATCCCGGTATCAAATGCGGCAGCGGCGGCAGCGGACCGCCGATGATGCGTTCCGGCCTGCCTTCAGCCTCGATTTGTCCAAACTCCAAGTCATATTTCCCGTTCGATCCGCAGAGCGGCGGTTGTTTCGGGCGGCGCTTTTTTCAGGAGCGCAGCCTCGTTTTCGCAGCAAATTCCAAAGTTGATATGTGAACGTTCCTGCCGAATGGCAAAAACCCTTACCGTAAACATAACCCCGATTTTTAAAAAAAAAAGCCGAAAACGGAAAAAAAATAAAAAAAAGATACACTTTTTGCTCTTTTTCCCGAAATGACGCAAAAAAAAGCAAAAGATATCTCTTTCATTGTGGTTAGTTTGAGGTTGCTCAAATCAACCCGAAACGGAAAAAGACAAAATGATTGCACGCTGTCAACAGCAAGTCCTAACCGAAAACTAACAAAGTCTTAACCGTGGTTTCATAATGTGCATGTATAGTAACAGCATAGATCAACGAACAAAAGGAGAACTATGCTTTTCGTAAATGCTTTGGGCGGGCTGGCGCTGTTTCTGTTCGGCATGAAGCTGATGAGCCGGGGCCTGCAGAAGGCGGCCGGAGAAAAGATGCGGACGGTGCTGCGCTTTTTCTCGTCAAACCGACTTGCCGGGATCCTGTCCGGGACTGTCGTGACCTCGGTCTTTCAGTCGTCCAGCGTCACAACCGTCATGGTGATCGGCTTCATCAACGCCGGACTCCTGACGCTTCAGCAATCCGTCGGGATCATTTTCGGCGCGAACATCGGAACGACGATCACGGCACAGCTCGTGGCATTCAAGATCGGCGTCATCATCATGCCGTCCATCATCCTCGGGCTGGGGATGACGTTTTTCAGGAATGAAAAGGTCGTGCAGCTGGGCGAGACGCTCCTTGGGCTGGGACTGCTGTTCTTCGGCATGGAGATCATGAGCGGCGAGCTGAAACAACTGGCGGATCACCCCGCGTTCGTCTCCGCGTTCCAGCGGTTCGACTGCACGCCGGGCCCCAACGGGATCATCCCGCCGGGAGCGCTGTTCGGCGCGATCGGGATCGGTCTGGTCGCCACCATGATCGTTCAAAGCAGTCTGGCCTGCATCGGCATCGTGATCGCGCTCAGCGCGGGCGGAATCATGGACCTGTACACCGCGGTCGGGATCCTGCTCGGAACCAACATCGGCACTACGGTCACTGCCCAGCTGGCGGCGCTGACCACGAACCGCGTGGCGCGTCAGGCGGCGCTGCTCCACACGCTCTTCAATGTCATCGGCGTGCTGATCGCGGTCGTCTCCTTCCTCATCCCGTGGGGCGGCGAACCGGCGTTTTTCCGTCTGATTCGGACGGTTTCGGGCGTCGGCGCGTCGCTGGAACGCCAGATCGCGAATGCGCACACGCTCTTCAACGTCGGCACGACTCTGCTGCTGATCCCGTTCATGTCGGTCCTGCCGAGGATTTGCGAAGCCATCATCCCGGTCAAAGCCGTCGACGTCCGTTACATCAAGCTCGAGCCGCACCTGCTGAATACGCCCGCGATCGCGTTGTCGCAGACCGCCGCCGAGCTGAGAAAGATGTTGAAACGGGCATGGAAGATGACGGACACTGCCCTGAAAATCTACGCACACAACGACGAACGCAATCAGGAACGGGTCAAATCTCTGCCTCAGAGGGAGGAGGAGATCGACGCCCGCCAGCGCGACATCGCGGACTATCTCACCGCGCTCATGCTGAAGCCGCTGTCGCCGCGTGAAAGCAGACAGATCCCCGTGCTCATCCACTGCACCAACGACGCCGAGAAGATCGGGGATTACGCCATGGAACTCTGCGACCTCATGAAGCGGATCAAGGCGGACAAGGTCCAGTTCAGCGAGGACGCCGAACTTGAACTGGAACGCATTCACGGACACCTGGAGACCCTGACGGAAAATGCGATCGATCTCCTGAAGGAAAACCATTCGCAGAATCCGGAAACGGCACATGCCGCCCATGCCGAAATGCAGAAAATGCTGGACGAGGCAGAACTCACGCACATGAACCGCCTGTACGAGGGGAAATGCATCACCAAAAACGGCGTGCTCTTCATGGAGCTGCTGGAAAAGATACGCAAGACCGAACGGCATATCTTCAACATCGCGGAGCGCGCCGGAGATTTCTACGGGAAACTGCCGGACGTCGGTTGAAATAAGCACACCGACATGATATAGTAAAACGAAAGGACGGGGAAACAAGTATGACCAACAAAACGATCCTGATCATAGACGACGAGGAACCGATCCGCGAGTTGCTGAAGCTGACCTTGCAGTCCGCCGGATTCGACTCCATTCTGGAGGCGTCCAACGGTGAGGACGGCCTTGCGCTCGCCACGCGTTATATGCCGGACCTGATCCTGCTGGACCTCATGCTGCCCGGCATGGACGGCCTGAGCGTGTGCCGACGCCTGAAGTCTTCGCCCGACACGCGGATGACCCCGATCATCATGCTGACCGCCAAAAGCGACGAGTCGGACATCGTGGTCGGACTGGAGATGGGGGCGAACGACTACATCACCAAGCCGTTCAGCCGGAAAGTCCTGACCGCCCGAATCCGCGCGCAGTTCCGCATCGCGGAACAGCAGGACCAGTCGTCTGTGCTTCAGGTCGCCGGACTGAGCATCAACAGGGACCAGCGCCGTGTTTCAATTTCCGGCGAATCCGTTTCCCTGACGTTCAGCGAGTTCGAGATCCTGGTCCTGTTCGCGGCGCATCCCGGACGCGTGTTCACGCGAGGACAGATCATCCGCCGGATCAAGGGCGAAGACTATCCTGTCACGGACCGCGCGGTGGATGTCCAGATCGTGAACCTGCGCCGGAAACTCGGCGAATGGGGCGCGGCCCATATCGAGACGATCCGCGGGATCGGGTACCGTCTCACGCAGGAAAGCATGGTGCGATGAAACGGGCGCTTCCTCCGGCTTCCAGCGGGCTCAAGGAGTATCTGCTGGTCCATCTGCCGCTGATCCTCATGCTCGTCATGGATATCCTGCTCGTCGCCGCGTGGTGGGGGGAACATCACTTTGTGCAGGCAGTCGATGGGGAGATGATGAAAAGCCTGGCGCAGAAAGCGGATTTGACCGCCTCGGCGATCAAGGACAGGCTTCTGTCGGGAAACACCGAATCCGCGATCGAATTCTGCCGCGCCTTCGACAACCGCATCTTCCGTATCACGCTGATCTCGCCGCAGGGCGTCGTGCTGGCGGACACAAATCCGAGCCACCTCGCGTTTGACAACCATTCCGGCCGCAGCGAGTTCAAGGCCGCGCAGAGCGGGACGATCGGGTTTGCCCGTCGATACAGCGAGACGCTGAAGGAGAGAATGATCTATTATGCCGTGCCGGTGCAGACGCCGCTCGGGTTGTACGTGGTCCGGTTCGCCAAGGAGGATTTCCCGTATATGGAGATATTCCCGTGGATTACCGGCGGCATCGTCCTTCTGTTTGCGATCTCGACCGGATTGCTCGCATGGCTGCAACTCTATCTGCTGAAGCGTATCTATCGTCCGCTGGTGGAGGTCGGGCGTTGTGCCGGGGATATTTTCGGGGGAGAGATCGAAACGCGGATCCCCATTCCGGAGAGCGGGCCGGTCAGGCCCCTGGCGGAGATGTTGTCGAAAATGACGGAACAGCTGAAAAAGCAGCTGTTCGAGATGAAAAAGCTGGAATCGTTCCGCAGTGAATTTATTGCGAATGTTTCCCACGAGCTCAAAACGCCGATGACGTGCATCCTCGGCGCGGTCGAGACCATCCAGGAGGAACGCGATCTTCCCGCGGAACAGTATGAAAAGCTGATGAAAATGCTGGACGAGCAGGCGGGACGGCTTAACGCGCTGATCCGGGACATCCTGAGCCTCGCCGCGCTCGAAAATGACCCGGAACGCCAGCGCCGGGAGTTCCTGCAGGTGGATTTGCAGGATATTCTGGAATCAGGTATGCAGACGCTTCAGCAGGAAGCAAGGCAACACGGGATGACGATCCGGATCACGCACACCGAACCGGTCTCCGTAGCCGGCGACGCCCAGCTGCTGGAACAGGCTCTGTCCAATCTGATTCACAATGCGATCAAGTACAGCGGGAGCCCAGATATCGAATTGTCTCTGTCCCGCGAGGAAAGAAACGCTGTCATTTCCGTGACCGATCACGGATGCGGGATCCCCGAGGAGAATCAGCCTCGCATCTTCGAACGTTTCTACCGGGTTCACAAGGAACGCAGCCGTGCGCTTGGCGGGACCGGCCTCGGCCTCGCGATCGTGAAGCATATCGCCCAGCTCCACAACGGGAAAGCCGAGCTGCATTCTGTCCCGGGGAAGGGATGCTGTTTCAGGATCGTGATTCCCGTGTTTTGAGCATAAACTCTTTTTTTTAAGTCGATCGGAAAAGTCGATTGGAAAAGGAAAAGTTTATCTCTCGCGCATACACGCGCCAATTTCATTTAAGGCAAACTTCTTTTAACTGAAACTGGACGTTTTTCCCAAATCTTCAGAAAAAAACTTCAGGAAAACAGGACTCTTTGATCGGATGCGGAAATCATCGCGGTCTGATGCAGGTGGTCTCAAGCATTGGATTTGAGGGACAGTATTTGACTTTTCGAAGAAAAAGAGATATATTAATTGTTGTTTTATTTTTTTAGTGTAAGGATGGATCAATATGGCATTGATCGCTATCATCGACTATGACATGGGCAATCTCCGCAACGTGGAGAGGGCTTTGAATTTTACGGGTGCGGATGTCCGTATCGTGCGTGCGCCGTCCGAAGCCGCGGATGCGGCGGGCGTGGTCCTGCCGGGTGTCGGGAATTTCCACGACGCGATGAAGAATCTCGACCGCGCTGGATTTGTCGGTTTCCTGCGCGACTGGACCGCGGCTGACAAACCGTTTCTCGGGATTTGCCTGGGGCTTCAGATGCTGTTCGAATCCAGCGAGGAGGCGCCCGGCGTGCCGGGCCTCGGGATTCTGAAGGGCTGCTGCCGCAAGTTCGAATCCTCGACGGAGAAAGTGCCGCACATGGGCTGGAACACGGTTTCCTTCCGTTCGGCGCACCCGTGTTTTGCTTCATTCAAAGAGCCCAAATGGTTCTATTTCGTTCATTCGTTTTATGTTGTGCCGGATGATGCGTCCGTGACCGCCGGACAGACGGATTATATCTGCGGTTTCACCTCGGCTGTGTCGCGCGGCAACCTGGCCGCGACGCAGTTCCATCCGGAGAAAAGCCAGGAAAACGGGCTGGCGATCCTGCGCGGATTCTCGGCCCTGTGCAAAGGAGAGATCAAATCATGAAATTATTTCCCGCTATTGATTTGCTTCACGGCAACTGCGTCCGCCTGTTTCAGGGCGACTATGCGAAGGAGACGGTCTACGAGAGTACGCCCGCCGATCAGGCCGCTGTGTGGGAACAGGCCGGCGCGCCGCTGATCCATTTGGTCGACCTCGACGGCGCAAAATCCGGCGCGATGATCAATTCCGAGGCGATCCGCGCGATCTGCGCCCGCGTCTCCATCCCTTGCGAACTCGGCGGCGGCATCCGTACCGTCGACGACGCCAAACGCGCGTTCGATCTGGGCGTGTCCCGCGTGATCCTCGGGACCGCGGTCTGCGACGATCCGAAGAGCGCCGAGGACTTCATCAATGCGTTCGGTCAGGAGAAGATCGTGGCCGGGATCGATGCCCGCGACGGCAAGGTCGCCACACGCGGCTGGGTCGAGACCTCCACGGTCGATGCGGCGGCGCTCGCCAGGTCGCTGTTCCTCTTCGGCATCGAACGCTTCATCTTCACCGACATTGCCACCGACGGCGCGCTGAAAGGGCCGAATCTCCCGTTCATGCGTGCTTTCTGCGAACAGCTTCCTGACTGCAAGATCATCGCGTCCGGCGGCGTAAGCTCGCCTGCGGACGTGCGCAACCTGATTTCGCTTGGCTGCGCCAACCTCGAAGGCGCAATTGTCGGCAAGGCGCTCTACGACGGACGCACGACCTACGCCGAACTCCTGTCCGCCGCGAAGGACGCCCGCTGATATGGAGACCGTGCAAGTCAGCCTCGGGGCGCGCTCCTACGATATTTCCGTGGCGCAGGACCTCTTCAAGTCCGGCGCGGCCGTCGAACTGCTTTCACCCTTTGCGAAGGGCGTGAAAGTCCTGATCGTCTCCGATTCGAACGTTTTTCCTCTGTACGGCGAGCTGCTGCAGCGGACGCTTCTGGTCGCCGGGGCTTCCGGCGTGTCGGAATCCGTTTTCCCCGCCGGCGAGACTTCCAAGCACCTCGCGACGATCGGGGATATCTGCCGGGACGCCGCGCGTGCCGGGCTTGACCGCGGTTCGCTGATCGTCGGGCTGGGCGGCGGCGTGGTCGGTGACATGGCGGCGTTTGCCGCGTCCATCTATATGCGCGGGATTCGCTGCGTGCAGATTCCGACCTCGCTTCTGGCGATGATCGACTCCGGTGTCGGCGGCAAAACGGGTGTGGACCTGCCCGAGGGAAAGAACCTCGTCGGCACGTTCTACCAGCCGAAAGCCGTCCTGATGGACACGATGTTCCTGACGTCGCTCCCCGCCCGCGAGATGTCGAATGGTTTCGCCGAACTCATCAAGCACGCCGTCCTCTTCGACCGCGCGCTCTTCGACGAACTGGAAGCCGTCGGAGATACCCTTTTTCAGGATCATGCCCGCCTCGCGTCCCTCGTGGCGCGTTCCTGCGCGCTGAAGGCCGCCGTGGTGTCCCGCGACGAGCAGGAACGTGGCGAACGCATGCTCCTCAATCTGGGACACACGTTCGGGCACGCGATCGAGAAAGTGCAGGATTACCGCGGGCTGGAACACGGCGAAGCGGTCGCGGTCGGGACTGCCGCCGCCGCCCGGCTTTCGGTCCGGCTCGGCAAGCTCGACGCGGATTCCTCCGCGAAGATCGCGGCACTGCTCCGTCAGTACCGCCTGCCCGTCACGGTCTCCGGTTGCGACCGGGCCGCGCTCATGGCTGCGATGGCGTCGGACAAGAAAGCCGTTTCCGGCGTGCCGCGCATCGTCCTGCCGCTCGAAATCGGCCGCGCCGAGGTCCGCACGGACGTCCCGCGCGAGGCAATCGAAGCTGTCTGGGAGGAAGTCTGTGAACGATCATGAAGGGTGCATCATCCTGAACTTGCTGAACGGCATCGGCGGTTCCCGCGCCAATGCCCTCATCGAATTCTGCGGTTCCGTTTCCGCCATCTTCGAGTCGGACGCCGCCTCGCTTGCCCGTATCCGCGGCATCAGTTCCGAACTTGCCGAACGCATCCTCCGCTGGCGCGACTCCGTCGAACTCGACCGCGAGCTGGAGATCGCCCGGAACGGCGGCGTGACCATCCTCTGCCGCACCGACGACGAATATCCGGCGGCCCTGCGCGAACTCCGCGACGCCCCGCTCTGCATCTATATGCGCGGCACTCTGCCCGCCGACCTCGACGTCCGCTCCATTTCCATCGTCGGTACGCGCAATGCCTCCAACTACGGCGCACGCATGGCGAGGCATCTCTCCGAATCCGCCGCGTACGGCGGCTGGACCACGATCAGCGGCCTCGCGATCGGCATCGACACGATCGTGCATCAGGCCACGGTCGATGCGGGCGGCAAGACCGTAGCCGTGCTCGGCGGCGGCCTCGCCAAGCTTCACCCCGTCGAAAACCTCGACCTCGCACGCGCCATCATCCGGACCGGCGGCGCGGTCATTTCCGAGTTTCCCATGACCACCGCGCCCACGCGTCACACGTTCCCGATGCGAAACCGCATCATCGCCGGGCTTTCCTGCGGCACGCTGGTGGTCGAGGCCGGCGTCAACAGCGGTTCGCTGATCACCGCGGCGCAGGCGCTGGAACAGGGCCGTCATGTGTTCGCCGTGCCGGGCGAGGCGGACAATCCGTCGGCGGCGGGCTGCAACACGCTCATCAAGCAGGGCGCGAAGCTCGTCATGAATTTCGACGACATCCTCGATGAATTTGATTTCCTGCCCGGATTCCATCCCGCCGCGCTCCGCGAAACGCCCGTAAGTCCGTTCGGCGCGG